>JAIXWZ010000108.1 GCA_027491035.1 Comamonadaceae bacterium | reverse complement strand
TACCCGTACCCGTACCCGTACCCGTACCCGTACCCGTACCCGTACCCGTACCCGTACCCGTACCAGCCCCAGCTCCTGCTCCTGCTCCTGCTCCTGCTCCTGCTCCTGCTCCAACCCCCTTACCGCCCGCACCGCCGGCGCCGGCCGCGGTCGAGCAGGGCTTGCCAGCGTCGCCTGAAGTGCCTGCAACGGCGGCGGTTCGGCCGAACTGGGTGATGCCGGGATCGGCCTTGCTGAGCTACCAGGTCAGTGGCCGGGCGCGTGGCTTCGAGCTGTCGGCCAGCGCCGAGATCGACTGGCAGCAAGATGGGCAGCGCTACCAGGCCCGCATGGTCATCAGCAGCTTCTTGCTGCCTGGCCGCACCCAGACCAGCGTGGGCGAAATCGGCCCCGACGGTTTGTCGCCCAGGCGTTTTTCCGAGCGCACGCGCGGTGAGCAGGCGGCGCACTTTCAGCCCGAAATCGGGCGCATCGTGTTCAGCGCCAACAGCCCGCCGGCGCCCTGGCAGCCCGGTGCGCAGGACCGGCTGAGCCTGCCTTTCCAGCTTTCGGCCATGATCGCGGCCGAGCCGGCGCGTTTTGCGCCAGGCGCCCAGGTCAGCATCCTGACGGCCAGCGCGCGCAGCGCCGAACCCTGGGTCTTCGCCGTCATGGACAGCCAGCCGCTCGATCTGCCGATCGGGCCGCAAAATGCCCTGCGCCTGCGCCGTGAGCCCAGGCACCCGTACGATCAAGCCGTCGAGATCTGGTTTGCGCCGGCGCTCGGGCACCTGCCCGTTCGCATCTTGCTCAGCCAAGGCAATGGTGATGTGTTCGACCAACGCCTCTCGAACATCAAGCCAGCCGAGCGCCGACCTTGAAACCCGAGGCGATGCCCGCATCTCCCAATGACCCTTTTGCCTCTTTTGCGGACCCCACTTTGACCATGCAAATGCTTTACGACTCCGACACCTTCGTGGTGGTGCACCTGGTCGCCGACGCCGAGCAAGCGAGCAGCGATGCTGCGCCGCAGATGGTGCGCCACGGCTTTGAGATCGTCGACAAGCGCCACGGCAAAGAGGTGTTTCTTGACGGCTCCTGGGCCGAGCTGTTTGAGCAAAGGCTCAAGAGCTGGCAAGACAAGGCGCCGACTCAGGAAGAAATCGAAGCCACCCTGGAGGGCTATGCGCAACTGGCCCACACCCGCATTGCGCTGCATTGAGGCGGCCCAGGCTGCGGTGAGCACGCGATGAACATCGGCCAGGGTCCAGCCACCCGCAACGCGCTGCGGCGCCGCCTGCTGCTGGGCGCCCTCGGCTGGGCCACTGGCCTGGCTCAGGCCAGCGACGAGTGGACGGCGCGGCTGGACGCCCTGCTGCCCGCCCGGGCTCTGCTGCTGGGCGAGCAGCACGACGCCAGCGAGCACCAGCGCATTGCACGGGCTCTGGTGCAGACGCTGGCCGGCCGCTCTGTGCTGGCCGCTGTGGTGCTCGAAATGCTGCCGGTCGGCAGCAGCAGTGGGCAGCTGCCCAGAGACAGCACGGAGCTGGCGGTCCAGCAAGCGTTGGGCTGGAATGAGGGCGGCTGGCCTTGGGCGGCTTATGGGCCGGTGGTCATGGCTGCCGTCCGGGCTGGCGTGCCAGTGCTCGGCGGCAATCTGCCCACCCAGCAGATGCGCGCCCAAATGACGCGCATCGAGCTCGACAGCCGGCTGGCCGCGCCAGCGCTGGCCGAGCAGCAGCAGCTCATGCGCGAGGGCCACTGCGGCCTGCTGCCCGAAAGCCAAATTGCGCCGATGGCGCGCATCCAAATCGCGCGCGACTTGAGCCTGGCCGCCACCTTGGAGGCGGCCGTGCGCCAGGCCGGCCCGCAGCAGCTGGTGCTCCTGCTCAGCGGCAGCGTCCACGCCGACAAGCGCCTGGGGGTGCCGGCCCATCTGCCGCCCGATCTGGCAGTGCGCAGTGTGCGCCTGCTGGCAGGTGGTCAAGATGGTCAAGGTGGCCAGGGGGCAGGCCAGTTCGACGCCCACTGGCCCACTGCGCCAGCCCCGCCCACCGACCATTGCGCGGCCTTGCGCGAGCACTTTCGGCAGCGGCCGCCCGGACCGCGGCCTTAAAACGCCTCTCGCCCAGCGCCCGGGCCCTCAGGCGTGCTCGCGTATGGCCTGGGCGAGCACCGAGACCATTTGATCGATGTGAGCCGGCTCCACGATGTAGGGCGGGCACAAGACCAGGTTCTCGCCGGCCGGGCGCACCAGCACGCCCTTGGCAAAACAGCTCATGAACACATCGAAGGCCCGCTTGCCAGGCAGGGCCGCCGGTGCCAGCTCGACGGCTGCGGCCAGGCCCAGCGTGCGGATGCCCACCACATGGGGCAGCCCCTTGATCTGGCTGTGCACCGCATCGCCAAGCCGCTTGCCCATCTGGCCGGCACGCTCGAACAGGGCCTCTTGCTGGTAGAGCGACAAGCAGGCAATGGCCGCGGCACAGGCCACCGGGTGGCCCGAGTAGGTGTAGCCATGAAACAGCTCGATCGCGTGCTCAGGGCTGCTGTCGTGCGCCTGCATCATGGCGTCATAGATGCGCTGCGAACAAATCACCCCGCCCATGGGAATGACGCCATTGGTCACGCCCTTGGCAAAGTTGAGCATGTCGGGCACCACGCCAAAGTAATCGGCAGCAAAAGGGGTGCCCATACGGCCAAAGCCGGTGATGACCTCATCAAAAATCAGCAAGATGCCATGCCGGTCGCAAATTTCGCGCAAGCGCTTGAGATAGCCTTGGGGTGGGATGTACCAACCGGCGCTGCCAGCGACCGGCTCGACGATGATGGCCGCCACGTTGCTCACATCGTGCAGCGGCAAGATGCGCTGCTCGAGCTCGAGCAAGGGGTCTTCGCTCCACACCGGCTCGCGGCCGTGGATGAACGCGTGTCCGACGGGGTCATGAATAAAACGCATGTGGTCCACCCGCGGCAGCAGCTGCGCGCCATAGACCTTGCGGTTGGCCGGCAAGCCGCCCACGCTCATGCCGCCAAAGTTGACCCCGTGATAGCCCTTTTCGCGGCCAATGAACACATGGCGATGGCCCTCGCCACGCGCGCGGTGGTAGGCCAGCGCCACCTTGAGCGAGGTGTCGGCTGCCTCCGACCCCGAGTTGCAAAACAGCACCTTGTTCAGATCGCCCGGCGCCATGGCGGCGATCATCTCGGCGGCCTTGAAGGCCTGGTCGTTGCTGGCCTGAAAGGCCGTCGCGTAGTCGAGCGTGTCGAGCTGGCGCTTGATCGCTTCGTTGATCGGGCGGCGGTTGTGACCGGCCACCACGCACCACAGGCTGGCGATGCCGTCGAGCACCTGGCGGCCGTCGTGGGTGGTGAAATGCATGCCGTCGGCGGCCACAAACACGCGCGGGTTCTGGGCAAAGCTGCGGTTGGGCGTGAATGGGAGCCATTGATGCTCCATGTTCAAGTCAGGGTAAGCCACCGAAGTCTCCTTGGCATCGCGGGCAGGCGGCCCGCGCGAATTTCGATTTTGGCACCGGGCAAGCCAGGCCGTCACCTTGCGGCAGGGCCATTTGCGACAATGCGCACCCATGAGCCCCACTTATATCCTCAACCTCTCGTGCGCCGACCGACCCGGCATTGTGCATGCCGTCTCCGGCTTCTTGTTCGAGCGCGGCGGCAACATCCTGGATGCGGCGCAATATGCCGACGACAAGGACGAAGACGCCACCGGCCTGTTTTTTATGCGGGTGGGTTTTGGCTGCGCCATGCCGCTCGAGCAGCTCCAGCAGGAGTTTGCCGCCTTGGCTCTGGGCTTTGCGATGCGCTGGCGCATCACGCCGGCCAGCGAACCAATGAAAACCGTGATCATGGTCAGCAAAGAGGGGCACTGCCTCAACGACCTGCTGTTTCGCTGGAAATCGGGCCTGCTCAAGCTCGATGTGCGCGCCATCATCTCCAACCACCGCGATTTTTATCAGCTCGCAGCGAGCTACAACGTGCCGTTTCACCACATCCCGGTGACAGCGGCCACCAAAGCCGAGGCCGAGGCGCGGCAGTACGAGATCATCGAGCGCGAAGGCGCCGACCTGGTGGTGCTGGCGCGCTACATGCAAATTCTGTCTGACGGCCTGTGCCACAAGCTCGCGGGCCGGGCGATCAACATCCACCACAGCTTCCTGCCCAGCTTCAAAGGCGCGCGCCCCTACCACCAGGCCCATGCCCGCGGCGTCAAGCTCATTGGTGCAACAGCCCACTATGTCACCGCAGACCTTGACGAAGGCCCGATCATCGAGCAGGACGTGGCCCGGGTCGAGCACAGCAAGACCGTCGAAGACCTCACCGCTTTAGGCCGCGACACCGAAAGCCTGGTGCTCGCGCGCGCGGTCAAATGGCACAGCGAGCACCGGGTTCTGCTCAACGGCCACAAGACCGTGGTCTTCAAGTAAGGCGCCGACCGCTGACCTTCCCTTGGGCTACAGTGAGCCTCTCAGGAGCCCCGCCATGAACGCACCCCCGAGCCCCTTGCAGTCGAAATCGATCGAGCGCGCCGCACGCCAGGCGCAGGTGGTGGCCGCGCTGAAAAAAGCGCTGCCGGCGCACGCGCTGCTGTGGCACACCGAAGACACCACCGCCTACGAGTGCGACGGCCTGACCGCCTACCGCCAGCGCCCCCTGGTGGTGGCGCTGCCCGAGACCGACGCCCAGGTGCAAGCGGTGCTGCAGACCTGCCATGCGCTGGGCGTGCCGGTGGTTGCACGCGGTGCCGGCACGGGCCTGTCGGGCGGGGCCATGCCGCACGGGTTGGGCGTGACGCTGTCGCTGGCCAAGTTCAACCAGATTGTGCAGATCGACCCGGTCAGTCGCACCGCCACCGTGCAATGCGGCGTGCGCAACCTGGCCATCTCGGAAGCGGCGGCGCCCTACGGCCTGTACTACGCGCCCGACCCATCGAGCCAGATCGCCTGCACCATCGGCGGCAACGTGGCCGAAAACTCCGGCGGCGTGCATTGCCTCAAGTACGGCTTGACGGTGCACAACCTGCTCAAGGTCAAGGGCTACACCGTCGCGGGCGAGCCGATCGAGATCGGCAGCACCGCGCTCGATGCACCCGGCTACGACCTGCTCAGTCTGGTCACCGGCAGCGAAGGCATGCTGGCCGTGACCACCGAGGTCACCGTCAAGCTGGTGCCCAAGCCGCAACTGGCGCGCTGCATCATGGCCAGCTTTGACGACGTGCGCAAGGCCGGCGAGGCGGTGGCCGCGGTGATTGCCGCAGGCATCATCCCGGCCGGGCTTGAAATGATGGACGGGCCCATGACGGCCGCCGTCGAAGACTTTGTGCACGCCGGCTACGACCTGAGCGCAGCGGCCATCTTGCTGTGCGAAAGCGACGGCACACCCGAAGAGGTGGAAGAAGAAATCGGCCGCATGAGCGCGGTACTGACCGCAGCCGGTGCCACGGCGATCACGGTCAGCCGCGACGAAGCCCAGCGCCTGAAATTTTGGAGCGGGCGCAAGAACGCCTTTCCCGCCTCGGGGCGCATCAGCCCGGACTACATGTGCATGGACTCGACCATTCCGCGCAAGCGCCTGGCCGACATCTTGCTGTCCATCGCGCAGATGGAGGTCAAGTACGGCCTGAAGTGCCTCAATGTCTTTCATGCCGGCGACGGCAATCTGCACCCGCTGATTTTGTTTGATGCCAACGATGCCGACCAGCTCAGGCGCTGCGAACAATTTGGCGCCGACATCCTGGAGACGAGCGTGGCCATGGGCGGCACCGTCACCGGCGAGCACGGCGTGGGCATCGAGAAGGTCAACAGCATGTGTGTGCAGTTCTCGGCCGAAGAAAACGAGCAAATGTTCGCCATCAAGCGCGCCTTCGATCCGCAGGGTCTGCTCAATCCGGGCAAGGTCATCCCCACGCTCAACCGCTGCGCCGAATACGGCCGGATGCTGGTGCGTGCCGGCGCGATCCGGCACCCCGATCTGCCCAGGTTCTGAGCGGCCTCAAGCGCCGCGCTCAATCCAGCGCCTTATCGCCGCGAGAGCGCGGCTCCCACAAAAAGAGACAAGCCCTGCCGCCACATCCCTGTAGGAGCGCCGCCCTCGGCGCGATCGGGCCTCGCCTCAAGCGCCGCGCTCGATCCAGCGGCTTATCGCCGCGAGGGCGCGGCTCCCACACGAGAGACGCGATCGGGCCTTGCCCCAAGCTGCGCCGCCCAATCCGACGCAAAATGAGGGGCATGGACTGGACCCCTTTGATTCAAACCGAGCGCGGCGGCTTGGCCGAGTGTGTGCACTTTGGTGCGGTGGCCGTGGTCGATGCTGGCGGGCGCTTGCTGGCCAGCGCTGGCGATGCACAGCGGCTGACCTTCACCCGCTCGACCCTTAAACCTTTTCAGGCACTTCCCTTCATGGAGGCAGGCGGCGCCGAGCACTTCGGGCTCGATGACCCACAGCTGGCCTTGCTGTGCGCCTCGCACAACGGCGAAGACCGCCATGTGGCCCAGGTCGACCGCTTGCTGGCCGCCTCGCGCCTGGGCTACAAGCGCCTGCAGTGCGGCTGCCACACGCCCTACTTCGTGGAGCTGGGCGTCAAGGGGCCCGGCGCGCCCTACGACGAGCGGCACCACAACTGCAGCGGCAAGCATGCCGGCTTTTTGGCCTACTGCGTGCAGCACGGGCTGCCGCTGGACACCTACCTGACGGCCGAGCATCCGCTGCAACAAGCCATCGCGCGCGAACTGGCGCGGGTGATGGAGCTCAAGAGCGATGAGATGGCCGCCGGCACCGACGGCTGCTCGGCCCCCAACTATGCGGTGCCGCTGTCACGTCTGGCCTTGGGCTACGCCCGCCTGGCTGCGGGCAGCGGCGCCTGCGGGGCGAGCCTGGCCCGGCTGTCGCAGGCGATGCGCAGCCATCCCGATCTGGTGTCGGGCAGCGGGCGCAATGACGAGGCCTTCATGCGCATCGGCCGCGGCGACTGGGTCAGCAAGGTCGGCGCCGATGGCGTGCAGGCCATTGGCAGTTGCAGCCGCCAGACGGGCCTGGCCATCAAGATCGCCGATGGCAGCAAGCCGGCGCTGTTTGCCGCCGCGGTCGAGGCCATGGACCAGCTCGGCTGGCTCGATGCCCAGCAGCGTCAGGCGCTACAGCCCTGGCGGGCAGCCGACATTCGCAGCATCAAAGGCGAGCAGGTCGGCTTGCGCCGGCCGGTGTTCACGCTCGCAAAGCACTGAGCCGGCGGCGGTTCAGGCCGCCAGGCGATTGAGAACGCCTCACATCGACCAGCGCTGGGGCTCGGCGGCGCGGTTGGCCGGCAAGCCGGTGAGCCAGGGGGGGTTGATCTGATCGTCCTCATCGGGCGAGATCAGCATCACCAGATCGCCACCGAAGCGGCCCAAGCCCAGCGCACTGGCCAGGGCGTGGTCTTGCTGCGCCGTCTTCATGCGCACGAACACCAGAAAGCGGCGCCGGCCGGCCTGGTCGGCGCGCACCAAGTCCAGCCGCACCACATGGCCGTGCTCAGAAAACAGCGCCTGCAATCGATCCTGCAAATCGAACACATCCAAACCGTGCAAAGGCCGGACCGGGTCGGGAGAAGATCTGTCGAGCTGCATGGTCACACCGCTTCATGATGGGGCAAGGCCAAGCAGTCTAGGCTGCCGCTGGGCGCCATCGCCATGGCGGCCGCCTCGCACCCACGTAGGACAAGGCAGGGGCGCCGACCTGCGCAACAGCGCAAAACAGTGCCGGCCGGTGGCCCTAGCTGCGTTTGAGCCCTGCCATCGCACCTAAGCTTGGACGCGGGCTTGGTGCGGGCTTGGCGCATGCTGGGGTCACGCGCCCAAAGCATCGCGCTGGGTTCAGCTCGCCATGCACCGCGGCACGGGACAGAGCGCGCAGGTCGCCCCGCGGCTGACCCATCAAAACCGAGACACCCGCTGAGAAATCCACTGAGACCTGATTTGAAACGGCTGACATACCCGACTGTGCCCCCCTCAGGGTCTGGCCCGCCCCCACACCACGATGATCTGCAAGAGCAGCCCGCCGCATGGCTGGCGCTGCTTGGCCACGCGGCCCAGGCGGCGCTGTGGAGCTGGCAGGCGCCGCGGGCGGGCGCCGGGCTTGCCACTGCAACAGGTCAGCTGCGCTGGGACGCGGCCCTGCCGCGCTTGCTCGGCGAGCCTGGCGCGGGCCGGTGGCAGCACCCAGCCGATCTGCTCGCGCCCGCGTGCCGCGGCGACTTGACGGCCGCGCTGGAGCAATCTGGTTCTGGGGTGATCGAGCTGGAGACCTTCGCGCTGACGAGCGCAGGCGCCAGGCTGCCGGTGCGCCTGCTGATGCAGCGCAGCCCAGCGGGCAGGCGCCCCATCTGGCTGGGCGTGCTGCAAGACCGGCGCGAGCACCGGCAGCAGTTGCAGGAGGCGCGGCAGTTGCGCATGCAACTGGGCACCACACTGGCCAGCATGACCGAGGCCTTTGCCACGCTCGATCACGAGGGCCGCGTGAGCTACGCCAACGAGCCGGCCTGCCAGCTGCTGGCCTGCGGCCGCGACCAGCTGCTCGGGCAGCGCCTGTGGAGCGAGCCGGCCAAGCAAGCGGTTGCCGCCGGCGAGCGCTTGCAGCAAGCGTGCCGGCAGGCCCTGGACAGCGGCGAGCCCGCCGAGTTCGAGGCCTTCATCGAACCGCTGGACAAGTGGGTTGAAGTGCGCCTGTACCCGTTTGATGAAGGGCTGGCTCTGTACCTGCACGATGTCAGTCAGCGCCACCAGATTCAGGAGCAGTTGCTGCTGCTGCACACCTGCATCGCCCGGCTCAACGACACCGTGCTGATCACCGAGCAGCGCAGCGGCCAGCCGGCGCGCATTGTGTTCGTCAACCAAGCCTTTAGCCGACTGACCGGCTACGCCAGCCAGGAGGTGGTTGGCCGCCACCCGAGCTTGCTTGAGGGGCCGCTGACGCAAGCCGATGCGCTCGATCGCATCGCGCGCGCCATGGGTCAGTGGCAGGCGGTGCGCAGCGAGTTGATTCATTACAAGAAAACCGGCGAGATCTTCTGGGTCGAGCTCGAGGTGGTGCCCATCGACGAGTCGCCGCGCGGCATCTGCCACTGGGTGACGGTCGGGCGCGACATCACCGCGCGCAAAGCGCAAGACGAGGCCATCGAGCACCTGGCCTTCTACGACCCATTGACCGATCTGCCCAACCGGCAGTTGCTGATGCGGCGGCTCGAGGCGGCGCTGCAGCACACCCTCGACCGCAACGCCGTCGGCGTGCTGATGTTCATCGACCTGGACCACTTCAAGCTGCTCAATGACACGCTGGGGCACGACCGAGGCGATCTGCTGCTGCAGCAGGTGGCCGAGCGGCTGCGCAAGTGCGTGGGCGCGGGCGATACCGTGGCACGGCTCGGTGGCGATGAGTTCGTGGTGGTCATGATGCCGGCGCTCCAGCACGGCGGACAGGCTGCCGGCCAGCGCGCCCAGGAGGTGGCCGAGCGCATCCTGGGCGCGCTGGCCCAGCCCTACGAGCTTGCCGGCCAGCCCTACCACGGCACCTGCAGCATTGGTGTGACCCTGTTGCACGACCATGAACAAGGCCTGGCCGACTGGCTCAAGCAGGCCGATCTGGCGATGTACCAGGCCAAGGCCGCCGGCCGCAACACCCTGTGCTTCTTTGACCCACAGATGCAGGCGGCCGCATCGGCCAAGGCGGCCTTGACGGCGGCGCTGCGCGAAGGCCTGCGCGAGCGGCAATTCGTGCTGCACTACCAGCCTCAGGTGCAGGCCAGCGGCTGCATCACCGGCGCCGAGGCCCTGCTGCGCTGGGCCCATCCAGAAGGCCTGCGCGGGCCCAACGGATTCATCGCCCAAGCCGAAGAAAGCGGACTGATTTTGCCGCTGGGCCAGTGGGTGCTCGAGCAAGCGTGCGAGCAGCTGGCGCGCTGGTCGACGCAGCCCGGCAGGCGCGATTTGCGCCTGTCGGTCAATGTCAGCGCACGCCAGTTTCTGCAGCCGCAGTTTGTGCAGCAGGTGCTCCAGTGCGTGGCACATCACCAGATCGATCCACGCCGGCTCGAGCTCGAGATCACCGAGAGCCTGCTGGCCACCGACCTGAGCGGCACCATCGCGCGCATGCAGGCGCTGCGCCAAGCCGGTCTGGGCCTGGCCATCGACGACTTCGGCATGGGCTACTCGGCGCTGTCGTGCCTCAAGCACATGCCCTTGCAACGCCTGAAAATCGATCGCAGCTTTGTCAAGGACATGATCGAGGACCCGCGTGATGCGGCCATCGCGCGCACCATCATCGAGCTGGCCACCGACCTGGGGCTGCAGGTGCTGGCCGAAGGCGTGGAGACGCTGGCCCAGCGCGACCTGCTGTCGCGCCTGGGCTGCCAGGCCTACCAGGGATTTTTGTTCAGCCCCGCGCTGCCAATTGAGCCCTTCGAGTCCTTGCTGTCCCACTGGCGCCCGGCTGAGCACCGGGTCGCCCAGGGGCAGCCTAAAAACCTCTGAGCGCCTATGGGCGTCTGTCGGCGGCTCTGCGCACGCCCGGCTCGTCAGGCCAGCGCAGCCCTCAGGCGGGGCAGGCGCAGCACAAAGCGCGCACCACCGCCGGGCCGCTCCTCGCAGCTGATGCGCCCGCCATGGCGCTCGGCGATGGTCTTGACCAAGGCCAGGCCCAAACCCACCCCACCGGCCTGATCGGTGGCACCAGGCAAGCGATAAAACGGCTCGAAGATGCGCTGACGCTGCGCCAAGGGCACGCCCGGGCCCGCGTCGTCGACCCAGACCAGCAGCTGCGGGCCATCGGTGCGCAGCGTCACGCTGACCTCACCGGCGCCGTGGCGGTGCGCGTTTTCCAGCAGGTTGCGCAGCAGGCGGCGCAGCAGACGCGGCCAGCCGTGCACCAGCAGGCCGGCGGCGGCCTCGGGGGCGTGTAACTGCGCGCCGGTGCGGGCGCACTCCTCGGCCGCCAGGCCCATCAGGTCAAGCTCTTCCATGGGCTCGGCCTGGCCTTGCTGTAAGTCAAGCCGGCTGGCCAGCAAGATCTCGTCGATCAGCTGATCGAGCTCGCGAATGTTGCGCTCGATTTCCTCACGCAGCGCAGCCGGATGGCTGGCACCGCGGCCCATGAGTTCCAGACTCATGCGGATGCGGGCCAGCGGCGAGCGCAGCTCATGGGAGGCATTGGCCAGCAAGGATTTGTGCGAATTGAGCAGCTGCTCGATGCGCTCGGCCGCCTGGTTGAAGCGTTCGGCCAGAAAAGCCACCTCGTCATCGCCTTGCACCGTCACGCGGGCGCTCAAATCTCCGCGGCCCCAACGCTCGACCGAGCTTTGCAAGCCTTCGAGCCGCTTGGTCAGGCGCCGGATGACCGGGTAGGCACCGAGCGCCACGGCCAGCGCCACCAGCGCGAGCAGCCAGAAAAAATTCATCGGCGGACGCCAACCCATCATGGGGCCGCCCAAGCCACGCTCGCCGCGCTCGGCCCCATGCGGGCCTGCGGGCGGGCGGGCCGGGCGCGACAGCTCGATCTGCAACTGCTGGCCGTCGCGGGTCTGCACATCGACCACCAGCGCTCGGCCGCCGCGCGGGCCAACCGGTGCCTCGGCTCGCCCGATGACCTCGCCGGCCTGGTTGCGCACCAGCAGCTCACGCACCGGCACTTCGCGCGGCGCGGCCTCGCGCGAGACGCGCCAGGCCCAGCCCACGGCCAAGGTGATCACCGCCACCGCCGCCACCACCGCCAGCCAGATACGCAAGTAAAGGCGTGAACCGAGCGCATTCATGGCCGGGCCTCGACGCATTGGGCAGCCCAACCCGGCAGCGTGCTGCCGGCTGCGGGCTCAGTCCTGCTGCTTGGCAAACACATAGCCCACTCCACGCACCGTCAGAATGCGCCGCGGCGCCTTGGGGTCGGCCTCAATCGCCTGACGGATGCGCCCCATGTGCACATCGATCGAGCGGTCAAAGGCCTCCAGCTCACGCCCGCGCACAGCCTCCATGATCTGCTCGCGCGAGAGCACCCGGCCAGCGCGCTCGGCCAGCACCAGCAGCAAGTCAAACTGGTAGGCCGTCAACTCGCAAGGGCGGCGCTCGACGCTCACCGTGCGCGCATCGCGGTCAATCTCGAGCCCGCCGAAACGAAGCGGCGCTCGCTCGGGCGGGGCGGGCGCATCGACGGGCAGGTCAGTGGGCAGATCCGTGGGCATGGGGCGACGCAGCACCGCCCGAATGCGTGCAAGCAACTCGCGCGGCTCAAAAGGCTTGGGCAGGTAGTCGTCTGCGCCCATCTCCAGTCCGATGATGCGGTCCATCGGATCGCCCTTGGCCGAGAGCATGAGAATCGGCACCCGGGCCACCGCACCGGGCAACATGCGGATGCGCCGGCAGACCTCCAGGCCGTCGAGGCCGGGCAGCATCCAGTCAAGAATCACCAGCTGCGGCACCTCGTGCGCCAGCCGGGCCAGCGCTTGCTCGCCATCACCGACGTGGTCGAGCGCATAACCTGCGGCCTTGAGGTAGTCGACCACCATGGCTGCAAGCCGGATGTCGTCATCGATGAGCAGCAGCCGGGGCAAGGTCATGGGCGCAAGTGTCGGCGCGCTCGGTCAAGCGCTTGGCTGGCGCAGGTAAAGTTGTGTGAAGTCATGCCGGCTGCGCGCTGCCGGTCTGAAGCCGCCGGCCGGCCCAGATCACCAGCAACAGCACCGGCAAGCCCAGCGCCGTGGTGAGCACGAAAAAGGCCGGATAGCCCAGCGTATCGACCATGGCACCGGAATACCCGCCCAGCGTCTTGGGCAGCAAGGTCATCAGCGAGCTGAAAATCGCATACTGGACCGCGGTGAACGACACGTTGGTCAGGCTTGAGAGAAACGCCACAAAGGCGGCGCTGGCAAAGCCTGCGGCCAGGTTGTCGGCCGCCACCACCGCGTACATGCCCAGCACATCATGGCCGGCGTAGGCCAGCCAGACAAAACCCAGATTGGTCAGGGCCGACAGCACCGCGCCCCAAAACAGCGATCGCATCACCCCCAGCCGCGTGGCCAGCAAACCGCCCCAGAACCCGCCGACGATGCTCACCACCACGCCAAAAGTCTTGACCGCGTTGGCGATCTCGATCTTGGAAAAGCCCAGGTCCTGGTAGAACACATTGGAGATGACACCCAGCACAATGTCCGAAATGCGGTACAGACCCACCAGGGCCAGCAAGAGCCAGGCGGTGCGGGCGCCATAACGGGCAAAAAAGTCGAGTACCGGCATCACCCAGGTGGTGCGCGCCTGCTCGGCGCGGGCCAGGCCCAGCTTGACCAGCACCGCGCCCACGGCAAAGGCGGCGGCCAGCGACAGCGCCATGCGGATGGCCTCCATCACCAGGCCCATCAACGGCCCCAGCTTGAGGCCCCCCCACAAATCGCCCCAGGTGGAAAAAACGCCCACAAAGGCCAGCACGCTGGCGGCAAACACCAGCAGCAGGCGCACATGGTCGCGCGCAGGCTCGGGCTCGCCAGGCACGCTGGCCGCCGGCTCGCGGATCATCAAGGTGGTGAGCATGCCCACCGCCATGGTCGCAGCCATGGCCAGATAGGTCCACTGCCAGGCGCTGTAGACATAGGCGCCCTTGGCCGAGCCCCAGTGCGACGCCAGGTAGAGGGCGCCGGCGCCCGCGACGATCATGCCCAGCCGGTAACCGGCAATATAGGCCGACGAGAGCAGGCCCTGCTGCTGGGCGCCAGCGATCTCGATGCGGTAGGCATCGATCACGATGTCCTGCGTGGCCGAGGCAAAGCCCAGCAGCACCGCAAACACGGCCATGCGGGTCAAGGCCGCGGGGCCTGAAGCCGGGTCGGTGCTGGCCATGCCCACAATCGCCAGCACCACGCCGACTTGGGCCAGCAGCATCCAGGACCTGCGCCGCCCGAGGCGCTGCGTCAGCAGCGGCAAGGGCAGGCGATCGACCAGGGGTGCCCAGACGAACTTAAAGGAGTAACCGAGCGCGGCCCAGCTGAAAAAAGTGACCGCCTTGCGCTCCACGCCGGCCTCGCCCAGCCACAGCGAAAGCGAGGAAAAAATCAGCAAGATGGGCACGCCGGCCGAAAACCCCAACAGCAGCAGGCACAGCACGCGGGCGTCCCAGAGCGCCGCCAAAGTCTGGCGCCAGCTCAGGCGGGGGGCTGGTGGGGCATCGGTCTGCATGCGCTCATTGTGCACAAGTGCACAAGGTCGGCGCACACCCTGGCGTGCATGAGGGTTTGCAGCTCATTATCATCACGGCCATGTGCAGACTGTGCGATCTCAAAACCGGGGCGCTTGGCCAGGGCGGGTCCCTGCCGTCCCATCGCTGGAACAGCCGGCGCGGCTTTTTGCTGGCAGCAGCCACGGCCAGTGCGCTGCCCGCTGCGGCCCAGGTCGACGTGGGACGGGCCTCGGCCTTTGCCAAGCTGGTGCCGGCCGAGGACATCGAGGCATCGGCGGCCAAGCAGTACCAGCAGAT
>JAIXWZ010000009.1 GCA_027491035.1 Comamonadaceae bacterium | reverse complement strand
GGCGCCGTGATAGCCCGGCACCAGAGGCACGCCGGCTTTTTCCATGAGCTGCTTGGACTGGGCTTTGAGGCCCATGGCTTTGATGCTCGAGGCCGGCGGCCCGATGAAGACCAGGCTCGCATCAGCGCAGGCCTGCGCGAAGTCTTCGTTTTCGCTGAGAAAACCGTAGCCCGGATGAATGGCCTGCGCGCCGGTGGCCTGGGCGGCCGCAATGATGCGCTGCCACTGCAGATAACTGTCTTTGGGGGCGCTGGCGCCGATGTGCACTGCCTCGTCGCAGGCGGCCACATGCTTGGCCTGGGCATCGGCATCGGAGTACACGGCGACGGTTTGCACGCCCAGGCGGCGTGCGGTAGCGGCCACGCGACAAGCGATCTCCCCGCGGTTGGCAATCAGTATTTTTTTGAACATGAGGGTTTCCTTGTGTCAGACCTGCCAGTTGGGCGAACGCTTGCCCAGAAAGGACTGCAAGCCTTCCTTGCCTTCGTCGCTGGCGCGGATGTCGGCAATGCGCCGGGCGGTCTCGGCGCGCAAGGCTTCGGTGATGTCTTGGCCGGCGACGTCACGCACCAGTTGCTTGCAGGCCTTGACGGCGGCCGGCCCATTGGCCACGAGCGTGGCCACGATCTCGGCGACCTTGGCATCAAGGGCCTCGGGCTCGCACAACTCATGCACCAAGCCCATGGCATGGGCTTGCGCGGCGCTCAAGCGCTCGGCGGTGGTGAAGTACCGGCGCGCGGCCTGGGCGCCCATGGCGCGGATCACATAGGGGCTGATGGTGGCGGGCAGCAAACCCAGGCGCGCCTCCGACAGGCAAAACGTCACATTGCTCGAGGCCATCAGCACGTCGCAGATGGACGCCAACCCCATGCCACCGGCATAGCAGTCGCCCTGCACACGGCCCACCACGGGCACCGGGCACTGGTCGAGCGTCCAGAGCATGTCGGCCAGGCGCTGGGCGTCGGCGCGGTTTTGTTCCCAGCTGTAGTCGGCCATGGCGCGCATCCAGTTCAGGTCGGCACCGGCGCAAAAGGCCTTACCACGGCCTGAGAGCAGCACCACGCGCAACTCAGGCTGCGCGGCCAACTGCTGGAAGGTCTGGGTCAGCTCGGCGATCACTTCGTCGTTGAAGGCGTTGCGCACATCAGGCCGGTTCAGCCAGACCTCGGCCACATGGGCTGAGGGGCGGATGAGTTGGAGGGTGTTCATCGGTGCGGTCCTTTTTTCCGTTTTTTCGAGGGAGTGGCTTACTCGACGGCTGCTGCCCTCACCCCTGCCCTCTCCCAGGGGGAGAGGGAGAAAAACTCAATAGCGTTTGGCCACCTCTTCGAGCATCACCTCGGTGGCGCCGCCGCCGATGGCCAGCACTCGCGCATCGCGCCACAGGCGCTCGACGGCGGTCTCGCGGATGAAGCCCATGCCGCCGTGAAACTGCTGGCAGGTCTGTACCACCTCGTTGACCAGCTCGCCGGTGAGCGCCTTGAGCATCGAGACCTCCTGCACGATGTCGTGACCTTGCGTCACCGACCAGGCGCAGTGGTACATGAACTGACGCGCAGCCCGGGTCTTGGCGTCCAGCATCGACAGACGCTGGCGGATGGTCTGCTGGTCCCAGAGCGTTGCGCCAAAGGCCTGGCGCTGGCGCACATAGTCCAGCGTCAATTTCAAGGCCTGCTGGCAGTGGCCCACGGCCATGGCGCCCAGCGCGATGCGCTCGGTCTGAAAATTCTTCATCACCGAGTAAAAGCCCTTGTGCTCCTGGCCCAACAAATTGCCGGCGGGTATGCGCACGTTGTCAAACACCAGCTCGGCCGTGTCTGAAGACAGCCAGCCGGTCTTCTTGAGGGCGCGACCCACCGTGAAGCCGGGCGTGCCCTTGTCGACGATGAAGATCGACATGTCGCGCTTGCCCGGCCCGGTCTTGGCCGCGACAAAGTACACATCGGCATGCACGCCGTTGGTGATGAACATCTTGGTGCCGTTGATCACCCACTCGTCACCCTCGCGGCGCGCCGACGTGCGAATGCCGGCCACGTCCGAGCCCGCGCCCGGCTCGCTGATGCCCACGGCGCTGATGCACTCGCCCGCAGTGATGCGCGGCATGTATTTGGCTTTTTGCTCGGGCGTGCCCGCATGATGCAGGTGCGGGCTGGCCATGTCGGTATGTACCAGCACGGTGATGATGAAGCCGGCAAAGGTGGACTGCGAGAGCGCTTCGGCAAACACCAGGTTGGTCAGCGCATCGCCCTCACCGCCGCCGTACTGGCCCTCGTACATCAGGCCCAGAAGGCCCGCGCGCCCCATGCGCTGCAAGACCTCGCGCGGCACCATGCCCAGCTCTTCCCAGGCCTGGGCATGGGGCTCGACCTCCTTGGCAATGAAGCGGGCCACCTGCTCGCGCAGCAGGGCGTGTTCGGATGTGTCGTAAATGGTGGCGTTCATCGTGGGCAGATTCCTTATGGGACTCTTGTTGTTCAGTGCGACCAGGTGTTCAGATCCTCGAAGCTGCCTATGAGGTCGAAGTCCGCATCGCTGTGCAGCAGCACATGGCCATGGCTGATGCAATAGCTGGCCAGCAGCACATCAATAGGGCTGCCAATGGTGCAGCCCCGGGCGCGCAAGCGGCGGTAGAGCGCCGCGGCCGTCAATGCGTTCTCAGCGCCGCCTATCTCGACCTGGGGCAGGGCCGACAGTAAAAACTCTGCCTCCTGGCACGCAGCGTCGCGGCGAAAGCCTCTGAGCACCTCAAACATCACCAGGTCGGCAGTTCCCACCGTGACACTGCCCTCCTCCAGGCATTGAGTCAATTGCCTGCACTGAGGGGTGTTGGCCTGCCTGAAAAAATCGATCCAGACGCTGGCATCGACCAGCATCATGGCTTTTTGCGTCCACGGTAGGGCTTGGGCGCAGCTTCTGCAGCCACGGCCACCCGGGAAAGCGGCAAGGTCCGCTCCTTGGGAGCGGCCAGCACGTCGGCATCGTGAGACAGGCCTGCGGCCTTCAAGGCCAACTGACTTTTCCGGTATTCGCTCCAACCTTCATCGGAGTCGTCCCAATGCAGCTTGCCACGCAAGGCCAGCAAGCCGTCGTAGACCTGGCGACGCTTGAGCAGGCGCAAGCCCTCTTCCACCGCCTCCCGCTTGGTCTTGAACCGGCCAGTGGCCATGACTTCGGCCATGAGTTGGTCGTCGATCACGATGTTGGTTCGCACCCGGGCACCTATTGATGTGTATGAAAAAAACAAATCATACACACTACATTCGAAAAACGCCAAACTTCGGCTCACCCATCGGCGCATTGAGCGCCGCCGACAGGCCCAGGGCCAGCACCCGTCGGGTGTCGGCCGGGTCGATCACGCCATCGTCCCACAGGCGGGCGCTGGAGTAATAGGGGTGGGACTGGTGGGCAAACTGCTCGAGGATGGGGCGCTTGATCGCCTCCTCTTGCTCGGCCGACAAGGTGCCGCCCTTGGCCTGCACCGCATCGCGTTTGACGGTGGCCAGCACGCCGGCGGCCTGCTCGCCGCCCATCACGCAAATGCGCGCATTGGGCCACATCCACAAAAAGCGCGGCGAATACGCGCGGCCGCACATGCCGTAGTTGCCGGCGCCGTAGCTGCCGCCAATGATGACGGTGAACTTGGGGACGCTGGCGGTGGCCACGGCCGTCACCATCTTGGCGCCATGGCGGGCAATGCCTTCGTTTTCATATTTGCGCCCCACCATGAAGCCGGTGATGTTTTGCAGAAACACCAGCGGCGTCTTGCGCTGACAGCACAGCTCGATAAAGTGCGCGCCCTTTTGCGCCGACTCGGAGAACAGCACGCCGTTGTTGGCGATGATGCCCACCGGCATGCCCTCGATGTGGGCAAAGCCGCACACCAAGGTGGCGCCGAAGCGGGCCTTGAACTCATGGAACTCGCTGCCATCGACGATGCGGGCAATGATCTCGCGCACGTCATAGGGCTTGCGCGTGTCGGTCGGGATGACCCCACACAGCTCCTTGGGGTCATACAGCGGCGCGACTGGCTTTTGCAAGCTCACCTCGGCTTGCTTGCGACGGTTGAGCGTGGCCACCGCCGCACGGGCCAGGGCGATGGCGTGCGCATCGTTTTGCGCCAGATGGTCGGCCACGCCCGACAGGCGCGTGTGCACGTCACCGCCGCCCAGGTCTTCAGCCGACACCACCTCCCCAATGGCCGCCTTGACCAGCGGCGGGCCGCCCAGAAAGATGGTGCCCTGGTTCTTGACGATGATGGTCTCGTCGCTCATGGCGGGCACATAGGCGCCGCCGGCCGTGCACGAGCCCATGACCACCGCGATCTGCGCGATGCCCTGGGCGCTCATATTGGCCTGGTTGTAGAAGATGCGGCCGAAGTGGTCGCGATCGGGAAACACGTCGTCCTGGTTGGGCAAATTGGCGCCACCGGAGTCGACCAAGTAGATGCAGGGCAGGCGGTTTTGCATCGCCACTTCCTGGGCGCGCAAATGCTTCTTGACCGTCATGGGGTAGTAGGTTCCGCCCTTGACGGTGGCATCGTTGCACACGATCAGGCAGTCTGTGCCTTCGACGCGGCCGATGCCGGCGACGATGCCCGCACAGGGCGCGTCGCCGTTGTACATGGCGTGCGCCGCCAGCGGGGCCAGCTCCAAAAAAGGCGTGCCGGGATCGAGCAGCATCTGCACCCGCTGGCGGGGCAGCAGCTTGCCTCTAGCCACATGCTTGGCGCGCGCGGCCTCGCCCCCACCGGCAGCGGCCTGGGCCAGCTGCAGCTGCAAGTCGGCGACGGCCGCCTGCATCTGCGCCGCATTGGCCACAAACTCGGCCGAGCGCGTGTTGATTTGGCTTGACAGGACAGACATCGAACGACCCCCAGGACAGGCGGGCAGCAAGGACTTGGCCGCCCGAGTGCGCAAGGATACGGGAAGACAGGCCGGCCGGGGCCTTGAAAAAGTTGCATTTCATGCCATTTCGTACGCCAATTTGGCGGTGCACCCGAAATCGGACACACTGGCGCCATGGCCCGTCGTACAGAGCCCCCCACAAGTCCACCCAAAACCAGTCGCTCGGTGACACCGATGGCGCTGGTGCAGGCCATCGCATGGGCCTACCAGGCCCGCGGGATGGACCCTTCGGGGGCGCTGGCGGCCGCACAAATCGAGCCATCACTTGTCCCCGACACGGACCAGCGGATCAGCGCACTGCAAATGGAGCGCCTGTCGGCTCACGCGATGCAGGAGCTCGACGACGAATCACTGGGCTGGAGCCACCGGCGCCTGCCCTGGGGCAGCTACGGCATGCTGATCCGCTCCTGCCTGAGCGCCCCGACCCTGGGCGTGGCCCTCAAGCGCTGGTGCCGCCACCACGGCCTGATTTGCGACAACGTGGAGCTCAAGCTGCAGCTCGAACACGGGCAGGCGGTCATCGTGCTGCGCGAGGTCGAGCCACTGGGTCGCTGGCGCGAGTTCTGCATGGTCAGCCTGCTGCGCAATCTGCACGGCGTGGCCAGCTGGCTGATCGACTCGCGCGTGGCCTTGCAAGGCAGCGAGTTCCCGTATCGGCCGCCGCCTCATGCCGATGTCTATCCCTTGCTGTTTCCGGGACCGGTGCATTTTTTCGCTCCGCCGGGCGGCCAGCCCTTGCAAGCGCGGCTGCGCCTGCACCCGAGCTATCTGGACTTGCCGATCCGGCGCGACGAAAACGCCTTGCGGCACATGCTGCAGCGCGCCCTGCCCTTGCAGGTCCTGCCCTACCGGCGCGACCGGCTGCTGGTGCGCCAGGTGCGCCAGGCCATGCTCGATCGGCCCGATGTGACGCAAAACGCCGGCCGCCTGGCCCAGGCCCTGGGGCTGTCGGTGCGCACCCTGCACCGACAGCTGCAGCAAGAAGGCACCTCAGTGCAAGCGCTCAAGGCCCAGGTTCGCCAGGAGCGGGCACTGGCCCTGCTTGAGCGCAGCACGCTGGCGCTCAAGCAGATCGCCGCCGAGATCGGCTTTCGCAATGAGAAGAGCTTTATCCGCGCCTTCAAGCAGTGGAGCGGCCAAAGCCCGGCGGCCTGGCGGCGCCAGCGTCAAGCCGGCGCTGCCGCGTGATGGAGTTCGCGCATCGAGCCGAGCAGGCGCACGGCGCCGGCCTCGAGCAAGCTCTGCGCCGCCGCTCCAGGTGGGCAGTAAGCCCAGACGGTGGCACCCGCGGCCACGCCTGCGGCAATGCCCACCGGCGTGTCCTCGATGACCAGGCAGCGCCGGGGATCGACCTGCAAATGCGCTGCCGCGGCCAGGTAAACGTCGGGCGCCGGCTTGCTGCGCGCCACCTCGTGGCCACTGAAAATGCGGCCGCTGAAAAAATCGAGCAGGCCCACCTTGGCCAGCATCATTTCGACCTTGAAACGGTCGGCGCCGGAGGCCACCGCCATGCGCGCGCCATAGCGCGGCATGAGCTGCTGCTCAAGCACATCGTGCACGCCCTCGACCGCCCGTATCTGGCTGGCCAGGCGCTCGTTGCGGCGCTGGTAGAACTGCTCGAGCCAGTCGTCGCTCAAACGCCAGCCGGTGTGCTCGAAGATGAGCTGGGCGCGATTGCGCACGGTGTGGCCGACAAAATGCGCCATGCAATCGGCCAAGGTCAGCTGCCAGCCCTTTTCCTCGAGCATGTCGCGCAGCACGCCACAGGTGATGGCCTCGCTGTCAACCAGCACGCCATCGCAATCGAACAAAAGGGCCTCAAAGCTCATGGGCGGCCATTGTAAGAAGGCCGGCTTCAGAACGACCAGAAGCGAACGATCAAGCTCCAGATCCAGCCGCCGGCAAGCACGAGCAAAGTCAGGCCGGCCAGCCCGAGCAGAACCGACAGCAGCATCATCAGTCCGTCGCGCGTGAGCAGGCCCAGGCCCAGCATCAGCAGGCTGACGGCCGGAAACAGGTTGCCAAAGGGAATGGGCAAAAAGATGATCAAGGCCATCAGCACCACCCAAGCGCTCCAGAACCAGCGCAGGTGGGCGCTCTGCAGACCCAGCCAGCGCGGCCGCAGGCTGCGCCAGGCAAACAGGTAGACCCAGGCCAGATAACGCAGGCTGCGCACCGCCGCGCGCGGCGACAGTTGCAGCGCATCAAGGCGGGCCAGGCCGCTCAGGCCCTCTTGGTTGCGCAGCCAACGCCAGGCCCAGACCATGATGGCCAAGCTGAACACCGTGCCCGCGCCAGCCACCGGAATGGTGGTAATGAGCGCGAGCAAGATCAGCAGCACCGGCATGCTGGCCTGGCCGTGCAGCGCCAGCAGCTCATTGAGGCTCAGGCCCGGGGCGCTTTGGCCGCGCTCGAGCGCCAGACGGCGCATGCGGGCCTGGCGCACGAAACGGCGGATAAAAGAAGCGGTGAGCACACCGGTCTCTGGCGGCTGGGCGGTCAAATCGCCTCCAGGCGGCGGCGCTGGCGACGCGCAATGAGCAGATGGCCCACCAGTCCAAGACCGAGGAGTAGCACCAAGCCTGCGGCCCACAGCAAGCCGAGCAGCACCGACAGCACGCTGGCCAGGGCGTCGGCCGAGGGGATGACAAAACTCATCACCTCAAGCAACCAGACCACAGTGGCCTGCACGGCCTGCAACAAGGCCGGGTCGACCCACAAGGCCAGCCAGCTCGGCTCAGGCCACTGCGCCAGCGGCGGCAGCGTTCCCGCCCACTTTGGCAGCGAAGCGGCCAGCCACTGCGTCAGTTGCAGCGCCAGCAGGCCGGCCAGACTCCAAAACACGAGCACCAGGCCGACGATCAACCACAGTCCAGTTTTCAATTTGCTTGCCCTGCGTCAAACACGTGTGAGTGCGCCCACTGCATGGGGCCAAATCCACCTCGCCGGTCGATTGTGCAAGCGCTCGGGCAGGGCCGAAGCCGTACATGGAAAAAGGCTTACAGGCCTTGCGCATATGAAGCCCAGTCGACGGGTGGGCGGCCGGTGGACAGTCGGTGGGCCGCCGACTGCAGGCTCAGGCCTTGCGGGCCGCGCTTTCCTTCTTGTGCTCGTCCAGGCTGACGATCGGCGCGCCCTGCTTCTTCCAGTCGGCAAAGCCGCCGTCGATATGCGCCACATTGCGCATGCCCATGTCCTGCAGCGTCTTGGTGGCCAGCGCGCTGCGCCAGCCGGCACCACAAAACAAAATGAACTCCTTGCCCTCATCAGCAAACACCGGCTTGTGATAGGGCGAAGCCGGGTCGACCCAGAACTCGAGCATGCCGCGCGGGGCCAGCAAGGCGCCGGGCACCGTGCCTTCGCGCTCGAGCTCGCGCACATCGCGGATGTCGACGATCTGCACACGCGCATCGCCCAGGCGAGCGCTGACCTCCTGCACCGAATAGGTGGTGACCTGCGCCATGGCCTCATCGACGAGTTGCCGGTATCCCTTGGTTATTGGCATGTCCGCCTCCTTGTTCAAGACCTCATTTTCGCCAGAAGTGGCCGGTCAAGAGCACCAAGACTGTCAGCAGCTCGAGCCGGCCCAGCAGCATCGCAAACGACAGCACCCAGGTCTGGAAACTGCTCAGGCCGCCGAAATTGCCGGCCGGGCCGACCTGGCCCAGTCCAGGGCCAATGTTGTTGACGGTGGCCACGACGGCCGAAAAGGCCGTCACGATGTCGAGCCCTGAAAACAGCAGCAACATGCTCAAGCCCATGGTGGCGGCACCATAGATGAGCATGAAACCGAGCACCGCCGTCATGACCGACATCGGCACCACATGCCCGGCCAGCGTGACCGGATTGACCACACGCGGATGGATGATGCGCACCAGCTCGCGCCGCGCCTGCTTGATGAGCAAGATCATGCGCACCATCTTGATGCCGCCTCCGGTCGAGCCGGCGCAAGAAGCAAAGCAGCCCAAAAACAGCAGAAACACCGGCGCGAACACCGGCCACTGGGCGTAATCGGTGGCCGCATAACCGGTGGTGGTGGCCAGCGAGACCACATGGAAGGCGCTCATGCGCAGCGCCTGCAAAGGGTCGTCGTAAACCCCGTGGGTCAGCAGCAGCGCCATCACCACCAGCGTGCTGAGCACCAGCAAGGCCAGATAGGTGCGGATCTCTCGGTCTCCCGTGATCGGGCGCAGGGAGCGGTTGCGCAGCACCACAAAGTAGCGCACGAAACTGATGCCCGCCAGCGTCATGAAGACGACGGCCACCCATTCAATGCGCTCGGAATTGAAGTGCGCAAAGCTCGCGTCGTATGCGGAAAAGCCGCCCAAGCCCATCGTGGTGCACATGTGCATGAAGGCATCGGCCCAGCTCATGCCGGCCCAGCGGTAGGCGGCCAGGCAGGCCAGCGAGAACAGAAAGTACACCCCCCACAGGCCGCGGGCGGTCTCGGAGATGCGTGGCGTGAACTTGGTGTCTTTCATCGGCCCGGGGGTTTCGGCCTTGTAAAGCTGCATGCCACCGAGCCCGAGCAAGGGCAGCACCGCCACCACCAGCAGCATGATGCCCAGGCCGCCAATGAGCTGCAGGAAGCAACGCCAGACATTGACCGATACCGGCAGCTCATCGAGCCCTGACAGCGCCGTCGCGCCCGTGGCCGTCAGCGCGCTCATGGCTTCAAAGTAGGCCCGAGTCCAATTGATGTCGGGCACGCTCAGGTACAGCGGCAAGGCCGAGTAGGCCGGCAGCACCAGCCAGACCAGATTGACCAGCAAAAAGCCGTCGCGCGCCAGCAACTCGCGCCGATGGCGCCGGGTGGCCCACCACAGCAGCAGGCCGCTGAGCAGCGTCAGGGCAAAGCCGGCCTCCCAGATCAGCTGATCAAACGGATCGTCTTCAAACCAGGCCCAGACGGCGGGCACCAAAAAGGCAAAGGAGAAGGCCACGATCACGCGCGACATCACCGCCAAAACGGGCAGGCTGCTGTAGAGCATCAGCCAAAGAAGGTCGCGCTGACCTGAAAGAGCTTTTCCACCTCACGCACCATGCGTTTGTGGGGAATGAAGATGACGATGTGGTCGTCGGTCTCGATCAGGGTGTCGTGGTGCGGCATCAGCACCTCGCCCTGGCGACCCTCACCGCGCACGATGACGCCGATGCGCGCCCCTTCGGGCAGCTTGATCTCCTGCACGCGCCGGCCCACCAGGCGCGAGGTCTTGACGTCGCCTCGGGCCACGCCCTCCAAGGCCTCGGCGGCACCGCGGCGCAGGCTGTGCACCGCGGCCACGTCGCCGCGGCGCACATGGGCGAGCAACTCACCGATGACGGTCTGCGCCGGCGAGATCGCGATGTCGATGGTGCTGCCCTGCATCATGTCGGCGTAGGCACGCCGGTTGATCAGGGCCATGACGCGCCGGGCACCCAGCCGCTTGGCCAGCATGGCCGACATGATGTTGTCCTCGTCATCGCTGGTCAGCGACAAGAACAGGTCCATCTCGCCCACGTTCTCTTCGAGCAGCAAATCCTCATCGGCGCCATCGCCTTGCAAGATGAGCATGCGCCCGGGCAGCTGACTGGCCAGGTATTCGCAGCGCTTTTGATCGCGCTCGATGAGCTTGACCTCGCACTGTCCCGACAGGCTGCGCGCCAGCCGCAAGCCGACCTTGCCACCGCCGGCGATCATGAGCCGCTGCACCGGTTTGTCGAGCCGATGGATGCCGGCAATCACCTCACGGATCTGCTGCGAGTCGGCCAGCACGAACACCTCGTCGCCCGGCAAGATGCGGGTGCTGGCCTCGGCTGGCAGCTCGGTATCGAGCCGGTACAGCGCCACCACGCGCATCTGCGCATCGGGCAGCCGCTCGCGAAACTCGGCGATCGTGTGGCCCACCAGCGCGCTGCCAGCCGTTGCGCGCACCACGATCAGACTGGCTCGCCCCTGGGCGAACTGCAAGACCTGCAAGGCCTCGGGGTAGTCGATCAGCTGGTGGATGTAGCGCATCACCGACTCTTCCGGGCAGATCACATGGTCGACCGCAAAGCCGCTTTTGTCCAGCAAGGCATCGCCCTCATTGAACTCTGGCGAGCGCAGGCGGGCCACCGTGGTCGGCACGCTGAACAGATCGTGTGCAATCTTGCAGACCACCAGGTTGGACTCGTCGGCGGCCGCGCAGGCAATGAGCATGTCGGCATCGCGGGCGCCCGCCTCCTCCAAGACCGAAGGCTGTATGCCGTTGCCCACCACTCCCCGAAGGTCGAGCCGCTCCTCGAGCAGCCGCAGGCGGGCTGGATCCTGGTCGATGACAGTGATGTCGTTGTGCTCGGAGCTCAGGCTCTCGGCGACACTCTCGCCGACTCGGCCCGCGCCCAGGATGATGATGTTCATGGGATCAAAATCATACCCTTGGGGCTCTTTGCAGCACCAGTCACATTTAAAGGGCGCGCTGAATGATGATTTTTTGGATGTCCGAGGTGCCTTCGTAGATCTGGCAGACCCGCACGTCGCGGTAAATGCGCTCGATCGGGAAGTCGCTCACATAGCCATAACCGCCCAGGGTCTGCAAGGCGGCGCTGCACACCCGCTCGGCCATTTCGCTGGCAAACAGCTTGGCCATCGCCGCTTCTTTCAGGCAGGGCTGGCCCGCATCGCGCAGCGCCGCAGCGTGCCAGATCAGCTGGCGGGCGGCCTCGAGCTCGGTCGCGCAGTCGGCCAAGCGAAAGCCCACCGCCTGATGCTCGATCAGGGCCGTGCCAAAACTCTCGCGCTGCTTGGCGTAATCAATCGCAAAATCGAGCGCGCTGCGCGCCATGCCCACGCTTTGTGCGGCAATGCCGATGCGCCCGCCCTCCAGGGCCGACAGCGCGATCTTGTAGCCCTCGCCTTCGGCGCCAATCAGGTGATCGGCCGGGATGCGGCAGTTGTCAAAGTTGATTTGCGCGGTATCGCTGGAATGCTGGCCGAGCTTGTCTTCCAGCCGCGCGACCTGGTAGCCCGGGGTATCGGTGGGCACGATAAAGGCGCTCATGCCTTTCTTGCCCGCCCCTTTGTCGGTCACCGCAATCACGATGGCCAGTTGCGCATTCTTGCCGCTGGTGATGAACTGCTTGACCCCGTTGATGACGTACGCGTCGCCCTGGCGCACAGCGGTGGTGCGAAGAGCCGACGCATCGCTGCCCACATGCGGCTCGGTCAGGCAGAACGCACCGAGCATCTGGCCCTGAGCCAGGGGCGTGAGCCAGCGCTTTTTCTGCGCGTCACTGCCATAACGCAGCAAAATCGCATTGACCGGACAGTTGGTCACGCTGATGACGGTGCTGGTGCCGCCATCGCCGGCCGCAATTTCCTCAAGCACCACCGCCAGCGTCAGATAGTCCATCTCGGCGCCGCCCCATTGCTCGGGCACACAAATGCCATAGGCCCCCAGCGCCGCCAGCCCCTGATGGACGTCCTTGGGAAAGTGGTGCCGCCGATCCCAGTCGGCCGCATGCGGCCAAAGCTCACGCTGGGCGAAATCGCGCATCGCATCGCGCACCTGAATCTGATCGTCGTTGAGCAGCATGCCGTCTTCCTTACCAGGGCAAAGGCTGCCCATCTTGATCCACGAAGGCGCCGCGGTGCGCCTGTCCCGCCGCAGCCAGAGTGCGCCGCATGCGCGCAACGCTGTCTGCCGCCGTCAGCGTTGCGCCGGGACCGCCCATATCGGTCTGCACCCAACCGGGACTGAGCGCCAGCAAAACGCAGTCCGGGTAGTCAGCCTGCGCCGCGTGCACCGCCATGTTCAAGGCCGCCTTGCTGGCCCGGTAGACCCAGCCATAGCTGCTGTTGGCGCTGGCCATGCTGGCCATCTGGCTGCTGATGAAGGCCATCGTGCAACCGGGTTTGAGCAGCGGTGCAACCTGCGGCAGCGCCTGCATCGCGCCCAGCACATTGGTGCGCATGAGGCGATCAAAATCGGGCTGGGTCGGGGGCGTGTTCGCACCCTCACGCTGCATCACCCCGGCCACATAAATCGCCAGGTCCAGCTGCTCGCCATCGAGCGCCCAGGCCAGGGCGCTGACGCTGGCGGGCTCGGCCACATCGAGCCGCAGAGTTTGGCAGCCCAGATCGCTCAGCCGCTCAAGGCCGGCGTCGTCCCGGGCCGTGGCGATCACGCGCCAGCCGACTTCGCGGTACTGCCGGGCAAACTCCAGGCCGATTCCGCGCGAAGCCCCGATGAGCAGCACCGCAGGCATGGGCTCAGCACAGCTCCAGCGCAACGGCCGTGGCCTCGCCGCCGCCGATGCACAGGCTGGCCACGCCCTTTTTCAGACCGCGGGCCTGTAGCGCATGGATGAGCGTGACCATGATGCGCGCGCCAGAGGCGCCAATGGGATGCCCCAACGCACAGGCGCCACCGTTGACATTGACGATCTCGTGCGGGACCTTGAGCTCGTGCATCAGGGCCATGGGCACCACCGCAAAGGCTTCATTGACCTCCCAAAGCTGTACGTCGCTCACCTGCCAGCCGGCCTTGGCCAGCGCCTTCTGGCTCGCGCCGACCGGCGCGGTGGTGAACCACTCGGGCTGCTGGGCGTGGGTGGCGTGGCTGACGATGCGCGCCAGCGGCTTGCAGCCGAGCTTTTGCGCGGTGCTCTGGCGCATCATCACCATCGCCGCCGCGCCGTCGTTGATGGACGAGCTGGCCGCTGCGGTGATGGTGCCGTCCTTTTTGAAGGCGGGCTTGAGCGTGGGAATCTTGTCGACCTTGATGCGGCCCGGGCCTTCGTCGATGCTGATGACGGTCTCGCCCGCACGGGTCTTGACCGTGACCGGGGCAATTTCGCGGGCAAAGCCGCCGCTGGCAATGGCTTGCTGAGCGCGCGAGACCGAGGCCATGGCAAAAGCGTCCTGCTGCTCGCGGGTGAATTGGTACTTGGCCGCGCAATCTTCGCCAAAGGTGCCCATGCTGCGGCCACTTTGATAGGCATCTTCGAGCCCGTCGAGCATCATGTGGTCATAGACCTTGTCGTGGCCCATGCGGTAGCCGCCGCGACCCTTGAGCAGCAGATACGGCGCGTTGGTCATGCTCTCCATGCCACCGGCCACCAGCACGTCGTGGCTGCCCGCCACCAGCATGTCGTGGGCGAACATGGCCGCGCGCATGCCCGAGCCGCACATCTTGGACAGGGTCACCGCCCCGGCGCTGGCCGGCAAGCCGCCCTTGAACGCGGCCTGACGCGCCGGTGCCTGGCCCTGCCCGGCCATCAGACAGTTGCCCAGCAGCACCTCGGTGACCAGGTCCGGCGCAATGCCTGCGCGCTCTATAGCGGCGGCGATCGCCACACCACCCAGGTCGTGGGCGGCCAGAGAGGAAAAGTCACCCTGAAAACTGCCCATGGGCGTGCGCGCCGCGCTGACGATAACGACCGGATCAGACATAGAAAACTCCTCAAGACGATGAATGGAAACAGCAGATGCGCCTCAAGCGCCTTTGCGCAACTCGGAAAACCGCCGCGCCGGATCGTAGGGGAAGACGTCGTGTACATGGCCGGCCACAATGCGCTCCTTGTTGGCTTGCCAGAAATCGGCGTCCAGCAAATCGGCATGGTGCTTCATGAACACCTGGCGAACCGCCGGGTTGCCCAGCAGGAAGGGGCCAAAGGTTTCGGGAAACACATCCTTGGGCCCGACGGTGTACCAGATCTCGCCTGACATTTCGTCTTCCTCGTTGCGCGCCGGCGGTACTCGGCGGAAATTGCAGTCGGTCAGGTACTCGATCTCGTCGTAGTCGTAGAACACCACCTTGCCATGGCGCGTGACGCCAAAATTCTTCCAGAGCATGTCACCGGGAAAAATGTTGGCTGCCACCAGGTCCTTGATGGCGTTGCCGTACTCAATGACGGCGTGCTCCATCTGGGCCTTGGCGCGGGCATTGTCCGGGCCAGCGTCGAAAGACTCCTGCAGATAGATATTGAGCGGAATCATGCGCCGCTCGATGTAGACGTGCTTGAGGATGACCTCAAGCTGGCCATCGCCGTCGCGGTCACTGATCTCGATCTGGCTGGGGGCGAACTTGCGGATCTCTTCGATCAATTCGTCCTCGAAGCGCTGGAGAGGAAAGGCTACGTTGCTGTACTCAAGCGTGTCGGCCATGCGCCCGACCCGATCGTGCTGCTTGACCAGCAGGTATTTGCCCTGGATCTGCTCGCGGGTCGTGTCCTTCTGCGGCGGGTAGTAGTCCTTGATGACCTTGAACACATAGGGAAAGGACGGCAGGTCAAACACCAGCATGACCATGCCCTTGATGCCCGGCGCGATGCGAAAGCGGTCGGTGGAGTGGCGCAGGTGCTGCAAAAAGTCGCGGTAAAACAAGGTCTTGCCCTGCTTGGCCAGGCCCAGTGCGTTGTAGATCTCCGCACGCGGCTTGCGCGGCATCATGCTGCGCAGAAACTGCACGTAGGCCGACGGGATTTCCATGTCGACCATGAAATAGGCGCGGGCAAAGCTGAACAGGATCAGCAGATCGTCCTCGCCAAACAAGATCGCATCGATGAACAGCTTGCCCTGCGCATCGTGCAAGATGGGCAGGGCAAACGGGATCTCGCTAAAGCCATTGATCAGCTTGCCGACGACATAGGCGCCCTTGTTGCGAAAAAACAGGCTCGACAGCACCTGGATCTGGAAGTTGGCCCGCAGCTTCATGTCGCGCAGCCGCTGCTCGACCTGCGCCAGCACGTCGTGCGCATCGCGCGGCAGATCGGCAAAGGGGCGGCGCAGGTCGAAGGACTCGATCACCTGCACGATCACCTCGCCCAGGTTTTCACGCCTGGGGTACCAGGCCTTGTAGGTCGGCCGGGCGGTGGGCTCGTCGTTTTCAATGTACTCGGTGCTGACCGCCGGACGCACAAAGATGAAGTCGTTGTGAAAGTAGCTGCGGTGCAGGATCTTGGTGGTCACCGAGTTGAAGAAAGTCTCGGCCAGCTCGGGCTGGTGGTGATTGACCAGCAGGCCGATGTAGTGGAGCTTGACCTGGTGCCAGACCTCCATGGGCTGCTCGCCCGCCTTGAATTCGCGCTCGAGCCGGGTGGAGGCCTCGCGCACACGCAAGTCATAGAACTCGATGCGCTCGCGCTGCGCCCTTTGCTGGCCGTGCCAGTCAGCCGTCTCGAAGCGGTGCTTGGCGCGCGCCGACTCGCGCCGAAACAGGTCGTAATGGCGGTTAAAGCCGTCCATCATCGCCTTGGCGATGTCGTAAGCAATGCTGGAGTCCAGGCGCTGGGGAAACATGGTGGGCTCGCGTGAGTTCGGGGGGGCTCAGCCGGCCAGGCCCAAGCGCGCCTGAGCACCAACCGCCTGGGCATAGATGGGCTCGATGTGCCCGGGGTCGTCAATCGAAATCTTCAGATCCTTGAGCAAGCCATCTTTCAAACCATAAACCCAGCCGTGCAGCGTGAGCCGCTGGCCGCGCTCCCAGGCATCTTGCACCACAGTGGTTCGGGCCACATTGACCACCTGCTCGATCACATTGAGCTCGACCAGCAAATTGCCTCGCTCGGCCGGCTCCACACGATCGAGCAGCGGGCGGTGGCGCGCGGCCACGTCCTTGATGTGACGCAGCCAGTTGTCAGCCAGCCCCACCCGGATGCCCTGCAGCGCCGCGAGCACGCCGCCGCAGCCGTAATGGCCCACAACCATCAGATGCTCGACATGCAGCTGGTCGACCGCGTACTGAATGGTCGAGAGGCAATTGAGATCGGTGGGCACCACCACGTTGGCCACATTGCGGTGAACAAACACCTCACCGGGCTCGAGCCCCGTGATCTGGTTGGCCGGCACGCGGCTGTCGGAGCAGCCTATCCACATGTAGCGGGGATTTTGCTGATGCGACAAATTGGTGAAAAAACCAGGCCGCTCGGCTTCCATGTGAGCGGCCCACTGCCGGTTGTGTGCGAGCAAATGGCGCAGGGGCATGGCCAGTCCTTGTGTTGCGCGTCAGGGCGATCAGGCGCCGGCGGTTTCAGAAAACAGCTCTCGGCCGATCAGCATACGGCGAATCTCGCTGGTGCCCGCGCCAATTTCGTAGAGCTTGGCATCGCGCCACAAGCGGCCAAGCGGGTAGTCATTGATGTAACCGTTGCCACCGAAAATCTGCACGCCCTCGCCGGCCATCCAGGTGGCCTTTTCAGCGCACCACAAAATCACCGAGGCGCAGTCCTTGCGCACCCGCCGCACATGCTCGCTGCCCAGCAGGTCGAGGTTCTTGCCGACGGTGTAGCAAAACGAGCGCCCTGCCTGCAGCACCGTGTACATGTCGGCCACCTTGCCCTGGATGAGCTGGAACTCGCCGATGCTCTGGCCGAACTGCTTGCGGTCGTGAATGTAGGGCACGACGTTGTCCATCACCGCTTGCATGATGCCGATCGGGCCGGCAGCGAGCACGGCCCGCTCGTAATCGAGGCCGCTCATCAGCACGCGAGCACCGTTGTTCAAGCCGCCCAGAATGTGGTCGGCCGGCACCTCGACGTTGTGAAACACCAGCTCGCCCGTGTGGCTGCCGCGCATGCCCAACTTGTCGAGCTTTTGCGCCACCGAAAAGCCCTTCATGCCCTTTTCAATGAGAAAGGCGGTCACGCCGCGGGCGCCCAGTTCGGGCTCAGTCTTGGCATAGACCACCAGCGTGTCGGCATCGGGGCCGTTGGTGATCCACATCTTCGAGCCGTTGAGCAGGTAATAGCCGCCCTTGTCCTCGGCCTTGAGCTTCATGGAAATCACATCAGAGCCCGCGCCGGGCTCGCTCATGGCCAGTGCGCCCACATGCTCGCCCGAGATCAGCTTGGGCAGATACCTGACGCGCTGGGCCTCGGTGCCGTTGCGCTTGATCTGGTTGACGCACAAGTTGGAGTGCGCGCCATAGCTCAAGCCCACCGAGGCACTGGCGCGGGAGATCTCTTCCATCGCCACCATATGGGCCAGATAGCCCATGCCCGCGCCGCCATACTGCTCGCCCACGGTGATACCCAGCACGCCCAGATCGCCCATCTTGCGCCACAAATCCATCGGAAAGCGATCGCTGCGGTCGATCTCGGCCGCGCGCGGCGCGATTTCGGCTTGCGCAAAGTCGTGCACCGCGTCGCGCAGCGCGTCAATGTCGGCGCCGAGCTGAAAATCAAGTCCTGGCAGATTCATGTCGGGTTCTCAAAAAAACAGGGCCACGTGTCGGGTCTTGGGGCGTCAACGGCAGGGCTCAAACGCAGGGCGGGCGCTCACTAGCTTGTCTTGAAAGGGCTTTTTCACGGGGCTCTTTAATAGGTCTTGCTCACCGGCGCGAGCGTCTGCTGCATGATGGCGCAGTCGCGGCTCTGGCCTTCATGCAGGTGGGCGACTTCGGCGGTGGTGATGATCACGCGCCGCCCGGCCTTGACCACCCGGCCGATCGCGTGCAGCTGCCCGCCCGCAAATGCGTTGAGAAAGTTGATCTTGTACTCCACCGTCGTGACCTCCATGCCTTCGGGCGCCACGGTCAGGGCGGCATAGCCACCGGCAATATCGGCCAGCGCGCCAATGGCGCCGCCATGAAAGCCGCCTTGCTGCTGAGTGACCTTGTCCGAATAGGGCAGGACCAGCTCGCACAGGCCGGACTCGACCCTCAGCAGGCGGGCACCGAGATGCAGCATCATGCCCTGGCGCTCGAAACTCGCGCGCACGCGCTCGAGCAAGGCCGCTTGATTGACGACAGGATCCGAATTAGAAGGGCTGCTCATGGTCACTCCGTGGTCATCTGCGCGCGCGCCGCCGGCTCAAGCCGGCACCCGCTTTTCAGCCTTGGTCAGCAGCGACCGGGCTTCCTTTTCATGCGCTTTGATCTCCTCGAGGTTGGCCTGCAAATCGGCCATCTGCTCCTCGATCTGGCGCTTGTGTCCCTCCAAGATCACCAAGAACTTGCGCAGCTGCGGCGCCGTGTCGCGTGGGCTCTCGTAGGTGTCGATGATCTCCTTGGCCTCAGTCAGGCTCAGGCCCAGCCGTTTGGCGCGCAGCGTGAGTTTGAGGCGCGTGCGGTCGCGGGCGCTGTAGATGCGGTTGCGCCCGCCCGGGCCTTCGCGCTTGGGCTGCAGCAAGCCCATGTCCTCGTAAAAGCGCATGGCCCGGGTGGTGAGGTCAAATTCCTTGGCAAGGTCGCTGATGGTGTACGTGGTGGCCATGGGCTTGCGGCAGGGGACTGCCTACAATGGGCAAACATGACGTTTACGTAAACGTCAACAACGACCGAAATATAACGCAGTTCCTGCGCGCCCCATGAACTCACTCGAAGACGCCTTGCACTACCCCTGGGGCACGACGCTGCCGGGCGCTGGCGACAGCGTCGAGCTCGCGCCGGGTCTGCGCTGGCTGCGCATGGGCTTGCCCTTCGCCCTGGACCACATCAATTTGTGGCTGCTGCGCGATGAGCTGGACGGTCGAGCCGGCTGGAGCGTGGTCGACACCTGCGTGGACCGGGCCCAATCGCGTGCGCAGTGGGAGCGGGTGATCGCCGGCGAGCTCGAGGGCCTGCCCATCGTGCGCCTGCTGGCCACGCACATGCATCCGGACCATCTGGGCCTGGCGCACTGGCTGTGTGAGCGCTTTGACGCCCGGCTGTGGATCAGTCTGAGCGACTACCTCATGGCCCGGCTGGCCGTGAACCGGCAGGACTCCTTCGGCGGCCAGGCCACCGCCGACTTTTTTGCCCGCCACGGGGTGCTCGACGCGCAGGTGCTTGCGGCCGTGGTCGAGCGCAAGGACTACTACGCGCGCATGGTGCCCGCCGTGCCGGCCCACTACCAGCGTCTGCAGGACGGTCAGCGGCTGGTCATCGGTGGGCGCCAGTGGCGCTGCATCAGCGGCTACGGCCATTCGCCCGAGCACATCGCGCTGTTTTGCGACGACGCCAGCCTGCCCCAGCCGGTGCTGATCAGCGGCGACATGGTGCTGCCGCGCATCTCGACCAATATCAGCGTCTACGAAACCGAGCCCGACGGCAACCCGCTGCAGCTCTTTTTGGACTCGCTCAGCAAATTCTTGCCACTGCCCGAGCACACCCTGGTGCTGCCCTCACATGGACGGCCCTTCATCGGACTGCACGAGCGGGTGCGCCAGTTGCAAGCGCACCACCGGGACCGTCTGGACGAGGTGATCAGCGCCTGCCGCGACAAACCGCAATGCGCCGCAGACATTGTGGGCGTGATGTTCAAACGCGCACTCGATGTGCACCAGACCACCTTCGCCCTGGGCGAAGCCATGGCGCATTTGAATCTGCTGTGGCACCAGGGGCAACTGCGGCGCCAAGCCGACGCTGGCGGCGTGCTGCGCTTTGACGCCGCCTGAGGAGCAGGTACGGCTTAGACGCAGGGCACGGTTTCGTTGGCGCCAAGCCAGAAATCGCGCAAGGCCGTGACCTTCTGCCGGTACTGGGCAAAGGCCAGCGGCTTGGCCACATAGCCATTGGCGCCGCTGCGGTAGCAGGCCCGCACATCATCGGGCTCGCGCGACGAGGTGAGCATGACCACCGGAACCATGGCCGTCAGCGGATGCTCGCGCAGGCGCTCGAGCACCTGCAGACCCGACAGGCAGGGCAAGTGCATGTCAAGAATGACCAGAGCCGGCTGCTCGCTGGCATCGCGCCCATGGTGCGCACCACACGCCCAAAGATAGTCCAGCGCCTGCTGACCGTCTTGCACCGAAACGATTTCGCTGTCAGCGCCACCACTGAGCAGCGCACCACGCGTGAGCTCGAGCAGGTCGGGGTTGTCTTCCACCAGGAGGATGTGCTTGGACGCCATGGCCATACTTGAAGCTAGATTGCGCCAGAGTCTATAAAGCGGCACCGCCCAAAGTTATAAAAATCGTTAAACCAACAGATTCCGTCATTGCGAGGCGCGCAGCGCCGTGGCAATCCCTGTGCTCGCACGACCGCCGATGGATTGCTTCGTTCCTCGCAATGACACGGCAGGGTCACAACAACGCCCCCCGTCATTGCGAGGCGCGCAGCGACGTGGCAATCCATGCGCTCGCGTGACCGCCGATGGATTGCTTCGTTCCTCGCAATGACGCGGCAGGGTCACAACCACGCCCCCCGTCATTGCGAGGCGCGCAGCGACGTGGCAATCATCACCATGACCCGGCGGCGGGCGGCGCGTCAGCTCAGGCGCGCGACGCTTGCCTCACCACTGCGCCAGTGGCTGCTGGCGCAGCTGGGCGCGCAGTTGGGGGTAGTCGGGCACCACCGTGCCCACAGTCTCCCAAAAGCGGGGGCTGTGGTCCATCACGCGCAGATGGCTCAGCTCGTGCACCACCACGTAGTCGATCACCTCGGGGCTGAAGTGGATCAGCCGCCAATGCAGACGGATCGAGCCGTCGGCAGCAGCACTGCCCCAGCGGGTGGAGGCGCTGCTGAGCGCGAGGCGGCGCCACTGCACGCCCAAGCTGGGGGCAAAGTGCCTGAGCCGCGCTTCAAAGTGGGCGCGGGCTCGCCGCATCAGCCAGGCCTGGGCCGCGTCGCGGATCTGCTCGGGCGTCGCTTGCTGCGCCAGCCCCAGGTACAGACATTGGCTGCCGGGCTCGCCCTGCAATTGCTCACCCTTGGCATAGCGATGGCTGGGGTCCAGCCGCACCGTCAGCGGCTGGCCGAGCAGGGACAGCTGCGCGCCATCGCGCCAGACGATGCGGGCTGACTCCAGCTGCACCTGGCGCTGGCGGGTCTCCTGCAGCTTGCGCACAATCCAATCGGCCTTCTCCTGCACCGCGCTGTCGACCTCGCGCAGGGGCACCCAGCTCGGTGCGCTGACGGTCAGACCCTCAGGGCCGACCGAAAAACCAATCGTGCGCCTGCGGCCTCTGCGAAAAGCGTAGCCCACATGCACCCCGGCCAAGACCGCCCTGCGGTTGGCCTGAGGATGGCTGTAGTGCGGCTCAGAGGCCGGCGCGCCTGAACTGTCGCGGGCATCAGGCCGGGTCGGCGCGGGAGAACTTGGCGATGGCGATGCCTGCGCCGGGGGCGACGGATCGGCCGCAAAAAAGTCGAGGGTCAGTTGCAGCAGGCTGCGCATAGCCGCCAGTTTAGTGGCAGCGCGCCGCCTCAGGGCTGCGCATAGGCTTGCGGATCGAGCCGGCGCATCTCGGCCTCGATCCATTGCTCGACCTCGGCCATCAGTTCGTCAGGCTTGCGCCCCACACTGGCAATGGCCGGGCCGATGGACACATCGACCACACCCGGGCGCTTGATCAGGGCCTTGCGCGGCCAGCATTTGGCCGAGGTCACCGCCACCGGAATCACTGGCGCGCCGCACTCGATGGCCAGCCGAGTACCACCGGATTTATAGGTGCCCCTCTGACCGCGCTCAATACGGGTGCCCTCAGGGAACATGATCACCCAAACGCCCTGCTCCATCAGGCGCCGGCCTTGCTGCACGACTTTGGTGAAGGCTTCGCTGCGCTTGCTGCGGTCGATGTGGATCATGTCCAGCCGGCTCATGGCCCAGCCAAAAAAGGGCACGTAGAGCAATTCTTTTTTGAACACATAGGCCAATGGATGCGGCATCAGCGTGGGCATGAGAAAGGTCTCGAAAGTGCTCTGGTGCTTGACCAGCAGCACCGCCGCGCTCGTCTGCCCGGTCGGCAGGTTCTCCCAACCGATGACGCGCACCTGTATGCCCAAAATCACGCGGGCACCGGCCACCGCCCAACGCAGCCAGCCGGCGCACATCCAGTAAACGGCCGTGCTGCTCAAAAACAACGAGCCGATGATGACCGCAAGCGCCCAGGGCACCACGGTCACGCCCATCCACAGCAGATGCAAGAGCGAGCGCAGCCAGGCCATGGTGCTCAAACGGGCGCGGCGCCGGCGCCGCGCTCAATCAGGTGATCGGCAAAGGCCGCCAGATCGGCATGCACCCGAGAGCCTTGGGGCAAGCCCTGCAAGGCCTGCTCGGGGCTCAAGCCAGCGGACTTGCCCGTGAGCACCAGATGCGGCTGACAGCCGGCGCTGGCGCCGGCCTGCAGATCGCGCAGCGTGTCGCCGACTGCGGGCACGCCCTTGAGCGACACGCCAAAGCGCGCGCCGATCTGCTCGAACAGCCCGGCGCGCGGCTTGCGGCAGGCGCAATCGTCTTCAGGTGCGTGCGGACAAAAGAAGATCGCGTCGATGCGCCCGCCGACGGCGGCGAGCAATTTGTGCATCTTGTCGTGCATCGCATTGAGGTGGGCCATGTCAAACAGGCCGCGCCCCAGACCCGACTGGTTGGAGGCCACCACCACATGCCAGCCGGCATGGTTGAGGCGGGCAATGGCCTCCAGCGCGCCCGGCAACGGCTCCCACTCCTGCGGCGATTTGACGAAGTCGTCGCGGTCCTGGTTGATCGTGCCATCGCGGTCGACGATGACCAGCTTGAGGTTGCGCTCGGGCATGGTCTTCAGGCCGCCAGACGCGAGAGGTCGGCCACCCGGTTCATGGCGGCGTGCAGGGCCTTGAGCAGGCCCTGGCGATTGAGGCGCAGATCCATCTCTTCTGCGTTGACCATGACGCCTTCAAAGAAGGCATCGACCGGCGCGCGCAGCGCGGCCAGCGTTTGCAAGCTGGCGGTGTAGTCGCCGGCCTTGAACTGAGCCTCGGAGTGGGGCAGCAGCTGTTGCATGACGGCGTGCAGGGCTTTTTCGGCGTCTTCCTGAAGCAGCGCCGTGTTGACATGCGCGTCGACCTCACCGGCCTTCTTCAGGATGTTGGTGATGCGCTTGTTGGCAGCGGCCAGGGCGGCGCTTTCAGGCAGGGCAGCGAAGGCGCGCACGGCCTGCAATTGCTTGGGCACAAGGCTGAGCTGGACCGGGCGCATACAGACCACCGCATCGACCTGTGCAGCCGTGAACTCTTGCTCACGCATTGCACCGGACAGACGATCAAAAACAAAAGTCTCCAAATCAGTGTGCGCATCGCCGAGCATACCCGCGGGGAAGGCGGTGAATGCGCCGTCAATGAGTTGGTCGAGCTTGAGCGGTAGCTCTTTTTCGACCAGCATGCGAATCACCCCCAGCGCGTGGCGACGCAGTGCAAACGGGTCTTTGTCGCCGCTGGGCAGGTTGCCGATGCCAAACATGCCCACCAAGGTCTCGAGCTTGTCGGCCAAAGCCACCACCACGCCGACCGGGTTGCTGGGCAGGTGGTCGCCGGCAAACCGAGGGCAATAATGATCAGAGATCGCGTTGGCGATTTCTTCGCTCAGCCCATCATGGCGGGCGTAGTAGTTGCCCATGATGCCTTGCAGCTCAGGAAACTCGCCCACCATGTCGGTGAGCAAGTCGGTCTTGGCCAGGCGGGCGGCCAGCACCGCCTTTTGGGCCAGCGCATCGCCACCGAGCTGCTGCCCGATGCCTTTGGCAATGGCACACACCCGCTCCATCCGATCGCCTTGGCTGCCCAGCTTGTTGTGATAGACCACCTTGGACAGGCCCTCAACACGCGACTCGAGCGTCTTCTTGCGGTCCTGGTCAAAGAAGAATTTGGCATCGGCCAGGCGCGGGCGCACCACGCGCTCGTTGCCCTGGATCACGGCAGATGCGTCATCGGGCGTGATGTTGCTCACCACCAGGAATTGGTGCGTCAGCTTGCCGGCCGCATCGAGCAGCGGAAAGTATTTCTGGTTGGCCTTCATCGTGAGAATGAGGCATTCCTGCGGCACACCCAGGAACTGCTTTTCAAACTCGCACACCAGCACATTGGGCCGCTCAACCAGCGCTGTGACTTCGTCGAGCAGGGCATCGTCTTCGATCGGCCGCACGCCGCCGCCGACCCGGCTTGCGGCCGCCTGCAATTGGCGCTCGATTTCGGCACGGCGCTGGGCAAAGCTGGCCATCACCGCGCCGTCGGTTTTGAGCACTTGCGCGTACTGGTCGGCATGCGGCACCACCACCGGATTGACCGGTGCCTCAAAACGATGGCCCTGGGTGGTGTTGCCTGCCCTCAAGCCCAGGGCCTTGACCGGCACCACGGCGCTGCCATGCAAGGCGATCAGGCTGTGCGCCGGGCGCACAAAGTTCACGCTGCTCCAGCCCGGCAGCTCGCAATCGGTTTCGAGCTGGTACTGCATCACCTTCGGGATGGGCAGCTTGGCCAGCGCCTCATCGAGCGCTTTTTGCAGGCCAGCGGCCAGGCTCGCGCCCTTGACCAGGCTGTCGTAGAACAGGGCTTGGGCCTTGCCATCGGGCGCCTGTTTGAGGGCGGCCACGGCTGCTGCCCAATCGCTCACGTCTGCGCCGAGCGCCTGCAGCTTTTTGAGCAGGGCCGGCGTGGCTTGGCCGCTGGCATCCAAGCCCACGCTGACAGGCATGAGCTTTTGCTGTACCGCCTTGTCGGGCGCCTGCGCCAGCACGCCCGTCACATGGGCGGCCAGCCGGCGCGGCGAGGCATAAGCGGTCCAGGCCGAGTCGGCGCCCGCAAGGCCCTGGGCCTTGAGCTGCTCGCACAGCACGCTGGCAAAAGCGTTGCCCAGTTTGTTGAGCGCCTTGGGCGGCAGCTCTTCCACAAAAAGTTCGACCAGAAGGTTTTGGGTGCTCATGGCTCAGGCCGCTTTCTTGGCCAACTGCGCCACCCACTCGCGTGGGGCCATGGGAAAGCCCAGACGCTCACGCGACTCGTAGTAACTTTGCGCCACGCTTCGCGCCAGGTTGCGGATGCGGCCGATGTAGGCGGCGCGCTCGGTCACGCTGATGGCCCCGCGCGCGTCGAGCAAATTGAAAGTGTGCGCCGCCTTGAGCACCTGCTCATAGGCGGGCAAGGCCAGTTGCTGCTCCATCAGGTGCTTGGCCTGCTTTTCGTGGGCGCCAAAGGCGGTGAACAGGAACTCGGCATCCGAATGCTCAAAGTTGTAAGCCGACTGTTCCTGCTCGTTTTGCAGATAGACATCGCCATAGAGGATCTGGCCCCCACGCTCGCCCGCTGCGCGTGGCTCACTGCCCCCCGGGGGGGCTGGGTCGGCTTGGGGGCGGCCCGGCGCCGACCCGGCGTCGGTCCACACGAGGTTGTAGACGTTGTCCACCCCTTGCAGATACATGGCCAGACGCTCCAGGCCGTAGGTGATCTCGCCGGTGATCGGCCGGCAGTCGATGCCGCCAACTTGCTGGAAGTAGGTGAACTGGGTGACCTCCATGCCATTGAGCCAGACCTCCCAGCCCAGGCCCCAGGCGCCCAGGGTGGGGTTTTCCCAGTCGTCCTCGACAAAGCGGATGTCGTTCTTTTTCAGATCAAAACCCAGGGCTTGGAGCGAGCCCAGGTAGAGCTCCAAAATATTGCTTGGCGCGGGCTTCAAAACCACCTGGTACTGGTAATAGTGCTGCAGGCGGTTGGGGTTCTCGCCGTAGCGTCCATCCTTGGGGCGGCGGCTGGGCTGCACATAGGCGGCTTTCCACGGCTCGGGGCCCAAGGCGCGCAAAAAGGTGGCGGTGTGGCTGGTGCCCGCGCCCACCTCCATGTCGTAAGGCTGCAAAAGGGCGCAGCCCTGGGCATCCCAGTAGGACTGCAGCTTGAGGATGATCTGCTGGAAAGTGAGCATGGTGGGGAGTAAGGGCCGCGTTCGGCCATGGCGCGCCGGGCCGGCGCAGCGTAGGGCGTCATTCTAATGAGCGGGCTCCCGTGGCGCCCGGGAACCCCTAAGGAGGGTCTACACCCGTGTGTTTTGTCATTGCGAGCGAAGCGTGGCAATCCAAAAAACATTGATCAACCAAAGGCTTTTTGATCGCCACGTCGCTGCGCTCCTCGCGATGACGAGGTTTTTCAGATCTTCCCTGGGTCGCTTTGTCAATGTTTTCAGATATCCTTGGGACCCTCACAACTACCGATCGCCCTCTGGTGTCCGACTCCCCCCCCAGGCCTGCGCGGCCTGAAGACAAGCGTGGCTTGCTGCAACGGCTGGCCGAAATGCTCCACCCCGGCCCCGACTCCAAGGCCGAACTGATCGAAACCCTGGTCGAAGCGCAAGACAAGGACGTCATTGGCGCGCAAAGCCGAGAGATGCTCGAAGGCGTGATCCGCATGTCGGACATGACCGCCGGCGATGTCATGGTGGCCGCGCCCCGCATGGACCTGATTGATATCGATGCGCCCTACGACGAGCTGCTGCACGTCATCATCGAAACCGCGCACTCGCGCTTTCCGGCCTATGAGGCAGAGAAGGAAAACATCATTGGCATCTTGCTGGCCAAGGACCTGCTCAAGTTGCAGCGCGCGCCCGAGCTCAGTTTGCGCGCGCTGCTGCGCCCGGCCGTTTTCGTGCCCGAGAGCAAGGGTCTCAACGACCTGCTGCGCGACTTCCGGGGCAACCGCAACCACCTGGCCATCGTGATCGACGAGTTCGGTCGGGTGGCGGGTCTGATCACGATCGAGGACGTGCTCGAGCAGATCGTCGGCGAGATCGAAGACGAGTTTGACGGCGCCGACAACGAGGGCGACATCTTCGCACTGCCCGACCGCAGCTACCGCATCAATGGCGATACCGCGATCGAGCGCATCAACGAGGCGTTTGGCGTGCAACTGCCGCACGGCGAGTTCGACACCATCGGCGGCTTGATCGCACACCAGATGGGGCATGTGCCCAAACGCGGGGAGGCCCACACGATGGCCGACCTGACCTTTGTGGTGCAGCTGGCCCGGGGCGGCGCCGTGCGCTGGTTCAAGGTCCATCGCAGCAGCTGAGCGCCTTCAGGCAGCCGCCAGCGCCTCCCATGTCCAGCGCACCCGAACGCGCCGCCCAGCCCGCCCGCCTCTGGCTTGGGCTGGCCGTCATCGCCGGACTGGCCCACGCGCTGAGCATGGCCTGGCCGTTTGCGCTCGGCTGGACCCAGGGCCAGCCCGTGGCGGCGCTGCAGGTGGCCTCCTTGGTGGCGTTGGTGGCCTTGCTCGAGCGCTGCAGCAGCGGCCGGCAAGCCGGCGTGCTGGCCTGGCTGTTTGCCACCGCCATGCTCACCGGCACTTTCTGGTGGCTCTTCATCTCGATGCACGTCTATGGCGGCCTGCCCGCCGTGCTGGCGGTGCTGGCGGTGCTGGCGTTGGCGGCCGCGCTGGGGCTTTACTACGCGCTGGCCGGCGCGCTTTACTGGCGCTGGCGCAGCGGCGGGACGGGCCGCCGCGCGCTGCTGTGGGCCGGGTTGTGGCTGCTGGCCGAGCTGGCACGGGTGGTGCTGTTCACCGGTTTCCCCTGGGGGCAATCGGGCTATGCCCATATCGACGGTTGGGCACGGCCGCTAGCCGGCTGGATCGGCGTGCACGGGCTGAGCTGGCTGTCGGCGGCACTGGCTGCGGCCCTGGCGCTGTGGCTTGTGCCCCCGCAAGGCCAGCAGCAGCGCCTGCGGCCGGCGCTGCTTGTGCTGACCGCAGCCATCGCCCTGGCCTGGGCGCCGATTCCCACCCAGACGCAAGCGCCACGCCCGGCCCTGTCGCTCACGCTGGTGCAAGGCAATATCGCGCAAGACGAAAAATTCATACCCGGCAAGGGCCTGGAAGAGGCGCTGCGCTTTTATGCCCAGGAGCTCAAAGCGGCCCAGACCTCGCTGGTGGTGCTGCCCGAGACCGCCATCCCCCTGCTGCCCGCGCAGCTCGATGCGGCCTATTGGCAGGATCTGCGCGATCACTTTGCGCGGGGCCAGCAAGCTGCGCTGCTGGGCATGCCGATGGGCTCTTTCGAAGAGGGTTACACCAATTCGGTGATCGGCCTTCAGCCGGGGGAGCCTGGCCAGGCCCCGCTCTACCGCTATGACAAGCACCACCTGGTGCCCTTTGGCGAACTCATTCCGCCCCTGTTCAAATGGTTTGTCCAGATGATGAACATCCCGCTGGGCGACTTCAACCGCGGCGCCGTGGGCCAGGCCTCCTTTGTCTGGCAAGGTGAGCGGCTGGCGCCCAACATTTGCTACGAAGACCTGTTTGGCGAGGAGCTCGGCGCGCGCTTTGCTAACCCGCAGCAAGCGCCCACCATCATGGTCAATGTGAGCAACATCGGCTGGTTCGGCGACACGGTGGCGATCGATCAGCATCTGCACATTTCGCGCATGCGCACGCTCGAGCTGGGCCGGCCCATGGTGCGGGCGACCAACACTGGAGCGACCGTGGTGATCGATGCCCACGGGCGCGTCACCCATGCCCTGCCGAGGCACACCCAAGGCCGACTTCAGGCCCAGGTGCAAGGCCACGAGGGGCTGACGCTGTACGCGCGGGCCGTGGCCCTGCTGGGCCTGCTGCCCTGGTACGGCTGGGCCCTGCTGGGCGTGCTGGCGGCCATCGGCCGGCGTACTGGCGCAGCGCGGCCCCATGGGTGAGTTGCTTTTTCCCGGCCTGCAAGTGGTCGAGCGCGGCTGGCTTTCGGCCAACCTGGTGCTCGCCCATGGGCGCTGCAGCGCGGCCATCGACACCGGCTATGTCAGCCATGAGGCGCAGACGGTGGCGCTGGTGCAGGCGGCCTTCGGGCCAAGCGGGCCGCAGCTGCTGCTCAACACCCACCTGCACAGCGACCACTGCGGCGGCAACGCGGCCTTGCAGCAGCAGTTTGCAGCCATGCGCACGCTGATCCCGCCCGGGCAGGCAGCCCAAGTGGTGGCCTGGGACGTGCAAGCTTTGAGCTACCAGCCCACCGGACAACACTGCCCGCGCTTTCGCCAAGACGGCCTGCTGCAGCCCGGCCAGGCCATCGATCTGGGCGATCGCAGCTGGCAGATTCATGCAGCTGCCGGGCACGATCCGCACAGCGTGGTGCTGTTCGAGCCGCTCAGCCGCACGCTGGTGTCGGCCGATGCCCTGTGGGAAAACGGCTTTGGCGCCATCTTCCCCGAGCTCGAGGGCGTACAGGCCTTCGACGAGGTGGGCCGCACACTCGACCTGATCGAATCGCTCGAGCCGGTGACCGTGGTGCCCGGACACGGCCCGGTGTTCGCCTATCGGTCAGAGGTCATGGTTCGCGCCCGCGAGCGCCTGGCCAGCTTCGTGCAAGACCCGCGGCGCCATGCCAAGCACGGGGCCAAAGTGCTGCTCAAGTTCAAGTTGCTTGAGGTGCAGCAGCAGCGGCTGAGCGACTACATCGCCTGGGCCTGCCGCACACCGCAGCTGCAGACGGTGCACCGCAGCTGGTTTTCAGAGCGCAGCATGGAGCAGTGGCTGGGCAGCGTGCTGGGCGAGCTGCAGCAAGCTGGCGCGGCCGTGCTGCGCGATGGCATGATCCTCGACCGCTGACCATTACAACCGAAGGCCAACCGCAGCCAGCCAGCTCAGTTTGCGAACGCGGCGATGCCGGTGATGGCGCGGCCCAGGATCAGCGCATGAATGTCGTGCGTGCCCTCGTAGGTGTTGACCACCTCCAGGTTGACCAGGTGGCGCGCCACGCCGTATTCGTCGCTGATGCCGTTGCCGCCCATCATGTCGCGCGCAGCGCGGGCGATGTCGAGCGCCTTGCCGCAGCTGTTGCGCTTGAGGATGGAGGTGATCTCCACCGCGGCCGTGCCCTCGTCCTTCATGCGGCCCAGGCGCAGGCAGCCTTGCAGCCCGAGGCTGATCTCGGTGACCATGTCGGCGAGCTTCTTTTGAATGAGCTGGTTGGCCGCCAAGGGCCGGCCAAACTGCTGGCGGTCAAGCACATACTGGCGCGCACGCAGGTAGCAATCTTCGGCCGCGCCCAGCGCGCCCCAGGCGATGCCGTAGCGGGCGCTGTTGAGGCAGGTGAACGGGCCCTTGAGGCCGCGCACCTCGGCAAAGGCGTTCTCCTCGGGGCAAAACACCTCGTCCATCACGATCTCGCCCGTGATCGAGGCGCGCAGTCCGACCTTGCCATGCACTGCCGGCGCGCTCAGGCCCTTCCAGCCTTTTTCCAGCACGAAGCCGCGGATCGCGCCCTCGTCGTCCTTGGCCCAGACCAGAAAGACATCGGCAATCGGGCTGTTGGAAATCCACATCTTGGCGCCCGACAGGCTGTAGCCGCCAGGCACCTTGCGAGCGCGGGTGATCATGCCGGCCGGGTCGGAGCCATGATCGGGCTCGGTCAGGCCGAAGCAGCCCACCCATTGCCCGGTGGCCAGTTTGGGCAGGTATTTTTGCTTGAGTGCCTCGCTGCCAAATTCATTGATCGGCACCATCACCAACGAAGACTGCACGCTCATCATGGAGCGGTAGCCCGAGTCGACCCGCTCGACCTCGCGGGCCACCAGCCCGTAGCACACATAGTTCAGGCCCGCGCCGCCGTACTGCTCGGGAATCGTCGGGCCCAGCAGGCCGAGCTCGCCCATTTCGTTGAAGATGGCACGGTCGGTCTGCTCGTTGCGAAAGGCCATCTGCACCCGCGGCAGCAGCTTTTCCTGGCAATAGGCATGGGCTGCATCGCGCACCTGGCGCTCGTCGGCCGTGAGCTGGTCATCAAGACGGAACGGGTCGGACCAGGAAAAAGCAGCTTTGGACACGAAGGAACTCCTTGGAAACGAAGACAACTTGGCGGGACAGGGCACCGGCAACGACCCCCAGCATAGCGCCGCAGGGGCGGGGCTGCTGCACCGCGGGCCGATGCCCGAGCAGGCCGCAGGCCCTGCAAATGTCCTATTGACAGAACATTTGAAGCACGGCGCCTATTCTGGCACGACCGCCGTGACCTCGATCTCGACCTTGGCTCTGTCCTCGATGAGGGCGCTGACCTCCACCGCCGTCATCGCGATGCTGAAACTGCCGATGGTCTGGCGAAAGATCTGGCCAATGCGCGCCGAGGCGGCCAGGTACTCGCGCTTGTCGGTCACATACCAGGTCATGCGCACGATGTGTTCGGGCTTGGCGCCGGCTTCGGCCAGCACCGCCACCACATGGTCAAGCGCCTGCTGCACCTGATCGACCAGGTCATCGCTGTGGAACACGCCCTGCGCGTCCCAGCCGATCATGCCCGCCACGAACACCATGCGGCCGCTGGCGGCCACGCCATTGGCATAGCCCTTGGGCCGCGGCCAGCCGGGGGGAAGTAGCACCTGCATCACTGTCTCTCCTGGTCAAATTGGGGTTGCCTGCACAGCCATTGCCAAGGGTTGGGGCCGGGCCACGCGCGGCTCAGGCACCGCCCTTGAGCAACTCACGCGCAATGATCAATTGCTGGACCTCGGTGGCACCCTCGTAGATGCGCAGCGCCCGGATTTCTCGGTAAAGCCGCTCAACCGGCATCTGGCTGACCACGCCCAGCCCGCCCCACAACTGCACCGCCGCGTCGATGACCTGCTGGGCGTTCTCGGTGGCCACCATCTTGGCCATGGCCGCCTCGCGGGTGACCCCCCGGCCCTGATCGCGCTGCCAGGCGGCGCGGTAGGTGAGCAAGGCGGCCGAGTCGATGGCCGTGGCCATCTGCGCCAGCTTGGCCTGCGTGAGCTGAAAATCGGCCAGCACGCCGCCAAACATCTGGCGCGACTGGGCCCGCGCCAACGCCTCGTCGAGCGCGCGGCGCGCAAAGCCCAGGGCGGCGGCGGCCACCGAGGTGCGAAACACATCGAGCGTGCGCATGGCCAGCTTGAAGCCCTCGCCGGCAGCGCCCAGACGCGCGCTGACCGGGATACGGCAGCCCTTGAACTCCAGACGCGCCAGCGGGTGTGGCGCGATCACCTCGATGCGCTCGGCAATGTGCAGCCCCGGCTGATCCGCATCGACGATGAAGGCGCTGATGCCGCGGGCCCCAGGCGCCTCGCCCGTGCGCGCAAACAGCACATAAAAATCGGCGATGCCGCCATTGGAGATCCAGGTCTTTTGGCCATCGATCACATAGCTGTCGCCCTCGCTGCGGGCGCTGCAGGCCAGCGCCGCCACGTCCGACCCGGCCTGCGGCTCCGACAGGGCAAAGGCGGCCAGCGCCTGCCCGCTGGCCACGCGGGGCAGGTAGCGCCGGCGCTGCTCGGGCGTGCCTTGCAAACTGATCGCGCCCGAGCCCAGACCCTGCATCGCAAACGCGAAGTCGGCCAGGCCGTCATGGCGGGCCAGCGTCTCACGGATCAGGCAGATCGCGCGGGTGTCAATGACATCGGCATGGCCGCCCACGTCGCGGCCGGCGACCGCGTGCGAGAGCCAGCCGCCCTGGCCGAGCTGGCGCACCAGTTCGCGGCACTGGGCGTCGACATCGCCACCGGCATGCGCACCGATGTGTTCACCCGCCCAGGCATCGAGCCGGCGGGCGAGCTCGGCATGGCGGGGCTCGAAAAAGGGCCAGTCCAGATACGTGCCATCGGCCATGCCTGCTCCCTCAATTGCCTTCAAAGCGCGGCTTTTGCTTGGCCGCAAACGCGTGATAAGCACGCGAGAAGTCTTCGGTGAGCATGCAGATGGCCTGCGCCTGCGCCTCGGCCTCTAGGGCCTGCTCGATCGTCATGGCCCACTCCTGGTGCAGCATGGTCTTGGTGATGCCGTTGGCAAAGGCCGGACCGCTGGCCAAGTCAGCGGCCAGCGCCTGCGCCTGCGCCAGCAGCTCCTCGGGCGCGCACAAGCGGTTCAGAAAGCCCCAGCGCTCGGCCTCCTCGCCGCCCATGGCACGGCCCGTGTAGAGCAGCTCGCTGGCGCGACCCTGGCCGATGATGCGCGGCAGCAAGGCACAGGCGCCCATGTCACAGCCAGCCAAGCCGACCCGGTTAAACAGAAAGGCCGTCTTGCTGCGCGCGGTGCCCAGGCGCATGTCGCTGGCCATGGCCAGGATCGCTCCAGCGCCAGCGCACACGCCATCGACGGCCGCCACGATGGGCTGCGGGCACACCCGCATCATCTTGACCAGCTCACCGGTCATGCGGGTGAACATCAAAAGCTCGGGGGCCTTGAGGGCAATGAGCGGGCCGATGATCTCGTGCACATCGCCGCCCGAACAAAAATTACCGCCCTCGCCAACGATCACCACGGCGCGCACATCGTCGGCCCATTTGAGCTGATGAAACAGGTCACGCAACTCGGCGTAGGAGTCGAAGGTCAAGGGGTTCTTGCGCTCAGGCCGGTTGAGCGTGATGGTGGCCACCTGCTCGCTGACCTGCCAGCGGAAATGGGTGGCGGCATAGCCGGCCATGGGTTTGCGGTTGCCTGCCAGCAGGCCCGGATCGATGCTCACAACGTGCTCCTGGTTATTTGCCGCCCTGCGCGCTTTTCTCGCGCTGGAAGTTGGCCTCCATCTGCGCCTTGGCCGACTGGTAGGGGCGCGGCCAGGCGATCGGCCTGTAGCCGATCTTGGCCGCCTCACTCAAGGTCCAAGCCGGGTTGGCCAGGTGGGGGCGGGCCACCGCACACAAATCGGCCCGCCCGGCGGCCAGGATGCTGTTGGCATGGTCGGCCTCGCTGATCGCGCCGACGGCGATGGTGGCAATGCCGGCCTCCTGGCGGATGCGGTCGGCAAATGGGGTCTGGAACATGCGTCCATAGACCGGCTTTTCTTTCTTGCTCACCTGCCCCGATGAGCAGTCGATCAAATCGGCGCCGGCGTCCTTGAAGGCGCGCGCAATGTGCACCGCGTCCTCGGGGGTGATGCCGCCGTCGACCCAGTCGTGAGCGGAAATGCGCACCGACATCGGCAGCGGCTCGGGCCAGGCCGCACGCACCGCGGCAAACACTTCGAGTGGGTAGCGCAGGCGGTTTTGCAAGCTGCCGCCGTATTCATCGGTGCGCCGGTTGGTCAGGGGCGAGATAAAGCTCGACAGCAGATAGCCATGCGCGCAGTGCAGCTCGAGCCAATCGGCACCGGCTTGCGCAGCCGCGCGCGTGCTGGCCACAAACTGCTCGCGCACCTCGTCCATGTCGGCGCGGGTCATGGCACGAGAAGATGCGCTCACGCCCTCCAGATACTGCTGCGGTGAGGCCGAGATCAGCGGCCAGTTGGGCTCATCCCCGTCCTCGGGCAAAGGCTGATCAATGCCGTCCCAGGCGCGGCGGGTCGAGCCCTTGGCGCCGGCATGACCGATCTGGATGCCGAACTTGGCATCGGTGTTCTGATGAATCCAGGCGGCGATGCGCGCATACGCCTGGGTGTGCTCGGGCCGGTACAGGCCCGGGCAACCCGGCGTGATGCGGCCTTCGGCGCTGACGCAGGTCATCTCGGCCATCACCAGCGCGGCGCCCCCCATGGCGCGCGCGCCCAGATGCACCAGGTGGTACTCGCCCACCTGCCCATCTTGCGCCGAGTACTGCGCCATCGGCGAGACCACGATGCGGTTTTTAAGCGTCACGCCGCGCACCGTGTAGGGCGTGAACATGGGCGGCGGCGGTGTGCCCGCCGGCTGCACGCCTGCACGCTGGGCGAACCAGGTCTCATAGCCTTCGAGCCAGGCCTTGTCGCGCAAGCGCAGGTTTTCATGGCTGATGCGCTGGCTGCGGGTGAGCATGGAGTACATGAACTGCTCGGGCTCGAGTTGGTCGCAGTAGCGGCTGCCGCAGACTTCAAACCACTCCATGGCGTTCCAGGCGGCGTTCTGGATGCGCAGCGTCTCCACCCGCCGCACCTCCTGGTAGGCCTTGAGCACATCGGGCAGACGGGCGGGGTCATCGCCCAGTCGCTTGAACTGGCGCGTGAGCTCAATGGCGTCTTCGATCGCCAGCTTGGTGCCCGAGCCGATCGCAAAATGCGCGGTGTGCACCGCATCGCCCATGAGCACCACATGGCTGCCCTGCGCGTTGCGCAGCCACCAGTGGTCACAGACCACGCGCTGGAAATTGAGCCAGGCCGAGCCGCGCAAGTGGCGCGCGTTGGTCATCAGCTTGGCGCCCTGCAAATTGGCAGCGAACACCTGCTCGCAAAACGCGATCGACTGCTCCTGATCGGCCTTGTCCAGGCCGTGGGCGAGCCAGACCGACTCGGGGCATTCGACGATGAAGGTGGTGGTGTTCTCGTCGAACTTGTAGACATGGGCCTGGAACCAGCCGTGCTCGGTCTTCTCGAACAGGAAGGTGAAGGCATCGTAGAGCTTGTTCGTGCCCAGCCAGATGAAGCGGTTGGGCCGGGTCACGATGTCCGGCTTGAACACCTCGGGGTAGCGGCCGCGCACGCGTGAGTTGACGCCATCGCAGGCCACCACCAGATCGGCATCGGGAAAATCCAGATCGCTGTCGGCCTCGCTCTCAAACACCAACTCGACGCCCAGTGCCTCGCAGCGCGCCTGCAAGATGTTGAGCAGCTTCTTGCGCCCGATGCCCACAAAGCCATGGCCGCCCGAGCGGATGACACGGCCCTTGAACAGCAGCTCGATGTCGTCCCAGTGGTTGAAGGCCTGCTCGATCGCATCGGCCGTCGGCGTGTCCCAGGCGCGCATGTTTTCCATGGTCGCATCGGAGAACACCACGCCCCAGCCAAAGGTGTCGTAGGGCTTGTTGCGCTCGACCACCGTGACCGTGTGCGTGGGATCGAGCTGCTTCATCAACAGCGCAAAGTACAGGCCGGCCGGCCCACCGCCCATGCAAACGATCTTCATGACAACTCCTGGTCCAGCCGATGCGCTCTTTGCGCGTCGACCGTTTGATGGCATTTAGTTTAGTTCTAAACTATTGGACGGACAAGGTCAGGGATAAATTCAAGCGCCAAAGGCACGGCGTGCCCAGGCGCGTTACGGATGAGCTGTCCAAACCTGTCCTTCCTGCTCGAGAATCTGGCACACCCCCAACGCAGCGGCCTGAACCCAGGGCCTCATCCCTGCGCGCAGGGGCTCGCGTGTACCTTCCGACCGAAACGGCCCATGCCTTGACCGGCCCCTCAGACACCCCAGCTGCTCTCGTGGCCGCGCGGCAGCTGTGCCATGCCAGCCCCATGCCCATGATGCTATGGTGGCAGGGCCAGAGGGCGCCGATATTCAACCAGGCCCTTGCCAGCTGCACCGAGGCGGCGTTCGGATGCAGCGCAGCCGAGCTTGCGATCGCGCTCGAGCCCGACGTGCAGCAGGTGCTGCGCACCGGTCGGGCGCTGGAGCTGCAGGACGCCGCCTACAGATTGCCGCACCGGCCAGGCAGCAGCGCGCGCCAACCGTGCTGCCTGCACCCCCTGCAAGGCGAGCCCGGTGGCACCCATGGCGTGCTGCTGATCGGCACCCTGGCCCATATGCAAGCGCGCTGGCGCGAGCGCATGGACTATGCCGCGGTGATCTACGCCATGGATCTGGGCTTTTGCCGCGTCGAGATGCTCGAGCCGGTTGAGGGCAAGCTAAGCGACTACCGCTACCTGGAGACCAACCCGGCCTATGAAGAACATTCCGGTCTGCGGGGCCTGGTCGGGCGACGAATTACAGAGATCATCGAGCAGCGCGAGCCCTTTTGGCCGCGGGCGTTTGAAAGCGTGCTGGCCAGCGGGCAAACCCTGCACACCACGGTGACGCTTCGCTCGACCGACCAATCCTTTGAAACCTGGATCATGCGCTTGGGCGGGCCGGGCAGCCGCCAGCTCGCCGTGCTGCTTAAAAACATCACCGCACAGGTGCATGCCGAGCAGCGACTGCAGCATAGCGAACACAAAGCCCGGGATGCCGCCCGGCGGGCCGAGCTCGAGCGCAACCGGCTGGCCGCCATGGTCGAGGCCACACCGGCAGCGGTGCTGGTGGTCGATCGCCAGCAGCGCACCACCTTGGTCAACTCGACCGCGCGCCAGCTTTGGGGCGATCTGCGCGCCCATGCCAACCCACGGTGGGTCGGACGCTGGGCCGACGGCGGCCCCCGCCATGGCCAGCCCTTGCGCGGTTCGCAGTGGCCGCTGGTGCGCGCCCTGCGCGGGCAGACAGTGCGCGAGGTGCTCGAGATCATCTCACCGGCCGACGGACAGAGACGGGGCATCTATCTGGTCTCGGCCGAACCCACCCGGGACGCGGACAAGGCCATCGATGGCGCGGTCGTGGTGGCGCTGGACATCGGCGAGCGCGTGCTGGCCGAGCAGGCGCTCAAGAACGCCAACAGCCGCAAAGACGAGTTTTTGGCCATGCTGGCCCATGAGCTGCGCAATCCGCTGGCACCGATTGCCATGGCCGCTGAAATGCTGGGCCGCGCCGACACGGCGCCGGAGAGCATGGCCGACACCAGCGCCGTGATCACGCGTCAGGTGCGCCACATGCGCGGCCTGATCGACGACCTGCTCGATGCCTCGCGGGTCAGCCGCGGACTCATCGAGATTGACAGCCGAGAGCTCGATCTGCGCCCGCTGGTGCACGAGGCCATCGAGCAAGTGCGGCCGCTGCTGCAAAGCCTGTCGCACGTGCTGCAGCTGCAACTGCCGGCGCATCGGCTGGGCGTGCGCGGCGATGACAAGCGGCTGGTGCAAATCCTGTCGAACCTGCTGCACAACGCGGCCAAGTACACGCCCGCAGGCGGGCACATCCACCTTAGCGCCGAAATCGATGCCGACGTGGTGCAGGTGCGCGTAAGCGACAACGGCATCGGCATGGACCGGCGCACGCTGGAGCACGCTTTTGAGCTGTTTTCGCAGGCCGAGCGCGGCGTCGATCGCCACCAAGGTGGACTGGGCATTGGGCTGGCGCTGGTCAAGAAACTCATCGACCTGCACGGTGGGCAGGTGCAAGCGGCCAGCGCAGGCCCCGGGTGCGGCAGCGCCTTTACTGTGCGGCTGCCCCGAGTGCAAGAGTCACACGCGATGCCCGAAGAGACGGGCGCCACCGCGCCGGCGCGCAGTGCGTCGGCCTCGGACGAGCCGAACCTGAAGATCTTGGTGGTTGACGACAACGTCGATGCCGCGCGAACGCTGATGATGTTTCTGCAGGCCTGCGGTCACCGCTGCGAGGTGGCCCACGACGCCCAGCAGGCCCTGCTGATCGCGCAGCGCCAACAGCCGCAGGTGTTCATCCTGGACATTGGCCTGCCCGGCATGGATGGGCGCCAACTGGCGCGCCAGCTGCGGCAAGACCCCGCCAGCCGCGGCGCCCGCATCCTGGCATTAAGCGGCTACGCCCAACCGCAGGAGCAAGAGGCGGCGCTGGCCGCCGGCTTTGACCACTACCTGGTCAAGCCTGTCGATGTGGAGCAGTTGCTGGGGCTGCTGCAAGGATCGGGCAAGGCTGCAGCAAACGGCTGAGCCTGCGCCGCCCTCAGGCCTTCTTGCCCAGGCGGTGCGCAATTTCGCCCACAATGCCGCGGCGAAACAGCAACACGCAGACCACAAAGGTCAGGCCCATGATGATGGACACCATGGAGCCCAGATTGGCCAGGTAGTTTTGCATGGTCACGATGATGGCCGCACCGAGTACTGGGCCGAGCAAGGTCCCCATACCGCCGAGCAGCGTCATGAGCACGACCTCACCTGACATCTGCCAGCCCACATCGGTGAGCGTGGCCAGGCCAAAGGCAATCGCCTTGGTGGCGCCGGCCAGACCTGCCAGCGTGCCCGACAGCACAAAGGCCAGCAATTTGTAGCGGTCGACGTTGTAGCCCAAGGACAGAGCCCGGGCTTCGTTTTCACGAATGGACTTAAGCACCTGGCCAAAGGGCGAGTGAATGATGCGGTAGATCAGGGCAAAACCCATCAGGAAGATGGCGGCGACCACGTAGTACATCCGGGTGTCGCTGCCCAGATCGATCAGGCCCAGCAACTGGCCCCGGGGCACGCTCTGAATGCCGTCTTCCGCATAGGTGAAGGGCGCTTGCACGCAGATGAAATAAATCATCTGGGCCAGCGCCAGGGTCACCATGGCAAAGTAAATGCCCTGGCGCCGAACTGCCAGCCAGCCAGTGACCAGCCCGATGCCGGCGGCGCACACCGTGCCGCTGAGGATGGCCAACTCAGGCGTCCAGCCCCAGACCTTGGCCGCATGGGCCGAGACGTAGGCGGCAAAGCCGAAGAACATCGCATGGCCAAACGACAGCAGGCCGGTAAAGCCGATCAACAGATTGAAGGCGCAGGCAAACAGGGCGAAGCACAGCACCTTCATCAAGAAGATGGGGTAGCCAATAAAGGGCGCCACCAGCAAAAGCGCCAGCAAGGCCAGGTAAAGAATGCGGGTCTTGCTCATCATTTCTCCCGCCCAAACAGACCTGCCGGCCGCACCATCAGCACGATGGCCATGATGATGAAAACCACGGTGCTGGAAATCTCGGCGTAAAACACCTTGGTCAGACCCTCGATCAGGCCCAGCGCAATGCCGGTGATGATCGAGCCCAGAATCGAGCCCATGCCCCCGATGACCACCACCGCAAACACGACGATGATGATGTTCGAGCCCATCAGCGGGCTGACCTGGTAGATCGGCGCGGCCATTACGCCGGCCAAACCGGCCAGCGCCACGCCAAAGGCGTAAGTCAGGGTGACCATCAGCGGCACGTTGATGCCGAAGGCCTTGACCAGGTTGGGGTTCTCGGTGCCGGCGCGCAGGTAGGCGCCCAGCTTGGTCTTTTCAATCACATACCAGGTGAACAGGCACACCACGATGGAGACCGCCACCACCCAGGCGCGGTACTTGGGCAGCATCATGAAGCCCAGGTCGTAGGCGCCCCGAAACACCGCCGGCAGCTCGTAGGGCATGCCCGAAGAGCCGTAAAACTCGCGAAACAAGCCCTCGAGCAAGAGGGCCAGGCCGAAGGTGAGCAGCAGGCCGTAGAGGTGGTCGAGTTGGTGCAGCCAGCGCAGCATGGTCTTTTCGATCAACACCCCGATGAGGCCCACGCCCAAAGGCGCCAGGATCAGCGCGTACCAGTAATTCAAACCGGCATAGTTGAGCAACATCCAGGAGAAAAAAGCACCGGCCATGTAGAGCGCACCGTGCGCAAAATTGACGATATTGAGCATGCCGAAGATCACGGCCAGCCCCAGCGACAAGATCGCATAGAACGAGCCGTTGACCAGGCCCAGCAGCAGCTGGCCGAGCAAGGCCGCGGTCGGTATGCCAAATATTTCAGTCATGGTGTTGCAATCAAGAAGGACGGACCGCGCACGGTCCGTCCGGTCGACACAGAGCTGCCTCAATCAGGCAGCACCGGTCACTTCTTCACAGCGGCGCAGCGGCTTTGCGCCAGGGGCAAGAAGGCGTCCGATCCCTTGATCGTGCCCTTGAGGTTGAAGTAATCCCAAGCGCCCTTGGACTCCGAGGGCTTCTTGACCTGGAACAGGTACATGTCGTGCACCATGCGGCCGTCCGGACGCAGCACGCCGCCCTTGGCAAACATGTCATTGATCGGCATCTCGCGCATCTTGGCCATCACCGCTGCGGTGTCGTCAGTGCCAGCGGCCTGGATGGCCTTGAGGTAGTGCATGGTGGCCGAGTAGACCGAAGCATGGTTGGAGTTGGGCTTGCGGCCGTTCATGACCTTGCTGTACTTGTCAGCCCAGGCGCGCGTTTCGGCGTTCAGATCCCAGTACCAGCCTTCGGTCAGGTACAGGCCCTGCGCGGTGTTCAGGCCCAAGGCGTGCACATCGGTGACCAGCATCAGCAAGGCCGCCAGGTTCTGGTTCTTGGTCAGGCCGAACTCGGCAGCTGCCTTGATGCTGTTGACGGTGTCGCCGCCCGCATTGGCCAGCCCCACCACCTTGGCGCGCGAAGACTGCGCTTGCAGCAAGAAGGAGGAAAAGTCGCCGGTTGCCAGCGGGTGACGCACCGCGCCGGCCACTCGGCCGCCTGCCGCCCGCACCACATCGCCGGTGTCTTTCTCGAGCGAGTGACCGAAGGCGTAGTCGGCCGTCAGGAAGAACCAGCTGTCGCCGCCGTCCTTCACGATGGCCTTGCCCACCACGTTGCTCAGCGCAATCGTGTCCATCAGGTAGTGGATGCCCGTGGCCGGAGCGCAGTCTTCATTGGTCAGGCGCGACGTGGCGGCGCCTGTGACGATGGTGATCTTGTTCTTTTCCCTGCCCAGTGCCTGCACCGTCAAGGCCACGGCCGAGTTCAGGTTTTCAACCGTCATGTCCACGCCGTCACGGTCGAACCACTGCTGGGTGATGTTCTTGGCCACGTCGGGCTTGTTTTGGTGATCGGCGTTGACCACCTCGATGTTGCGGCCAAAAATCCGGCCGCCGAAATCTTGCACCGCCAGACGAGCAGCGGCCACGGCGCCCGGGCCGCCGTAGTCGGCGTACAGGCCCGACATATCGGTGAGCACACCGATCTTGACCACATCGCCCGAAAGCTTGCCCTGCTGGGCCTGGGTGATGGGAACGCCAAAAGCCAGAGCGGCGGCAATGGCAACGGACAACAACTTGCGTTTCATGGAGGTCTCCTCTTGGTGGTTGGGCATCAGACGCCCAGGTACTCGTTCAGCATCTCGGTTTTGCTGGCGAGCTCGTGCTTGGCAACGGTGGCCACGATGTGGCCGTGTTCAATGACGTAATGGCGGTCGGCCAGGGGGGCGGCAAAGCGGAAGTTCTGCTCGACCAAGATGATGGTCAAGCCCTTGTCCTTGAGCGTGCGGATCACCCGGCCCAGGGTCTGCACGATCACCGGCGCCAGGCCTTCGGTGATCTCGTCGAGCAGCAAGATGCGCGCGCCCGAGCGCAGGATGCGCGCCATGGCCAGCATCTGCTGCTCGCCACCGGACAGGCGCGTGCCTTGGCTGTTGCGCCTTTCCTTGAGGTTGGGGAACATGGTGTAGATCTCGTCGATCGACATGCCCCCTTCGCCCACCTTGGGCGGCAGCATCAGATTTTCTTCACAGCTGAGCGAGGAAAAAATACCGCGCTCTTCGGGGCAATAGCCCAGCCCCAGGCGTGCAATCGCATTGGTGGGCATGCCAATGGTCTGCACGCCAGCGATCTCGATGGAGCCGGTGCGCCGGCCGGTCAGGCCCAAGATGGCCTTGAGGGTGGTGGTGCGGCCCGCACCGTTGCGCCCGAGCAGGGTGACCAGTTCGCCCTCGTGCACTTCAAAATCGATGCCGTGCAGGATGTGCGACTCGCCATACCAGGCGTCAACCCCCGAGACCTTGAGCAGCGGCGCGCTCATGACGCGACCTCCTCGACGGTGCCGACATAGGCCTCGAGCACACGCGGATCTTTGGAGACCTGCGCATAGGGGCCTTCGGCCAGCACGCTGCCGCGCGCCAGTACGGTGATGGTGTCCGACAGATTGGCCACCACATTCATGTTGTGCTCGACCATCAACACCGTGCGCTGGGCCGCCACCCGGCGGATGAGTTCGACCACCCGGCCCACATCCTCATGGCCCATGCCCTGAGTGGGCTCATCGAGCAGCATGAGCTCAGGATCGAGGGCCAGCGTGGTGGCAATTTCGAGCGCCCGTTTGCGGCCGTAGGGCAACTCCACGGTCTGGGTTTGTGCAAAGTCGGCCAGATCCACCTGCTCGAGCAGAGCCATGGCCTGCTCGTTGAGACTGTAGAGGCTGGACTCGGGCTTCCAGAAATGGAAACTGGTGCCCAGTTTGCGCTGCAAGCCGATGCGCACGTTCTCGAGCACGCTCAGGTGCGGGAACACGGCCGAAATCTGAAACGAGCGGACCATGCCCGCGCGCGCCACCTCGGCCGCACGCGCCTGGGTGATGTCCTGGCCTTTGTAAAAAATCTGCCCGGAAGTGACGGCCAAAAACTTGGTGAGCAGGTTGAACACCGTCGTCTTGCCCGCCCCGTTGGGGCCGATCAGCGCGTGAATGGAGCCGCGCTTGACCTGGATGTTGACCCGGTCGACCGCCACAAAGCCCTTGAACTCACGGGTCAGATCGCGCGTTTGCAGTATGTAATCGTTGCTCATGCATGAAGGTCCACCGCCCTGCGCCAGGCAAGCGGCAGGGAGGGTGGACCGGGTCTCCGTGTGGGTCTGCTGACACGCTCGCCGCCCTTAGCTCGGATGCTGGAGTCCTGGGGCTGCGGGAGCGCGATTCTAAGGCGGCCCGCAGTTCGGGGCTTTGTCCCCTCAATTCAGTCGGACGTTGGGGGCGCTACAGGCCTTGGGGGCACGAATTCACCCTGAGCTGCCGTGGCTGCGGGTCATGCCCTGGGACATGGCGGCCACATAGCCGGGGCGCACATGGGCGTCGATGACCACGGCCTGGCCCGCACGCACGCGCTCGATCGCCTGGGCCAGCGCCTGGGCCAGTTCGCCGGCGGTGCGCACCGGCCCTATGCCCTCAATGCCCTGGGCCCGCGCCATTTGTGCCAGGTCGGGCGCCGGGTCGTCGATGCGCTGACCGATCCAGCGGTTCTCCACCGGCCGGCCACGCTCGCGCGCCACCCGCTCCTGGTGCAGCTCGTCATTGAAAAACGAGCGGTTGTTGACCACGATGATGAGCAGCGGCAGGCGGGCATGGGCGGCCGTCCACAGCGCCGTCACGCCCATCAGGTAGTCGCCATCGCCGATCAGGGCCACTGGCAGCCTGGTCTGCCCCTTGAGCGCCAGCGCACCGCCGACGGCCATGCCTGGACCGGAGCCGATGCCGGCGCCGCCGTCATAGCCCAGGAAATCCATTGGGCCGTCAAAGTCCCACATCTCGCCGCCCCAGCTCAGGGGCAAGCGCAGCAGGCACACCTCTTGGGGGCGCAGCTGCGAACGCAGCCCAGCCGCCAGCGCCGCCACATGCAGCTCATCGCCAGGGGCCGGCAAAGGCGCGATGCGCTCGGCCAGCAGGCCCTGGGCCGGCGCCTCAATATCGGCCAAGGTGGCCAGCAGCTGGTCCACCGCCGGCTCGCACTCGCAGGCCATGAACACATCGGCCGGCGGCAGGCCCTGGTGGTCCATGCTCCAGCCGTTGTGCAGCTGGTGGTCCATCGAAACCGAGATCACGCGCGCGGGCACCGGCTCGCTGCCCCAGACCTGCTTGAAGGTGCCGGCCAGGTCGAGCCAGTCGAGCGAGAGCACCACATCGGCGCTGCGCAACACCTCGATGGCCGGCGGCGTCAGAAAAATACCGGCAGGGCCCGCGTGCAAAGGATGGCGGGTGGGAAAGGCCGCGCCCACCTTGAGGTCGGTGAGCACGCGCGCGCCGAGTTTTTCGGCCAGTGCCACGCGTGCATCCCAGCCCGCCTGCGAGCGCGAGACGCGACCGGCCAGAATCACCGGCCGCTGGGCCGCGCGCAGCCACTGCCCGGCCTGCTGCACATCCTGCAGCGCCGGCAAGGGCCCGCGCGGCGGGGCAAAGCGCTGCACATCGGGCAAGGGCAGCGGCCCAGGCAGCCGTGCCTCCTGCATGCTGGCATCAAGACACACGTAGACGGGCCCCTTGGGCGCTGTATCGGCGATGCGCCAGGCGCGCAAGATCGCCTCCTGCGCGGCCGCCGGCGAAGCGGGTTGGGCGTCCCACTTGACGTAATGGCGCACCAGCGCGCCCTGGTCCTGCGCGGTGTGCAACCAGTCGATCCAAGGACGGCGCTTGGCGGCATCGACCGGGCCGGTGGCCCCCAGCACCAACACCGGCACGCGGTCGGCCCAGGCGTCAAAAATCGCCATGGTGCCGTGCATCAGCCCCACATTGCTGTGCAAGATGGCCGCCAGCATCTGTCCGGTGACCTTGGTGTAGCCATGGGCAATGGCCACCGCGTGCTCTTCGTGCAGCACGATGAGCATCTGCGGCTGCTGGTTGCCCAGGTGATTGACCAGGCTGTCATGCAGTCCCCGAAAGCTTGCGCCCGGATTGACCAGCACATAGGGCAGGCCCAAGGCGCGCAGCAGATCGGCCACCACATCGCTGCCCCAGACGCCGGAGTCGGCCGGTGAAGGCAAAGGCACATCTCGGCGCGCACCGGCGCCGTCTCGATCGGTCAGGCTCACGGCATCAGTCCAGCTTGATGCCGGCGCTGCGGATGATGTCGCCCCAGCGCCTGAGGTCGTCGAGCGAGCGCTGGCGCATCTGCGCTGGCGTGCTCAGCAGCACATCGATGCCCTGGCCCTGCAAGCGCGAAACCACCTCGGGGTTGGACATGGCCCGACGCACGTCCTGGTTGATCTGCTCGATCAGGGGCGCGGGCGTGGCGCCCGGGGCGGCCAGGCCCAGCCAGATCTCGCTTTCGTAGCCGCGCACGCCGGCTTCGTCGAGCGTGGGCACCTCGGGCAACTGCGCCAGGCGCTTGAGGCTGGTCACCCCCAGGGCGCGCACGCGGCCCGAGCGAATGTGCGCAATCAACTGGTTGACCACACCCACCGTGACCTGCACCTGCCCGCCCACCACATCGGCGACAGCCGGTGCCGCACCGCGGTAGGGCACGTGGGTGATCTGCGTGCGGGTCATGGCCTTGAACATCTCGGCCGACATGTGCTGCGGACTGCCATTGCCGCTGGAGGCGTAGTTGAGCTTGCCGGGCTCTTTTTGGGCCAGGTTGATCAGGTCGGCCACCGAGTTGGCTGGCACGCTCGGATGGACCACCAGCGCCAGCGTGGTGGTGCCCAGCAGCGAGATCGGCGCGAAGTCCTTCTGCGGGTCAAAAGGCATGTTGGCGATGAGCGCCGGGTTCATCGAGGTGATGTTGATATTGGTCAGCAGCAAGGTGTGCCCGTCGGGCGCAGCCTTGGCCACCTCGGCCGAACCGATGTTGCCAGCCGCACCGGGCCGGTTTTCCACCACCACCGGCTGGCCCCACTGGGTCTGCAACTGCTGCGCCAGCAGCCGCGCAATCACGTCGTTGGAGCCGCCCGTGGTGTAGGGCACGATGATGCGCACGGTCTTGTTCGGAAAGCCGGCCTGCTGCGCCGCCGCCGGGATGACGGCGCCAGCTGCAGCCAATGCCAGGGCCTGACGTCGGTTGAGGCCTGCGGTGGATTTGAGATCCATGGGGGGTCCTGTTTCTTGGGTTCAGTGACAAGCGCGGTAGCCCACAACACCCGCACGCCCGACCTACAATCTTGCGCGCTGGGCTGGTGGCCGCCACAACCGACCGATTTTGCGCGAACACCAGGCCCCTGGCACCGCCTCAGGCTGCTGCCTGCCCTGGGACTTTCCCGCAGAATCGAACCGACAGGAGCCCGTATGACATCGAGCCCCCAGGAAAGCCCTGGACAAAGACTGCGCCGGCGCGCCGCACAACGCAACGGCCTGCTGCTGGCCGGCGCGGCCAATGCCCTGAGCGCGCGGCTCATCGAACAGTTGGGCTTCGAAGCGGTCTACCTCAGTGGCGCGGGCATCACCAACACCTTCTACGGCCTGCCCGACCTGGGCTTCATCGGCCTGGGCGATCTGGCATCCCACACCGCCGCCACCCGCGACGCGGTGAGCCTGCCCATCGTGGTCGATGCCGACACGGGCTTTGGCAATGCGCTCAATGTGCGCCAGACGGTGCGCACGCTCGAGCGCGCCGGCGCCAATGCGATCCAGATCGAAGACCAGCAGATGCCCAAGAAGTGCGGCCACTTCGAGGGCAAGTCGGTCATCAGCGCGCAAGAAGCCGCGGCCAAGATCAAGGCCGCCGTCGATGCCCGCTCCAGCCAAGATCTGCTCATCATCGCCCGCACCGATGCACGGGCCACTGAGGGGCTCGATGCGGCCCTTGAGCGCGCTGCGCTCTACGCCGAACACGGCGCCGACATCACCTTCGTCGAAGCGCCGCAAAGCACCCAGGAGTTGGGCCGCATCGCCAGCGAGCTGGCGGTGCCGCAGCTGGTCAACGTGGTCATCGGCGGCAAGACGCCGGCCCTGAGCACGGCCGAATTCGCGCACATGGGCTTTGGCCTGGTGCTCTACGCCAATGCGGCCTTGCAAGGCGCGCTCAAAGGCATGACCGATGCCTTGACCCATCTGCGCGACAAAGGTCGCCTCGACGAGGACAGCGCTTTGGTGGCCAGCTTCGCGCAGCGCCAGCGGTTGGTCAACAAGCCGCTGTTCGACGAACTCGATCGCCAGTACCGGGCCGACTGAGGTCTGCGGCCGCCGCCCAAGCAGCGGCTCAGGCCGGACTCGAGCGCAGGCCGTAGATCTGGCCGCCGAGAAACAGGTATTCGGCGCGCAAGATCGCATCGCCCTTCTCGCCTGCAAAGGTAAAGCCCAGCACGCCCAGTTCGTTGCCGCCCCTGATCTCGGGCACCTTCCAGGCCTGCATGCGCGTCAGCGGCGCCAACTCCACCTCCCAAAGCCGATCGCGGCGGGTGGGCAGCTGCGCGGCCCGAAGCAAAGCAGGGCCATCGACACCGGCGCTTTGCGCCGGCACTTTGCGCGCACCGAGATCGGCCGGCAACTTCAGATCGGTCGCCACTTCCAGCTTGAGCTCCACATGCGGATTGCGCCAGCTGACCTGACTGGCCCGACCCTCAAGCCAGACCGGCCGGTTCTGATCAAAACTGCTCCAACCGTGATGGGCGCGGGCCAGCAAGGGCAAGGTCAGGCCGGTGGCCAGCAAGGTTCTGCGATGCATGTGGACTCCCCAGGGCGGCAGTTGGAACGCTGTGAGTTTAAGGCGCGGATCAGCCTCACAGCCACAGCGCCCCGGCTCAAACATAGGCGATCGAGCGGCCGCAGGCGATGACGGCCAACCAAATCGCGGTCGAGACCAGGGTGAGCAGGCGCGCGGTGCGGTCCATGCGCACCAGAGAGCCGCGCCCGTGAAACCAGGCCGCATTCGTGCCAGCGAGCATGAGCAAGCCCATCTTGAGCACAAAGGCCCGGTTGGCCAGCAGCTCGGCGGCCTGCGCGGCAAACATCAGCAAACCGCTGGCGCCGGCCAGCGCAAAGCCCAAAACGGCCAGCCCCAGGGCCAGCCGCGCCAAGGGCTGCACGGGCAAATCGCCCCCCAAGCCCCAGACCCGCAACTCCAGAAGCACCAGGTTGCCCACCAGCAAGGCGATGCCCACGATGTGCAACACCTCCAGCGCGGGGTAGGCCAGGGGATGGGCGACGATCCAGGTCAACATGGGGCGATTGTCCTCGCCCTCATGATCGATCGCCTCGACCGCCCTGCATCCAGGGGTCTGAACTGAAGGCCTCGACTTTTTTGCTCAAGACGCCACGAGACCCCAAGGACACGGCATGATGGAGGCCTGACTCCGGAGACACACCCATGCCCAGTGACATCGAAATAGCCCAATCGACCCCCCTGCTGCCGATCGCCGACATCGCGCACAAGCTGGGCTTGCCGACCCAGGCCCTGGTGGCCTACGGTCCCCACAAAGCCAAGATCGCGCTGTCCCACCTGCGCTCGCTAGAGGATCGTCCCAACGGACGGCTGGTGCTGGTGACCGGGATCAACCCCACGCCTGCCGGCGAGGGCAAGACCACCACCACCGTCGGGCTCGGTGATGCGCTCAACCGCATCGGCCAGCGCGCCATCGTGTGTCTGCGCGAGCCCTCGCTGGGCCCGGTCTTTGGCATGAAGGGCGGCGCCGCCGGTGGCGGGCGGGCACAGGTCGTGCCGATGGAAGACATCAACCTGCACTTCACCGGCGACTTTCAGGCCATCGCACTGGCGCACAACCTGCTGGCAGCGCTGATCGACAACCACATTCACCACGGCAACGCCCTGCGCATTGATGCGCGGCGCATCAGCTGGAAGCGGGTCGTCGACATGAACGATCGGGCGCTGCGCGAGATCGTGGTTGGGCTGGGTGGGCCGGGCAACGGCTATTCGCGCCAGGACGGCTTTGACATCGTGGTCGCCTCCGAGGTCATGGCGATCTTGTGCCTGGCCACCCGCATGAGCGACTTGAAGGCAAGGCTCGCGCGCATTGTGGTGGCCACCTCGCTGGAGGGCCGGCCGATCACCGCTGGCGATCTGCAAGCCACCGGGGCGATGGCGGCGCTGCTGCGCGATGCGATCGCGCCCAATCTGGTGCAGACGCTCGAGCACAGCCCGGCCTTCATTCACGGTGGGCCATTTGCCAATATCGCGCACGGCTGCAATTCGGTGATGGCGACGGGCAGCGCGCTCAAGCTGGCCGACTGGGTGGTGACCGAAGCGGGCTTCGGCGCCGATCTGGGGGCCGAGAAATTTCTCGACATCAAATGCCGCAAGTCCGGGCTCTGGCCTTCGGCAGCTGTGCTCGTGGCCAGCGTGCGGGCGCTCAAGTACCAGGGCGGGGCTGACGTCAAGCAGTTGAGCCAGGAAGACCTGCCGCGCCTGGCTGCGGGCATCGCCTCGCTGGAGCGCCACATCGAAAATGTCAGCCAGGTCTATGGCCTGCCCTGCGTGGTGGCCCTCAACCATTTTGTGCACGACACCGAGGCCGAATTGGCCATGGTGCGCGAGCGGGTCAAGGCCACCGGCGTGCCCATGGTGCTGGCTCGGCACTGGGCCGAGGGCGGCGCTGGCGCCGAAGAACTCGCGCGCGCCGTGATGGCCTGCGCCAACTCGCCCGATCCCAAGCCCACCTACCTTTACCCCGATACCGCCACTTTGTGGGACAAGGCCGAGACCGTGGCCCGCCGGGTCTACCGCGCCAAGGGCCTGGCCGCCGGGTCCAAGGTGCGCGCGCAACTGCAAAAACTCCAAGACCAGGGCTACGGCCATCTGCCGGTGTGCATCGCCAAGACGCCCTACTCCTGGGGCACCGACCCCAAGGAACTCGGCGCGCTCGAGGGCCATGAGATCGACGTGCGCGAAGTGCGGCTGGCGGCAGGCGCCGAGTTCGTGGTGCTGGTTTGCGGCGAGATCATGACCATGCCGGGCCTGCCCGCCCAGCCCGCAGCAGCGGCCATCGACGTCGACGACGACGGCCGCATCGTCGGGCTGTTTTAGGACCGGAGCACGACGCGGCCGGGCCTTTGTTCGGTGCGCCAAGCCCAAGCGCTGGCGACAGCGGGCTTCGTCGCGGACTCAACGCAAGGGGCGAAAGCCCCTTTTTCTTTGTCCCCGCGCCGACATTGCCTGTCGACGGATCGCGCGGGCGCTGGTATATTTTGACTTCGCAGAACCGTATTTTTTTTCGTCTTTTCGAAACCTAAAAGGAGACACCTCATGACGCTTCCAGGAGTTCGAAGCCGCCGCGTGGCAATCAAGCACGCTGCCGGCTTGCTGGCCTTGACGCTGGGCGTGCCGCTGGCGGCATCGGCGCAAAGCGCCTTCCCTGACCGCCCGGTCCGACTGGTGGTCGGCTTCGCACCGGGCGGCTCTGACATCTCGGCGCGAATCATTGCGCAGAAGCTGAGCCAGTTGTGGGGCCAGCAGGTCCTTGTCGACAACAAGCCAGGGGCGGGCGGCAACATCGGCGCAGAGATCGTCGCCAAGGCCGCGCCCGATGGCTACACGCTGCTCATGGCGGTGAACTCCTACACCATCAACACCGTCGTCTACAAGGGCCTGTCCTGGGATCTGCTGCGGGACTTCACCCCACTGGGCCGCTTCGGCGCCCTGCCGATGGTCGTGGTGGTCAACGAGAAAATGCCGGTACGCACGATGACCGAGTTCGTGTCTTTCGCGAAGGCCAATCCGGGCAAGCTCAACTACGGCACAGCCGGTCCGGCCACCGCGCCACACATGGCCACCGAGGAGTTTTCGCACAAGGCCGGCCTGAGCATGGCCCATATTCCCTACAAGGGATCGGGCCCCTCCGTGCAGGCCCTGCTGGCCGACGAGGTGCAGGTCTCCTTCGGCGCGCAGTCGGCGTTTGACGCCTTCATCAAGGCCGGCCGCCTGCGCCCCCTGGCCGTCACCACCGCCGCCCGCCAGCCCCAGCTACCCGATGTTCCCACCATCAAGGAGGCCACCGGCATCGATTTCGACGCGGACATCTGGTACGGCCTGCTCGGGCCGGCCAAGCTGCCACCGGCCATCGCGAGCAAAATCAGCGACGACCTGCGCAAGGTCATGGCAGATCCGGATACGCTGACCCGACTGCGCGACGTGGGGGTCCAACCGGCCTACCTGAGCCCGGCCGACATGGGCGAGCTGATGAGAAGGAACGTTGCAACCTGGCGCTCCGTCGTCAGCCGCATCAAGATCTCGCTGGACTGACACCCCGGCCCGCTGCTTGCCAACCGCCTCAGCGCCAAAGCTGAGGTGGCCGTCGGCTGCGGCCGTTACAGACGCAGGCCGGGCGGGCCCTGAAGGCAGGACCGGTTTACATCAAAGAAATGTCGCGCGCAGGCGCCGATGACATGCCTTAAGGCAGCGTCAGCCGGTACACGCGCGATGCCGTTTGGCTGTAGAGCGCCTGTTTCTCGCTCTCGCTCGCCTGCGCGGTGATGCGCTTGAACGCGTTCCACAGCGCGACATAACTGCAGCAGCCCTTGTCGACCGGAAAGTTGCTCTCGAACATGCAGCGCTGCGGGCCAAACAGATCGATACAGGTCTCGACATAGGGGCGCCAGGCGTGTGCGAGTTCTTGCGACGTGGGGGGCAGCTCACGATCGGCAAAATCAAAGCCCGACAGCCGCATACCCATCCCGCCGAGCTTGATGCAGACATTGGGGCAGGCGGCCAATTGCCGAAGATCCACGGCCCATTCCTCGCGCACCGCCTCGCGCCGCCCCGCGTAGGGTCCGATCCCGATCACCCCACCCACGTGGTTCACGACGATGGTTGTGTCGGGAAACTGGCGCGCAAGGCTGGCAAGTTCAGCCAGTTGCGTGTGATAGGCCCAGGCGTCGAAGGACAGCCCCAGCGGCGCCAGTTCGGCAAAACCGGCCCGAAAGGCCGGATCAGCCATCACGTAGGGCGCCGGCCGAGCGAGGGAGCCGCGTGCGGCCGGGTCCGGGTGCCAGACCGCAGAGTAGCGGATCCCGCGAAAGCGACCCCCACCCGCACGGACCTGCGCCTGCAGCACGGGGCGTACGGCTGCACCCAGGCACAGGTCGGCATGCCCCACGATGCCTGCGGCCACTCGGCAGCGGCCCTGGCGGCCATGCTCGCTGGCCACCGCTGCGGCGGCCAGGAACTCGGTCTCGCCCAGGGGTCTGAGCTCCACCGGACCGTCCTGCCGGTACATGGCTTTGCATTCGACGGCCACCGTTGCACGGACATCATGGCCGGCGCCGACATCGCCGAGCATGTCCTCCAGGAAGTAGCGCGCACCCTCGTGGTCCCAGAGGTGATGGTGTGCATCGACAATGGGCAGCTCAGGCTCGAGGATTTCCTCTTGACGCATCGCCAGCCACTGCGGCCGAACCAACAGATGCGAAGGGGCGGGCGGCTCAGCGGGGGGGTGGGTCAAACAGACAGCTCCGAAGTGAAGGTGACGATCCCGGCAGGGGCCAGCCGACCGACATAAACCGTCACACAGCTGCTCCAAGGAGTCGCCAAAATTTTCTTTTGTCGAAATCTATTTCAGCGATTCGAAGTATCGCAGATGCCACTCCACGATTGCGGCTCAGGGAAACACCTGATGCAAAGTGCGTCACCCGTGGCACATTTGACAGAATCACGAATATTTTTTCTGTTTTTCGAATAGCCTGCTCGCCCTGCCGCGGCAGGACCTCACAGTCCAGCAACCATGACCGACCCCACCGCCTTCGGACGCGTGCTCCCCCTTGACCCTGCGTGGCTGGCGCGGCTGCCGGCCGAGCCTGTGCTCGAGCCCGAGCTTGCGATCATCGATACCCACCACCACCTCTGGGCCCAACTGCCCGCCGCCTTGCCGCAGGGCGATGGCCAGGTGGACCACACCTACCTGCTCGAGCACTTCAGGCGCGACCTGGACAGCGGACACCGGACGGTCGCAACAGTCTATGTGGAGTGCCACGGGAACTACCGCAGCGACGGCCCAGTCGAGCTTCGGCCCGTCGGCGAAACCGAGTTTGCAGCTGCCATTGGGGCCCAGAGCGACCTTGAGGGCCAGGGCCGCACCCGCGTGTGCGCCAGCATCGTCGGCTCGGCCGACCTGACGCTGGGCGCGCAGGTGCGCCCAGTCCTGGAAGCCCACATCGAGGCTGGGCAGGGTCGCTTTCGCGGCGTACGGGCCACGGCGGCCTATGACCCGGACCCCCTCATCGGCAACACCACTGCGCACCCCGGTGTCTACCGCCGCCCGCAATTTCGCGCCGGGGTTGCCGAGCTCACCGCCCTGGGCCTGTCACTGGACGCCTGGGTGTTCTTCACCCAGCTGGGGGACGTGGCCGACCTCGCTCGAGCCTGCCCGGACACATCCATCATCCTGGGCCACTGCGGCGGCCCGCTGGGCTACGGCCCCTACACCGGGCGTGGCGACGAGGTCTTTGCGCAATGGCGCCACGCGCTGGCGCAAGTGGCCGCCTGCCCCAACGTGAGCCTGAAACTGGGCGGCATGATGATCCGCCTGGCCGCCATCGACTACCGCAAGTTGCCGGCGCCGCCTTCGTCACAGGAGATCGCTCGTCTTTGGGGGCCGTACATCGAGACCTGCATCGAGCTGTTCGGTCCTCGGCGCTGCATGTTCGAGAGCAACTTCCCCGTGGAAAAGCTCGGCGCCAACTGGGTCACCCTTTGGAATGCGTTCAAGCGGATCACCGCCGGTTTTTCGCCTAGCGAGAAGCAAGCGCTGTTCTGCGCCAACGCCCAGCGAATCTACCGGCCGCTGGAGGCCTGATGCCCCTGATCGAGCTGTCATCCCTCACCTCCATCGGCCAGGGGCTCAAACGTCCGGAAAGCGTGATCACCACGGCGCGCGGCGAGTTGTTCGTCTCCGACCACGACTGCGCCGTGCGCGCGGTGGACACGGTCCCCACCCGCCCCCGCGCAATGCCCGAGGGCTTTCTTGCCAACGGGATCGCGCTGACGCCGCAGCGCGACTTCCTGATCGCCAACCTGGGGACGGGCTGCGGCGGCGGCGTCTGGCGCTTGGACCGACAAGGACAGATGCGCCCGCTGCTGATGGAAGTTGACGGCGTGGCTCTGACCAGCACCAACTTCGTCACAGTCGATGCCCAGCGCCGCACATGGATCTCCATGAGCACGCGCATGGTGCCGCGCGAGCTGGCCTTCAACGCGCAGACCGCGGACGGCTTCATCGCGGTGTCCGACGAACGCGGCGCACGCATCGTGGCAGACGGCATCGAGTTCACCAATGAATGCCGGGTCGACCCCAGCGGGCGCTGGGTCTACGTGAACGAGACCTATGGCCGCAAGCTCTCACGCTTTGCCATTCTGGGCGCGGGGGCGCACTGGAAGCTCGGTCCACGCGAGCTGGTGCACCAGTTCACCAACGGCGACTTTCCCGACGGGCTCGCCTTTGATGCCGAGGGCGGCATCTGGGTGGCCTGCGTGGTCTCCAACCGCGTCATTCGGGTGGGACCCGATGGCCAGGTGCAGGTGGTGCTGGAGGATGCGGACTCGCAGCTCATTGCCGCTGCCGAAGCCGCCTATGCCAAGGGCCGACTGTCGCGCAACGACATCGATTCCGGCGCCTCGCGTTCGCTTCGCAACGTCAGCAGCGTCGCCTTCGGCGGCCCCGACCTGCGCACCGTCTACCTGGGCAACCTGGGAGGCGACCGCCTAGCGACTTTCCGCTCGCCCATCGCGGGGGCCAAGCCACCGCACTGGGACTACTGATCTGGCCAACACACGTGCGCTATCACCGCGCCTGGAGCCTGCCTTGAACGCACATTCCGATCACAAGCCGCTACGCCTTTGGCACCAATCGATGACCGAACTGGCAGGGCTCGGCGCCTACCGCGAGTTCCTTGTCCGGCATGCCGCGCAGGTGCTGGGCAAGGAAGCGTGCGTGCAGGTCGAGGGCCTGCGCGCGGGCACTTACCACGGCCGCACACCCACATCGGCCCTGGGCAATGCCTTCGTTTACCACCGCGCGGTGGACCAGATCATCGACAACGCGATCCGTGCCGAGCGCGACGGCTTCGATGCCTTCGTGATCGGCTCGTTCAGCGAGCCGATGCTGCGCGAGATCCGCTCGGCGGTGGATATCCCGGTGACCGGCATCCTCGAGTCATCCATGCTGGTGTCCTTGTCGCTGGGGCGCAAGGTGGCGCCGATCGCCAACGCACCAGAGATCGCCTCCATTGTTGAGTCGGCGGTCGAGAAGCACGGGCTGCAATCGAGGGTGCTGCCCTGCGTGTCGCTGGACCCGCCCATGCATGAGGCGCAGCTGCTGCAGGCTTCGATCAGCGAGCCCGGGGCGCTGATTGAAGCCTTCCAGCGGGCGGCCCGCCAGGCCATCGCGCATCAGGGGGCCGAGGTGATCGTCCCGGCGGAGGCAGTGCTGGCCTCGGTGCTGGTCGCCCACCAGGTCACCCATGTCGACGACGCGCCGGTGGTCGACGTGCTGGCCATCGCCTGGCGCTATGCGCTGATGATGACCCGGCTGCGGCAAGACTGCAGCATGGGCACCAGCCGTGCGGGTGCCTATGCCCGGCGCGACCTTGAGCTGGTGCAGCTGATGGCGCGCTGATCAAGCCGGGGGGCTTGCCGCTCGGCGCGGAGGTCACGGCACACGCGCAACGGCCCGCTATCCCGCGTGACGCGGGGCTTCCCCAAATGAAAACGCCCAACTGAGAACAGTTGGGCGTTAAAGCCTGGTGGCCTGGGGCGGAATCGAACCACCGACACAAGGATTTTCAGTCCTCTGCTCTACCGACTGAGCTACCGGGCCAAGGGCGCAGAGTATAGCAGAGGCGATGCCCCGCCATCAGAGCCCTGGGCGGGTTGAGCCTGGATCAGGCGCTGCGCTTGCCGCGGCTGAGGTCGACGCCCAGTTGCTTGAGCTTGCGGTACAGGTGGGTGCGCTCCAGGCCGGTCTTGTCAGCCACGCGGGTCATGGAGCCGCCTTCGCGCTGCAGGTGAAACTCGAAATAGGCTTTCTCGAATTCGTCGCGCGCATCGCGCAGTGGTTTCTCGAGGGAAAAGCTTTGCACCGACTGCGGGCCGACGGGCTCGGCCCGGACAGCGCCCGTTTGCACCGGGGCCGGCGTATGGGTTGCCAGCGTGACCACGCTGGCCAGCACGCTCGGTGGCGGCCTTTTCGGCACGCCGCGGCTCAGGCCCTGATCGACCGCCTGCAGCAGCTTTTGCATGGTGATGGGTTTTTCGAGGAAGGCCATGGCACCGATGCGGGTGGCCTCGACGGCGGTGTCGATGGTGGCGTGGCCGCTCATCATGATGACGGGCATGCTCAACTGTCCTGCGGCCGACCACTCCTTGAGCAGCGTCACGCCGTCGGTGTCGGGCATCCAGATGTCGAGCAGCACCAAGTCGGGGCGCAGACGCTGACGCACTGAGCGGGCCTGGGCGGCGTTTTCCGCCAGCTCGACCTGATGCCCCTCGTCATTGAGAATTTCCGAGAGCAAGTCGCGGATGCCCAGTTCGTCATCGACCACCAGAATATTTGCCATGGAGCTGTCCCGTTGATCACCTGTTGTTGCAGTGCGCTCGGCTGACTGAGTTGGCCTTCAGGAGACCGGCTCAGTGGGGAATGATAGCGAGACTTGCGCGCCTTGCAGCACGCCCTCGCTGACCCGGTTGCTGACATCAATGCGCGCGTGGTGCTCATCGGCAATTTTCTTGACCACCGCCAGCCCCAGCCCCGTGCCTTTGGCTTTGGTGGTGGCATAGGGCTCGAAGGCGCGCTTGAGGATGTGATCGGGAAAGCCGGTGCCCCGATCGCGCACGATCAGGCGCACCCGGCGGCTGGCGGCCGCGTATTCGGTTTGCAGCAGCACGTCGGGGCCCGGCTGGCCGGGAGCAAAGCTCTTGCCCTCGTGCGCGTCCTGCGCGTTTTGCAGCAAGTTGTGGATCACCTGGCGCAGCTGCTGGGCGTCGCCGCGCACGCGCGGCACTTGGGGGTCGAGCTCGATGCGGATGGGCACGCCGCCGCCATCGTGCGGGTACAGCTGCATCACGTCGCTGACCAGGGCGTTGAGGTCGACCGCCTTGAGCTCGGCCGCGGGGAGCCGGCCAAAATCACGAAACTCGTTGACCAGCCGCTTCATGGCATCGACCTGGTCGACGATGGTCTTGACCGACTTGGCCAGCACCTGCTCCTCGGGCGGCTCGAGCTTGTGGGCGAGCCTGCGCTCCAGGCGCTCGGCCGACAGCTGAATCGGCGTGAGCGGATTCTTGATTTCATGGGCCAGGCGGCGCGCCACCTCGCCCCAGGCCTGGGCGCGCTGGGCCGACACCACGTCGGTGACGTCGTCAAAAACGAGCAGGCAGTCTTCGGTGCCGGGCATGCGGGCGCCGCGCGCAATCAGGGTGACGGTGCTGTCGCTGGCGCCGCCCGCGGCGCCATGCAGCTCAAACGATTGCTGCCAGTGCTCCAGACCGTGGGCGGCCTGCTCGCGCAGGTAGGACTCAAACTGCGCCTGCACGCCCTCACCAAAGCCCTCCAGGCCAGGCACTTGGGTGAGCAAGCTGCCCACATGGGCGGCCAGCGGGGCGCGCAGGATGCGGGTCGCCCCTGGGTTGCTTGAGACGATGCGGCCCTGCGCATCGAGCACCATCACGCCAGCGGTCAGGTTGTCCAGGATGGTCTGCAGGCTCGCCCGCGCGGCGTCGAGCTCGCCCATGCTGACCTGCACCGCATTGCGGGCATCGGCCAGCTGCTCGGTCATGTCGGCAAATGAGCGCGTGAGGCCACCGAGCTCGTCGCGCGTTTGCAGCGCCACCTTGGGCCGCAGGTCACCGCGAGCCACCTGGCGCACGCCTTCGGCCAGCAGCAGCAGCGGTTTGGCCAACTGGGTGCCCAGAATCACCGCCAGCAAAATAGCTCCAAACACGGCCAGAAAAAGCGTCAGGGTGAGCGTGCCGATGTACATACGGCGCAGGCCGCCGCGGGCCAGAGCACGCTCCTGGTACTCGCGGTTGGCCTCTTGTACCGCCAGCGCATTGGCCACCAGATCGGGGGACAGCTCTTCGATGGCCTGCAGATAGCGCGAGCTGCCGCCCAGGTCGAGGTTGCTGCTGCTCACCAGCGCCAGCGCCCTCACCCGGGCGCGCGGCACGACCCCGGAGGCCGCCGGCGACGCATCGTCGAGCCCATCGATCTGGGTGACCACCCCCTGGCTGCGCGCCAGCCGCATCTGCTGCCCGCTCGGGCGTTCGGGTTGACTCAGCAGCACGCCCCGGGCGTCGCTGGCGCTGGCCACGAGCTGGCCGGCGCTGCTCCACAAGGCCAGCTCGCGCACGCCCAGTTGCTGGCGCAGGCGCTCCAGGCCCAGGCCAGCGACGGCCTCGGGTGCCTGGGCCAGTTGATCGGCCTGCAGCTTGGTGCGGTTGCCCAGGTCCAGAGCCACACGCTCGAGCGTGACGCGTCCGAGCTGCAGGCCAGAGGCCAGGGCGCTTTCGACGCGCACATCAAACCAGCTCTCGATCGAGCGCGAGACAAACTGGTAGGACACCACGTAGATCATCAGCCCCGGCAGCAGACCGACCACCGCGAAGATGGCCGCCAGCTTGAGCAGCAGGCGGCTGCCGAATTTGCCGCGCTTGAGCCGCAGGCCCATGCGCACCAGCGCCCAGACGATCACCAGCGCAAGCAAGCTGGCCACGGCCACATTGAGCACAAACAAGATGCCGTAGTAGCGCTCGTAGAGTTCACGGTTGCCCGTGGCCTGGGCCAGCATGAACAGCAGCACCAGGCTCAGTGCAGCAACCACCCCCAGGCCGATGCCCACCGCCCAGCGCCAGGGCCGGGCAGCAAGAAATGGGGGCGACATGGGGCTGCTCACGGACGGCCGCCTTCGGCGCCGGGCTCGCCCGCGCGACGCACAGGGGGCAGGCGCAGGCTCTGGCGCCGCTCGGCGACGATCTGCCAGTCTTTCTGTCCGGCAATGCCAATCTGAAACGGCCGGGGGAGTTGGCCCGGGTCGAGCCGGAAGCGAAAGTCCATCACATGCGCCGTGCCCGGCTCGATGTCGGCCGCATCGGCGATGCGCCAGCGGGCCAGGCTCTCGAGGGCCGACACGGCTTCATTGAGGCTGTCAAATTGCTGCACCAGGTTGACCCGGGCGCCCTGGGCGCTGCTGTCAACGCCGCCCAGGCTCAGGCGCCAGCGCCGCGTCAAAGGCTGGTAGGCCAGGCGCATGCTGCGGCTGGCCTGCACGATGCGCTTGTCGGTCCAGTACCAGCGTTCGCGGTAGATGTCGACCTCGGCGACAAAGATGAGGGCAATGCCCTTGAGCAGGGCGTCTTCGACCGGCTGGGGCACCTCGAGCTGCAGGCTCGCACTCAGGTAGATGCCATCGTCGATCCGCTCCACACGCAACTGGCTGACCTCGGCCGCCCGCGTCGGCGCGGCCAGCAGGCCCAGCCACAGCAAAAGGAACGCCAGCGCGCCGCGCAGCACGCTAAACCGACCGCGCTCAGCCCAGCCCCTTTTGCAGCAGGGCGTAAAAGAAACCATCGTGCTCACCCCCGGGATTGTCCGGCATGTGCCCGCTGGCGGCGGCTGCATCGGGCAACAAATGGCCTGGCGAGGGCATCAAATGGGCGTCCTTGTGGCGTGCAAGAAACGCCTGCACCTGCACCTGGCCCTCGGCCTTGAAGACCGAACAGGTGCAGTACAGCAGCCGCCCGCCAGGGCGCACCAGCGGCCACAACGCGTGCAGCAGCCGTCTTTGCTGGCCCGCAAGCGCATCGATGTCCTGGGCACGCCGCAGCCAGCGCACGTCGGGATGGCGGCGCACGATGCCCGAAGCGGTACACGGCGCATCGAGCAAGATGGCGTCAAAAGCGCGGCCATCCCACCACCGCGCGGGCTCGGCGGCATCGGCCACCTCGATGCGCGCCTGAAGCTGCAGGCGCGCCAGGTTCTCGCCGATGCGCTCGGCCCGCACGGCATCGGCGTCCAAGGCCAACACGTCGGCCTGCGCCAGCTCGAGCAGATGGGCCGTCTTGCCGCCCGGCGCGGCGCAGGCGTCGAGCAGGCGCAAGCGCTCGCCGTCAGCCGGCACGAGGCCATCGAGCAGCAGGGGCGCGGCCAACTGCGCCGCCGCGTCCTGCACCGAAAACCAGCCCTGCGCATAACCGGGCAGGCTCTGAACCGGCTGTGAGCGCTCGAGCAGCACGCCGCAGCGGGCCACCGCACTGGCGGCCACGCCGGCATCGGCAAGGACCTGCAAATAACGCTGGCGCGGCAGTTGGCGCTCGTTGACGCGCAGCACGATGGGAGCGCGCTGCTGGCCGGCGCTCAGCACCGCCTGCCAGGCTTGGGGGTGGTCCTGGCGCAACCGCTCGATCCACCAGGCCGGGTGGTTCCAAAGTGCCGTCTCGCCTTGCTGGGCCTGAGCCAGCAGCGCCGGCTGCTCGCGCAGAAAGCGGCGCAGACAGCCGTTGATAAATGCGGCCTGATACGCAATTTGCGGCGTGCGCTTGGCCGCCTCCACCGCCTGGCTGACCAGGGTGTGCGACGCATACATGGGATCGGCGCTGGCTTGCAGCGCCAGCGCCGTGCACAGCAGCGCGTCAGCCTGCGGCGGCGGCGGGCGGCGCGCGAGTTGCTCGCGCAGCGCCTGCGCCAGGCCCAGCGAGCGCAGCACCTGCAGCGACAGCGCCTGCACGCCGGCGCGCAAACGTGCGTCGACCTGCGCCAACTCGGCGGTGCTTGAGCGGCCGGCCCGCACCCCGGCCACCACCGCCGCGGTGGCCTGCAACTGCTGCCACAAGGCCGGTGCGGATTCGGTCACGCTCAAGGCCAGCGCCGGCGGTGCAGGCCGGGCTGGCTGGGGCTTCAAGACAGGCTATCGGCCCAGATGTTGCTGGCCCAGCTCAGCGCATAGACGCCTTCAAGCTCGGTCGGCCCGGTGCTCACGCCCCCGGAGCCTGCCACGGTCTTGAAGGTCTTCTCGGCAGCCACGTACTCGTGCACGCTGGCCACGTGGATCGCCATCTTGGGGTCGATAAAGCTGTAGCAGGTGTTGGTAAGCATGGGCGCCGGGTTGATCGGCCAGCCCGACAGCTCGGCCACGATGGCCGCAGCGGCCACCTTGCCGTGGCTGTTGGCCATGTGCCCGCTCTTGGGCATGGCCGGTGCGATCTGAATCGAGTCGCCCAGCACATGCACGTCCTTGGCCACGGTGGACTCGAAGTTCAGATAGTTCACGCCGCACCAGCGGTTGCTGCCCAAGTTGTTGAGCCCGGTCTGCACCGCAATCGCTCCGGCGCGCATGGCCGGCAGCACATTGAGCACCTGGGCCTTGACGTCTTCCTGCACGTCAAACTTGATGACGCCGGCCTTGGCATCGACGGCCGTGACCTTGTGCTGCGCACGGTACTCCAAGATGCCCTTGTACTGCTCGTTCCAGACGCGCTTGAACAGCGGCCCCTTGGAGGTCACGTCCTGATTGGCATCGAGGATGAGCACCTTGCTGCGCGGCTTGTTGGCCTTGAGGTAGCCGGCCACCACGCTGGCACGCTCGTAGGGTCCGGGCGGGCAGCGGTAGGGCGCTTCGGGGATGGTGATGGCAAACACGCCGCCATCGGGCATGGCTTCGAGCTGGCGGCGCAGGGCCACGGTCTCGGGGCCGGCCTTCCAGGCCTGCAGAATCTGGCCTGAGGCGTTGGCCGCGCGCAGGCCCTCGATGGTGTCGTACTGCAGGTCGATGCCGGGCGAGACGATGAGCTTGTCGTAGCCGATGGTCGCGCCGCCACCGAGGGTGACCGTCTTGGCCCGGGTGTCAATGCTCTTGGCGATGTCCTTGACCACGGTGACCCCGTGGCGCTTGGACAGCGCAGAATAGGGCGTGGTGATGTCGGCCATCTGCTTGACGCCCGAGAGCACCAGGTTGGAGATCGGGCAGGAGATGAAGGCCTCCTGCGGCTCGATCAGCACCACGTCGATCTTGTAGTCCGACAGCCAACGCACATACTTGGCAGCGGTGGCGCCGCCGTAACCGCCACCGACCACGACCACCTTGGCGCGCTGCGGGATCGAGGTGGTGGCGCAGCCCGTCAGGCCCAGCAAGCTCAAGGCAGCGGCGCTGTGCAGCACGCCGCGGCGAGAAATGTGTTGCGACTTCATGGACGGCTCCTTATTTCTTTTGCGCTGCAAAGTAGGCGGCGATGACCTCGATCTGGGCGTCGCTGTAGCCTTTGGCCAGCTGGTGCATGACCGTGGCAGGGCGAGCGCCGCTCTTGAAGGCCTTCATCTGCGTGACGAGGTCGTCCTTGCTGCGTCCAGCCAGGCTCGCGTTGGCCGAGCCGGCCACCGCCTGACCAGCCGTGCCATGGCAGTTGGCACAGGTGGCGGCCAAGGACTTGATGTAAAGCGCCTCCTGAGGCGAGGCCCCCTGGGCGAAGGCAGCGCCAGCGGCCAAGCCGATGAAGCAGGCCAGTGCAGCTGGCCGAAAGCGTGAAATCATCATGGATGCGTCTCCTTTGATTGGGCCCGTCGGATCAGGGCTGCCCTGCAAACGCGGACCTGCTCGATCGCTCGCCCTCACAGCGGCGCGGCCCGCACTGCCAACTATATCCGCAAGCCACCTCAGCAATGACCGGGTAATCCACCAGCGCGGCCGATGCGAACGCCGGCCAAAGGTATCGCGAAAGGGATCGCGAAAAGGCTAACCAAAGGCGCGCCACGCCTGCGCAGCCACCCCCTGAGCCAGAGGCTGCAAGCTGGGCAGGGGTTTGAGCGAAGACAGTGGCACCAGCAGCCGGGCAGGCCACTCCTGCACCGCCTGATTGAAGGCGCTGACGCTGCTCTGGTGAGGCTCGATCAGCAGGGTCAGCCGATCCTGCACATGATCCAGGGCCTGCGCAGCCTGCGCGAAGGCAGGATCGGAGCCAGCGTGCTGGCTCAGCTGCGCGCAAACCCACAGCTCGGCCAGGCTCAGGTCGAGCTGTCGGTGGGCCTTGAGCACCCGCTCCAGGGGGGCCGCCGCCGACGGCCGTTGGGCCAGGGCGTCAATGGCCCCCTGCATGGCTGCCACCGAGGCGGCCAAGGCCGCCGCAGGCTCCAGAGATCGGCTCATCTGCAGCAGTTGCTGCAGCACCTGCTGGCGCAGACGCAGTTGGGCATCGATCGGCTCGTGGCAAGCGGCCACCACATGGTTGAGCCGAACCAGCCTGTTGTGCGCGCCCACCGCCCAAAAAAGCAGCAGCGCCAGCAAGACGCCCAGAGCGGTGGTGGTCATTGCAGGGCGGCGCGCGCGGCCTGCGCGTCGCCCTGGGGCGCGCACCGGCTGGGCGGGGGGATGAGGTGGCAAGCCGTGCCTAAACAGCGCATGGTCTATTCACTGTAGCCTATTGCAAGCGGCGCGAACAAAAAAGCCCCGCTCGAAGTCGAGCGAGGCTTTTTTTGACGCAAGGCCCCCAAAGGGGCCCCTTGTCGATCAGGCCGCTGGGCTGTCGCTGGTCTGGCCGCCTTCGGTGGCCTCGAGCAACTGCGCCGCTTCCTCGTCGGCGATCTGCCGGCGCTCGGCCTCGTCCATCGCGTCCTTGGCCTTGCGCGCCTCGTGGTAGGCCAGGCCCGTGCCGGCCGGGATGAGGCGCCCGACGATGACGTTTTCCTTCAGACCGCGCAGCTCGTCGCGCTTGCCCATGATGGCTGCCTCGGTGAGCACGCGGGTGGTCTCCTGGAAGGAGGCCGCCGAGATGAAGGAGTCGGTCGACAGCGAGGCCTTGGTGATACCCAAGAGCAAGTTGGTGTAGCTGGCGGGGATCTTGCCGTCCTTGCGCAGCGCATCGTTGGTATCGAGGATGGCCGAACGCTCAACCTGCTCGCCGGCGATGTAGCTCGAATCACCCGGGTTCTCAACCACCACACGGCGCAGCATCTGGCGCACGATCACCTCGATGTGCTTGTCGTTGATCTTCACGCCTTGCAAGCGGTAGACGTCCTGCACCTCGTCGACGATGTAACGCGCGAGCTCCTCCATGCCCAGCAGGCGCAAGATGTCCTGCGGGTCGGCCGGACCGTCGACGATGCTCTCGCCCTTGTTGACCACCTGGCCCTCGTGCACCAGGATGTTTTTCTCCTTGGGCACCAGGTCTTCCCAGACCTTGCCTTCAGGGTCGGTGATCTGCAGCCTGACCTTGCCCTTGGTTTCCTTGCCGAAGGAAACGGTGCCGGTCATCTCGGCCAAAATCCCCTTGTCCTTGGGCGTACGGGCTTCGAACAGCTCGGCCACCCGCGGCAGACCACCGGTGATGTCGCGCGTCTTCTGGCCTTCGACCGGAATACGGGCCAGCACCTCGCCGGGGCCCACGTCCTGACCATCGCGCACCTGCACCAGCGCGCCGATCGGAAAGCCAATGGTCACCGAGTGATCGGTGCCGGGGATCTTGACTTCCTTGCCCGATGCGTCGATCAGCTTGACCTGGGGGCGCACCACCTTGGTGGAGCCGCGGCGCTTGGGATCGATCACCACCAGGGTCGACAGACCCGTGACCTCGTCGACCTGCTTGGCCACGGTCACGCCTTCCTCGACGTTCTCGAAGGACACCTTGCCGGCGAACTCGGTGATGATGGGGCGGGTCAGCGGGTCCCAGTTGGCCAGCACCGCGCCGGCCTTGACCGGCTGGTCGGCCTTGACGGTCAGCACCGCGCCATAAGGCACCTTGTGACGCTCACGCTCGCGGCCGTGTTCGTCGTGGATGATGACCTCGCCAGAGCGGGCGATCACGACCAGCTCGCCGGCGCTGTTGGTGACATAGCGCATGGGCGCATTGAAACCAATCACGCCGTTGGACTTGGCCTCCACGCTCGAGGCCACGGCAGCGCGCGAGGCGGCACCACCGATGTGGAAGGTGCGCATGGTCAGCTGGGTGCCCGGCTCGCCGATGGACTGAGCCGCGATGATGCCCACGGCCTCGCCGGTGTTGATCAGACCGCCGCGTCCAAGGTCGCGGCCGTAGCACTTGGCACACAGGCCAAAGCGCGTCGCGCAAGTCAGCGCGGTGCGGACCTTGACCTCGTCGACCCCAGCGGCTTGCAGATCGTCGATCAGGTCTTCGTCGAGCAGCACGCCTGCGGGCAGCAGCACCTCACGGGTTTCCGGATGGATCACGTCGTCGGCCGTGGTGCGGCCCAGGACGCGCTCGCGCAGCGACTCGATCACCTCGCCGCCTTCGACGATGGCGCGCATGAGCGAGCCCTCAGGCGTGCCGCAATCGTTCTCGGTGACCACCAGGTCCTGCACCACATCGCACAGGCGGCGGGTGAGGTAGCCAGAGTTGGCCGTCTTGAGCGCGGTGTCGGCCAGACCCTTGCGGGCGCCGTGCGTGGAGATGAAGTACTGCAGCACGTTCAGGCCTTCACGGAAGTTGGCCGTGATCGGCGTCTCGATGATCGAGCCGTCGGGCTTGGCCATCAGGCCACGCATGCCCGCGAGCTGGCGAATCTGCGCAGCCGAGCCGCGCGCGCCAGAGTCGGCCATCATGTAGATCGAGTTAAACGACTCCTGATCAACAGCCGCGCCATGTCGGTCCTGCGCCTTTTCTTTGGCCAACTGGGCCATCATGACCTTGGAGACTTCGTCGCCGGCCTTGCCCCAGATGTCGACCACCTTGTTATAGCGCTCGCCCACGGTGACCAGACCGGAGACGTACTGCTGCTCGATCTCTTTGACCTCTTTTTCGGCGCGCTCAATGATGCCGTGCTTTTCCTTGGGCACGAGCATGTCGTCGATGCAGATCGAGATGCCCGAGCGGGTGGCCAGCCGGAAGCCGTTTTGCAGCAGCTTGTCGGCAAAAATCACCGTCTCTTTGAGGCCGCACTTGCGAAACGCGGCATTGATGAGCTTGGAGATTTCCTTCTTCTTGAGGGCCTTGTTGATGTTGGCAAACGACAGGCCCTTGGGCAAGATCTCCGACAGCAGCGCGCGGCCCGTCGTGGTTTCCCACACCTGGGTGGAGGCCTCGAGCTCGCCGGTGGCGCGGCTCTTGTTGTACTCGGTCAGGCGCACGTTGATGCGTGCGTTGAGATCGAGTTGGCCGCCGTCGTAGGCGCGCTGCACTTCATGCAGGTCAGAAAAGATCAGGCCTTCGCCCTTGGCATTGATGCGATCGCGCGTGGCGTAATAGAGGCCCAAAACCACGTCCTGCGAGGGCACGATGGAGGGCTCGCCGTTGGCCGGGAAGAGCACATTGTTGGAGGCCAGCATCAGCGTGCGCGCTTCCATCTGCGCCTCGACCGACAGCGGCACGTGCACCGCCATCTGGTCGCCGTCAAAGTCGGCGTTGAAGGCCGAGCACACCAGCGGGTGCAACTGAATGGCCTTGCCTTCGATCAAGATGGGCTCGAAAGCCTGAATGCCCAGGCGGTGCAAGGTCGGCGCGCGGTTGAGCAGCACCGGATGCTCCTTGATCACCTCTTCAAGGATGTCCCAAACCACGGGCGTGCCCGACTCGACTTCCTTCTTGGCCGCCTTGATGGTGGTGGCAATGCCCATGGCTTCGAGGCGCGAGAAGATGAAGGGCTTGAACAACTCAAGGGCCATCAGCTTGGGCAGGCCGCACTGGTGCAGCTTGAGGGTCGGGCCCACGGTGATGACGGAGCGGCCCGAGTAGTCCACGCGCTTGCCCAGCAGGTTCTGGCGGAAGCGCCCGCTCTTGCCCTTGATCATGTCGGCCAGCGACTTGAGCGCGCGCTTGTTGGCGCCGGTCATGGCCTTGCCACGGCGACCGTTGTCAAGCAGGCTGTCGACCGCCTCTTGCAGCATGCGCTTTTCGTTGCGCGCAATGATCTCGGGCGCCTTGAGCTCGAGCAGGCGACGCAGACGGCTGTTGCGGTTGATGACGCGGCGGTACAGGTCGTTCAAGTCGGAGGTGGCAAAACGGCCACCGTCGAGCGGCACCAGCGGACGCAGGTCGGGCGGCAGCACCGGCAGCACCTCGAGCACCATCCAGTTGGGCTTGATGCCCGACTTCTTGAACGCCTCCATCAGCTTGAGCCGCTTGGCGTTCTTCTTGATCTTGATCTCCGAGCCGGTCAGGTCATTGCGCAGCTTCTCAATCTCGACATCAAGGTCCAGCCCTTCAAGCAGGTCCTTGATGCCTTCGGCGCCCATCTTGGCCTCGAACTCGTCGCCGTACTCCTTGCGCTTGGCATCGAAGTCGTCCTCGCTCATGATGGTGAACTTCTTGAGCGGGGTCATGCCCGGGTCGGTCACGACATAGGCTTCAAAGTACAGCACGCGCTCGATGTCGCGCAGTGTCATGTCGAGCACCAGGCCCAAGCGGCTGGGCAGCGACTTGAGGAACCAGATGTGGGCGCAAGGGGCGGCCAGGTCGATATGGCCCATGCGCTCGCGGCGCACCTTGGTTTGCGTGACTTCAACGCCGCACTTCTCGCAGATCACGCCGCGATGCTTGAGGCGCTTGTACTTGCCGCACAGGCACTCGTAATCCTTGATCGGCCCGAAGATCTTGGCGCAAAACAGGCCATCGCGCTCGGGCTTGAAGGTGCGGTAGTTGATGGTCTCGGGTTTCTTGACCTCACCGAAAGACCAGGAACGGATCTTTTCGGGCGAAGCCAGGCCGATCTTGATGGCATCGAAATGCTCATCGGGGGTGAATTGCTTGAACAGGTCGAGTAAGGATTTCATGGCGAAGTTCCTCTAAAAAAACGGTTGCACCCTGTCAGAGGTGCTGGGCAATGGCTGTTGACAGTGAACACCGCGGAACCGGCTCTGCCGGGCCGCAGGTGTTGTCCCCCTGGGGGGGAAGCCGCAAAGCGGCACAGGGGGGTGTCAGTTCCTCTCGAGCTCGATGTCGATGCCCAGCGAGCGGATTTCCTTGACCAGCACGTTAAACGACTCGGGCATGCCGGCCGAAATCGCGTGCTCGCCCTTGACGATGGACTCGTAGACCTTGGTGCGGCCCTGCACATCGTCGGACTTGACGGTGAGCATTTCCTGCAGCACGTAAGAAGCGCCGTAGGCCTCCAGTGCCCACACCTCCATCTCGCCAAAACGCTGGCCGCCAAACTGAGCCTTGCCGCCCAGCGGCTGCTGGGTGACCAAGCTGTAGGGTCCGGTGGAGCGGGCGTGCATCTTGTCGTCAACCAGGTGGTGCAGCTTGAGAAAGTGCATGTAGCCCACGGTGGTGGTGCGCTCAAACTTGTCGCCGGTGCGCCCGTCATAGAGCTGGGCCTGGGTGCGGGTGGCGGTCAGGCCCTTGGTCTGGGCAGACGCATCCGGGTAAGCCAGTTGCAGCATGTTCATGATGTCGCCCTCGGAGGCGCCATCGAACACAGGCGTGGCAAAGGGCATGCCCTCCTTGAGGTTGCTCGCCATCTCGAGCACCTGGGCGTCACTGAGCGCGCCGAGCTTCTCGCCGCGGCCGCTCTTGTTGTAGACGTCCTCCAGGAACTGGCGCAGCTCAGCGGCCTTGGTCTGGGCCTGCAGCATGTCGCCGATGCGCTGGCCGATGCCCTTGGCCGCCCAGCCCAAGTGCACTTCGAGCACCTGACCGACGTTCATGCGCGAAGGCACGCCCAGCGGGTTGAGCACGATGTCGCACGGGGTGCCATCGGCCATGTAGGGCATGTCCTCGACCGGCACGATCTTGGAAACCACGCCCTTGTTGCCGTGACGGCCGGCCATCTTGTCGCCAGGCTGCAGGCGCCGCTTGACGGCCAGATAAACCTTGACCATCTTGAGCACACCCGCGGGCAGCTCATCGCCCTGGGTGAGCTTCTTGCGCTTTTCCTCGAAGGCCAGGTCAAAGCTGTGGCGGGTCTGCTCCATCGAGTTCTTGATCGACTCGAGCTGGGCAGCCACGTCTTCGTCGGCCGGACGGATGTCGAACCAGTGGTACTTCTCAACGTCGGCCAGGTAGGCCTTGTCGATCACCGAGCCCTTGGCCAGCTTCTTGGGGCCGCCATTGACGCTTTTGCCCACCAGGAGCTTTTCGATGCGATCGAAGGCATCGGCCTCGACGATGCGCAGCTGGTCGTTGAGGTCCAAGCGGTAGCGCTTGAGCTCGTCGTCAATGATCTGCTGGGCGCGCTTGTCGCGGGTGATGCCCTCGCGGGTAAAGACCTGCACGTCGATCACCGTGCCCTGCGAGCCCTGGCTCACGCGCAGCGAGGTGTCCTTCACATCGGAGGCCTTCTCACCGAAGATGGCGCGCAGCAGCTTTTCTTCAGGGGTGAGGGTGGTCTCGCCCTTGGGCGTGACCTTGCCCACCAGCGTGTCGCCCGGTTGCACCTCGGCGCCCACGTAGATGATGCCCGACTCGTCCAGACGGTTGAGCTGCTGCTCCGACAGGTTGGGGATGTCGCGCGTGATCTCCTCGGGCCCGAGCTTGGTGTCGCGGGCCATCACCACCAGCTCCTCAATGTGGATCGAGGTGTAGCGGTCTTCGGCCACCACACGCTCGGAGATGAGAATGGAGTCTTCGAAGTTGTAGCCGTTCCAGGGCATGAAGGCGATCAGCATGTTCTGGCCGATGGCGATCTCGCCCAGATCGGTCGATGCGCCGTCGGCGATGACATCGCCCTTGGCCAGCTTGTCACCGCGCTTGACGATGGGCCGCTGGTGGATGTTGGTGTTCTGGTTGGAGCGCTGGTACTTGATCAGGTTGTAGATGTCCACCCCGACCTCACCGGCCAACGCCTCATCGTCATTGACGCGCACCACGATGCGGGTGGCGTCGACGTAGTCGACCACACCGCCGCGGTGGGCCGTGACCACGGTGCCCGAGTCAATGGCAGCGACGCGCTCGATGCCCGTGCCCACCAGGGGCTTTTCAGGGCGCAGCACCGGCACAGCCTGGCGTGACATGTTGGCGCCCATGAGCGCGCGGTTGGCGTCGTCGTGCTCCAGGAAAGGCACGAGCGAGGCGGCCACCGAGACGATCTGCGCAGGCGAGACGTCCATGTACTGCACGCGCTCAGCGCCGCACAGGATGGATTCACCGTTCTCACGGGCCGACACCAGCTCGCCGGTGAGGCGGCCGTCCTTGTCGAGGGCCGCATTGGCCTGGGCAATCACATACTTGCCCTCTTCGATGGCCGAGAGGTAGTCGATCTGGTCGGTGACCTTGGCATCGATCACTTGGCGGTAGGGGGTCTCGATGAATCCGTATTCGTTCAGGCGCGCATACAGGGCCAGCGAGTTGATCAGGCCGATGTTCGGGCCTTCGGGCGTCTCGATCGGGCAGACCCGGCCGTAGTGCGTGACGTGCACGTCGCGCACCTCGAAGCCGGCGCGCTCGCGCGTCAGACCGCCCGGGCCGAGGGCCGAGACGCGTCGCTTGTGGGTGATTTCGGCCAGCGGGTTGGTCTGGTCCATGAACTGCGACAGCTGCGAAGCACCAAAGAACTCCTTGAGTGCCGCAGAAATCGGCTTGGAGTTGATCAGGTCGTGCGGCATGAGCGGCTCTTGCTCGGCCTGACCGAGGCGCTCCTTGACCGCTTTTTCGATGCGCGCCAGGCCGGTGCGGAACTGGTTTTCGGCCAGCTCGCCAACGCAGCGCACGCGGCGGTTGCCCAGGTGGTCGATGTCATCGACCTGGCCCTTGCCGTTGCGCAAATCCACCAGGATCTTGACCACGGCCATGATGTCGTCGTTGTCGAGCACCATGGCACCGGTCGATTCGGCGCGGCCCACACGGGCATTGAACTTCATGCGCCCGACGCGCGAGAGGTCATAGGTGTCCGGGTTGTAGAACAGTCGCTGGAACAGAGCCTGCACCGCGTCTTCGGTGGGCGGCTCGCCAGGGCGCATCATGCGGTAGATGGCCACACGGGCGGCAAACTCATCGGCCGTCTCGTCCATGCGCAGGGTCTGGCTGATGTAAGCGCCCTGGTCAAGTTCGTTGGTGTAGAGCACCTGCAACTGCTGCACGCCGGCGCTGCGCAACTTCTTGAGCAGCGCCTCGGTCAGCTCGTCATTGGCCTTGGCAATGATCTCACCGGTTTCCGGGTCAACCATGTTGTGGGCAACCACCCGGCCGAGCAAAAAGTCCTCGGGCACGCTGATGGCGCTGGTGCCCGACTGCTCGAGCTCGCGGGTGTGACGCGCGGTGATGCGCTTGTCCTTGGCCACAATGACCTTGCCAGCCTTGTCGGTGATATCAAAGCGGGCGACCTCGCCGCGCATGCGCTCGGCCACAAACTCCATCTGCGCGCCGCTGTCCATGAGACGGAAGTTGTCGAAGACAAAGAAGTTGGCCAAGATGGACTCGGCGTTCAGGCCAATGGCCTTGAGCAAGATGGTCACCGGCATCTTGCGGCGGCGGTCGACGCGGAAGTACAGGATGTCCTTGGGGTCGAACTCGAAGTCGAGCCAAGAGCCGCGGTAGGGAATGATGCGAGCCGAAAACAACAACTTGCCCGAGCTGTGGGTCTTGCCCTTGTCGTGTTCGAAGAACACGCCCGGCGAGCGGTGCAGCTGCGAGACGATGACGCGCTCGGTGCCGTTGATGACGAAGGAGCCTTTTTCGGTCATGAGCGGAACCTCGCCCATGTAGACCTCTTGCTCCTTGACCTCCTTGACCACCTTGGACTGCGGCGTCGAGGACTCACGGTCGTAGATGATGAGCTGGACCTTGGCGCGCACGGCCGACGCAAAGGTCAGGCCGCGCGTCTGGCACTCGCGCACATCAAAGGCTGGCTTGGCCAGGTTGTACTCGAGGAACTTCATCTCCACAAAGCCGTTGTGCGAGACGATGGGGAAAGCGTTCTCGAAGGCGGCCTGCAAGCCCTCGGCCTGACGTTTGCCCGGCGCGCGGTCTGCCTGCAAAAACGCGGTGTACGCGTCTTTTTGCATTTGCAGCATATAGGGGACTGCCAACACGCTTTCGCGGTTGCCGAAGCTCTTGCGTATGCGCTTGCGCTCGGTGAAGGAATAGGCCATGAGTTCTCCGCTTGAAGGGGACGAGATGAAACGGTCGGGGCTCTGGCGACTGTCGTGAGCCCTGAGACGGGCTCAGACTTGGTGGTTGGCCACTACCAACCGATGGCGGACGGCGATGCCTTGCGCATCGCCCGAACCAAGGCGTTTTCTGCAGTCGGGGTCAGAAAACACTCTTAAGCGGGCTTGGGGCAAACCGGCTTGAGGGTGCGCTCTGAAGGCGCAAAAGGCTGGAGGCCCGAACCGGCACCTCCAGCCCTGCGGGCGCAAGAATTACTTGAGCTCGACCTTGGCGCCAGCATCCTCGAGCTTTTTCTTGGCGGCCTCGGCATCGGCCTTGTTGGCCCCTTCCTTGACCGGCTTGGGTGCGCCGTCGACCAGGTCCTTGGCTTCCTTGAGGCCCAGGCCGGTGATTTCGCGCACAGCCTTGATGACCGACACCTTGTTGGCACCGGCTTCGTTGAGCATCACGGTGAACTCGGTCTTCTCTTCGACAACAGCGGCTGCGCCACCACCGCCGCCGCCAGCGGCCGGTGCGGCCATGGCCGCAGCGCTCACGCCAAACTTCTCTTCGATGGCCTTGACCAGGTCGTTGAGTTCGAGGACCGTCATGCTGTCGAGTGCGGTCAGGAATGCGTCTTTATCGAATGCCATTTTGATTTCCTAATTCCAAAACAATGGGTTTGAACACAGGGGCTGCGCACCGATCAGGCGGCAGCCGCTTCACCTTTTTTGGCCGCCAGCGCGCCCAGCACCACAGCGGTGCGGGACATCGGCGACATGAGCAAGCCACACAACTGGGCCAGCAACACCTCTTTGGAGGGGATGTTGGCCAACTGCTTGACGCCGTTGACGTCCAGGGCCTTGCCTGCAAATGCACCGCCACGAATGACCAGCTTGTCGTTGGTCTTGGCGAAGTCGCTGACCACCTTGGCGGCGGCGACGGCATCGGCAGAAAAGCCGTAGATGAGCGGGCCGGTCATCTGGCCGGACACGACTTCGAAAGCGCTGCCAGTGACCGCGCGGCGAGCCAGGGTGTTTTTCAACACACTCAGGTTCACGCCTTTTTCGCGGGCTTGGCTGCGCAGCCGGGTCATGTCAGCGACCGTGATGCCACGGTATTCCGCCATCACGAGCGTCTGAGCTTGAGCGGCCAGTGCAGTCACCTCATCGATGACCGCCTGCTTCTCACTGCGATTGAGACTCAAGGTCTACTCCTTCAAAAATGTGTCCCTGGCTTGAAGCACGGGGGACACGCCTTTCTTCATGCAGCGACGAACTGTTTCGGATTTCCTTGCAAAAACCTTCAAGCAGCGGGACCGCCATCTGCGCTGGCTTTCTCGATTAAGTGTCACCTTGCGGGTGACACGCCAGCGGTCTTGGATGACCTGCCCGCGCTTGCGTGCGGACAGCCCACCACATCCAAGGGCCTCTTGCGAGACCCTTGAGATCTCTTAGCCGACCAGGGTCTGGGTGTCGACGCGAACGCCCACGCCCATGGTCGAAGACACGGCCACCTTGCGCAGGTAGATGCCTTTGCTCGAGGCCGGCTTGGCCTTGTTGAGCGCATCGACCAGGGCTGCCAGGTTGCCCTTGAGCTTGTCGGTGTCGAACGAGCGACGGCCGATCGTGGAGTGAATGATGCCGCCCTTGTCCACGCGAAACTGCACCTGACCGGCCTTGGCGTTCTTCACAGCCGTGGCGACGTCAGGGGTGACCGTGCCGACCTTGGGGTTGGGCATCAGGCCGCGCGGGCCGAGCACCTGACCGAGCGTACCCACCACGCGCATGGCGTCAGGCGAGGCAATCACCACGTCAAAGTCCATCTTTCCGGCTTTGACCTCGGCAGCCAAGTCGTCCATGCCCACGATGTCGGCGCCGGCGGCGCGGGCCTCATCGGCTTTCGCACCTTGGGCAAACACGGCCACGCGCTTGGTCTTGCCCGTGCCGTTGGGCAGCACCACCGCACCGCGCACCACTTGGTCGGACTTCTTGGCATCCACGCCCAGCTGCACAGCCACGTCGATGGATTCATCGAATTTCGCGGTGGCGCATTCCTTGACGATAGCCAGTGCGTCAGCCAGCGGGTACAGCTTGTTGCTGTCGACCTTGCCTTCAAAGGCTTTTTGTTTCTTGGTGAGCTTAGACATTTACACGCCCTCCACAGTCACGCCCATCGAGCGGGCCGAACCGGCGATCGTGCGCACAGCAGCATCGAGATCGGCAGCGGTCATATCTTTCATCTTGGTCTTGGCGATTTCCTCGAGCTGGGCACGGGTGATCTTGCCGACCTTGGCCGAATGCGGCGTGGACGAGCCCTTGTCGAGCTTGATCGCCTTCTTGATCAAGGTGGTCGCCGGCGGCGTCTTGATGATGAAGGTGAAGGACTTGTCGGCAAATGCAGTGATCACCACTGGCAGTGGCAGGCCGGGCTCAACACCTTGGGTCTGCGCATTGAATGCCTTGCAGAACTCCATGATGTTCAGGCCGCGCTGACCCAGGGCCGGGCCGATCGGGGGGGATGGGTTGGCCTTACCAGCTGGCACTTGCAGCTTGATGAAGCCGACGATTTTCTTCGCCATTGCTTGCTCCTTACGGGTCCATGCGCCAGCGACAT
>JAIXWZ010000130.1 GCA_027491035.1 Comamonadaceae bacterium | reverse complement strand
TTCACCACCGCCGAGACCATGACCAATGCGCACTCGGCGCGGCGCTGGTTTGAGGGGCAACTCGGGCAGGCGGCGCAGTCGCTGCTGCCTCGGCATTTTGTGGCGCTGACCACGAACGTGAAGGCGGCCGCCGAGTTTGGCATCGCCACGACCTTCGGGTTTTGGGACTGGGTTGGTGGCCGCTATTCGCTGATGTCGGCCATCGGCTTGCCTTTGGCCATTTCTATCGGCACTCAGGCTTGGCGCGCGTTCTTGGCGGGCGCGCACGCCATGGATGAGCACTTTCGGTGCGCCCCCCTGGCGCGCAACCTGCCGGTCAGGCTCGGTTTGCTCGACGTTTGGTACCGCAATTTTCACGGCTTTTCCTCGCGCTGCATCGCGCCCTACCATAGCCTGCTGTCGCGCTGGCCCGCTTATTTGCAGCAGCTGGAGATGGAGAGCAACGGCAAGCGGGTCGACCGCAGCGGTGCCGCCTTGCCCTTTGAGACGTCGCCCGTGATCTGGGGCGAGCCGGGCACCAACGGGCAGCATGCTTTTTTTCAGATGCTGCACCAGGGCACCGACATCACGCCGGTCGAGTTTGTCGTGGTCCGGCAGCCCGATCACCAGTTGCCCGGCCACCATCACAAGCTGCTGGCCCATGCGCTGGCCCAGGCGCAGGCGCTCATGCTCGGCCGGGTCGATGCGGGGGGTCATCGGCATTTCCCGGGCAATCGGCCCAGCACCGTGCTGGTGCTCGATCGGCTCGATCCGGCCAGCCTGGGCGCCTTGATTGCCTTGCACGAGCACCGGGTGTTGACCAGCGGCGTGATCTGGGGCATCAACAGCTTTGATCAGTGGGGGGTGGAGCTGGGCAAGGTGCTCGCTGCCGATCTGGAGCCCCGACTGGATTCGGGCGACGCGAGCGGGCTGGACGCGTCCACCGCGGGTTTGCTCGCCCGCTTGCGCCCATGAATCTGGTTTTTGACTTTGGCGCCGTGCTGTTTGACTGGCGGCCGGCTGCGCGGGTGGCGGCGCGCTTTGCCGGTTTGGTGCGCAGCGACGAGCAGGCGCGCGATCTGGCCCAGGCGATCTTTGCCCACCCCGATTGGCACGCGTTTGACTGTGGTCTGGTCGAGCTCGAGCAGGTGGTTGAACGCACCGCGGTTCGCCTGGCGCTGGCGCGCGATCAGGTCCATCGCCTGCTGGCGCCCATAGGCGAGGAGTTGCAGCCGATCGCAGCCAATGTCGAGCAGGTCCATCGGCTGGCCTGCCTGCGCGAGCAAAGGGCCGACCTGCGCCTGTTCTTCCTGTCCAACATGCCCGAGCCGTTTGCCCGCTCGATTGAGCAGCGGCACGACTTTTTGCGCTTGTTCGATGGCGGCGTGTTCTCCGGCGACGTCAAGTTGGGCAAGCCCGATCCCGCCATTTACACGCTGCTGGCCGATCGGCACGGGCTCGACGCAAAGCGCACCTGGTTTGTCGATGACAACCGCGCCAACGTCGAGGCCGCCAGCGCCTTGGGCTGGCAAGCGCTGCATTTGCCGGCGCCCGAGCACTTGCCGCCTGCGATCGACGCGGTCTTGGCCCATCCCGACCGTTGAGCGGTTTGCCTGCCGACCGCCGGCGCGGGCCCGGTCTTTGGGCTTATCATTGACCGAGCAGTGTTCCGTAGTCCGCGCTTGCGCGTCATTGCGCGTGATGCTGACAGCACTGCTTCCACGATTTTTTGTTGATGCGCCGTATCACCCTCTTGCTGTTGCTCGCTCTGCTGCCCATGCGCTTGTGGGCGGTGGTCTGGATGCCTGCGCAGCCGTCCGCTGCGGCGTGGGCCGAGCAGACGGCGCATGACACGCACGCTGCGCAGCCGTGTCATGAGGCCGGCGTTGATGCGCCCCATCTTTTGGAGTCGTGGTCTGGCGCGCATGACGGCGCGGCCTGCGCCGACTGCGCCGCTTGCGATCTGTGCCACCAGAGCGCCTCGTTGCAGTTCTTTGCTTGGCCGCCGGCCCAAGTCTGGCCACAGGGCCTGCCCGACTGGGTGACGCCGGGTCATCCGGCGCGCCACTGGCCTCCCCCCATCGAGCCCCCCCGCTCCTGAGCCCACCGCCTTCTGGCTGTGGCCCACCTGCCGGTGCGGACCGGCTGGTGGGCGCCATGGGCGTGCATTTTTTGGGTGTGCATTTTTCAATGGGTCTTTGGGCCCTCGGGGGATCGAGACATGAACAAATTTGCGTGCGCCGCGCGCCGCCTCGTGCGTTCGACAGCGGCATGCGCCGTGGCCCTGGCTTTGACGCCGGGTGTCTGGGCGCAGAGTCATCAGAGTCATCAGAGTCACTCAGGCCATTCGGGCCAGCAGGAGGCAGCGCCGCCCGCGCCAGATGCCGCCTTCTTGCTCGAGCGTTGGCGGCGCGCCAATGAGGCGGTCGGCCAATTTCCGCGCGGTCATGCCGATGTGCTGCGTTGGGAGCAAGCGCGTCAGCCGCCAGCGCCGGCCGCCTCGGCTGCAGCCGCTGGCGCCCTGAGCCGCGAGCGGGCCGTCGAGTTGGCCTTGCGTGATGCACCGGCCTGGCTGGGCCGACCGGGTCTGAGCGCGTTCGAGCAGTCTGGGCTGCGGCGCCAGGTTCGCGAGCGTTCCATTGAAGTGGAGCGCGCCTGGGTCGATGCGGTCATCGGTCGGCAGGCTCTGGAGCACAGCCGTCAGGCCTTGGAGGCGGCCGAGCTCGGTGCCGAACTGGCGCGCCGCATGCGCGAAGTCGGCCACTGGAGCCGCGCCCGTGCGCTGCAGGAGGACCTGCCGCTTTGGCAGGCCCGCTCGCGCCAGGTGCAGGCTGAGCGCGTGGCGGCTCAAGCACTGGGGCACTTGTGGCAGTACCTGGGCGCGGCCTTGAGTCTGCAGGAGGTCGCGGCACAACTGCCGCGCGACTGGGCCGAGCCTTTGCCACCGCCCGGCGGTGCCCTTGATACCCTGCAGCAACAGGCCCTGCAAGCCCATCCGCACTGGGCGATTGAGGCGTCAAACGCGCAGCGCTTGATTGCGGCTGTCGGCGATGCCCAGTTGGGCCAAGCGCGCCAAAGCGCCCTGCGTGCCCTGCGCGAGCGCGAACCCCTGGCGGCCGGTCAGCTCGATCCACGGCGTGACCGGCTCAGCCATGCGCAGCACGAGGCGCTGCAAGCCAGCGCTGCGGCCGATCGCCTGGAGCGCCAGGTGCGCTCGCAGGTGGTGATGGCCCACGACGCTTATGGCGTTGCTCACGGGCAGGCCACGACGGTTCAGGCCCAGCTGCTCGAGCTGGCCCGGCAATGGGAGCAGGAGACGCTGCTGCGCTACAACGGCATGCTCAGCAGCACCTGGCAGTTGCTCGCCAGCGCCAGAGGGCGCATTGAGGCCGTCGATGCGCTCTTGCAGGCGCGTCGCCAGGGCTGGCATGCCCACCTTGACTTGCAGGCCGTGCTCTCGGGCCTGCCCTACAGCGGCGGCCTGGCCGCTGCAGCGGCTGGCGGCCCCAGCCTTTCTTTGGCAGGACACTGATCATGGAACGCAGAGATTTCTTTTTCAAGGCGGTGGTCGGTGCATCGGCTGCGGCGGCGGTGGTCAGCAGGCCGGCGCTGGCCGGATTGCCCGAGCCTGTGATGCGCAGCAATGCCGATACCGCTGCACCCTGGCTGCCGCCCGGTGTGACTGGCGCGGGCCGGCCTTACCGTCCGGTGGTCACGCTCAACGGCTGGAGTCTGCCGTTTCGCATGAAGGAGGGCGTCAAGGAGTTCCATCTGGTGGCCGAGCCGGTGGTGCGCGAGATGGCGCCTGGCTTTCACGTCAATATGTGGGGCTACAACGGACAGAGCCCGGGCCCGACGATCGAGGTGGTCGAAGGCGATCGGGTGCGGATCTACGTGACCAACCGGCTGCCCGAGCACACCACCATCCATTGGCATGGCCAGCGTCTGCCCAATGGCATGGATGGGGTCGGCGGTCTGAACCAAAAGCAAATTCCGGCCGGCAAGACCTATGTCTACGAATTCACGGCGCGTCGTCCGGGCACCTTTATGTACCACCCCCATGCCGACGAAATGACGCAGATGGCCATGGGCATGATGGGCCTGTGGATCACGCACCCGCGCCAGGCGCATCCCGAGATCGCAGAGGTCGATCGCGACTACGCTTTTCTGATCAACGCCTTTGACATCGATCCGGGCAGCTACACGCCCAAGGTCAACACCATGCTCGACTTCAACATTTGGAGCTGGAACAGCCGGGTGTTCCCAGGCATCAGCCCCTTGGTGGCGCGCTTGGGCGACCGGGTGCGGGTGCGCTTTGGCAACCTGACCATGACCAACCACCCGATCCATATCCATGGCATCGAGTTCGAAGTCACCGGCACCGACGGCGGACCGGTGCCCAAGACGGCGCGCTGGCCCGAGGTCACCACCGATGTGGCCGTGGGTCAGATGCGGCAGATCGAGTTCATCGCCGACGAGCCCGGCGACTGGGCCATGCACTGCCACAAGAGCCACCACACCATGGGCGCCATGGGCCATGATGTGCCGACCCTGATCGGGGTGGACCATCGCGGTCTGGTGCAGCGCATCCAAAAGCTCATTCCCGATTACATGTTGATGGGCGAGCGGGGCATGGCCGACATGGGCGAGATGGAGATGGAACTGCCCGAAAACACCGCCCCCATGATGACCGGCACCGGCCCCTATGGTGCCATTGAGATGGGCGGCATGTTCACCACGCTCAAGGTCAGGGCCGACCTCAAGCCCGACGACTACCGCGACCCGCCTTGGTACACGCAGCCGCCGGGAACCCAGTCGTTTGAGTACGCCGGACCCGCGCCCACACCCGCTCGCGCCAGCGCCCCGGAGGCAGCGCCAGCGGCCAGCGTGCGCAAACCCACCGGGCATGGTGCCCACTGAATCCCCAGGAGTCCACGATGAATTCAAGCAAGACCCAACTGCTGTTAGCCAGCCTGGCTGCAGCGCTTCTTCTGGGCACGCAGGCCCAAGCCCATACGGCTCATGGCGGCAGCAAGGCTGCCCCGGCGCAGGCCGAGCAAAAAGACTGGGGCATCGCCGGTGACCCCAAGCGGGTCGGGCGCACGATCGAGATCCGCATGGGCGATGACATGCGCTTTGCGCCGGCCCGGCTGGAGGTCAAGCTCGGCGAAACGCTGCGGCTGGTGGCGCTGAACCGGGGGCGCGTGATGCACGAGATCGTCATCGGCACGCCCCAGGAGTTGCGCACCCATGCCGAGCTGATGCGCAAGCATCCCAATATGGAGCATGACGAGCCTTATATGGCCCATGTCAGCCCAGGCAAGAAAGGGCAGATCGTCTGGACCTTCAACCGGGCCGGCGAGTTCGAATTCGCCTGCCTGATCCCGGGTCACTTCGAGGCTGGCATGATCGGCCGCATCGTCGTTCGGTAAGGAGGCAGCATGAAAAGACGTCCAGCCCTGCTGGCCCTGGCCGGTGCCCTGGCCAGCTCCTCTGTGTGGGCCCAAGCCCCCAAGACCGCAGTCAAGCCCGCGCTCGAGGTCTGGAAAGACCCCAATTGCGGTTGCTGCCAGCTCTGGGTGGAGCATCTGCAGGCCCACGGCTTTGAGGTCAAGGTTCACGACGTGGGCAACACCGCCGTGCGCAAGCGCCTGGGCGTGCCCGAGCGCCTCGGATCGTGCCACACCGCCAGCGTGGCCGGCTATGTGATCGAAGGGCATGTGCCGGCCGCCGACATCTTGCGACTGCTCCGGCAAAAGCCGCAGGCCCTGGGGCTGGCGGTGCCGGGCATGCCCATTGGCAGCCCCGGTATGGATGGCGAAGTCTACAAAGGCCGCCGCGACGCCTATGAGGTCTTGCTGGTGCAGCGTGATGGCAGCACCCGCACCTTCACCAAGTACCCTGGCGCCCCGGTGCAGCAGCGGGTGTCAGCCCAATCGGCCAGTGACAACACCGTCTTGCCGTGGACGGTGGCCGAGGTCAGGCGGGTCGATGCATCGGCGCGCAAGCTGTCTTTGCGCCACGAGGAGATCAAAAACCTCGACATGCCGCCGATGACCATGGTCTTTCAGGTGCGAGAGGGCGTGTCGCTCGA
>JAIXWZ010000025.1 GCA_027491035.1 Comamonadaceae bacterium | reverse complement strand
CCCCTCAAGGGCGGCCTCTTCGGCCACTGGTCAGTCAGCGTGAACGGTAACTGGCGTCTGACTTTTGCTTTTGAAAACGGCGATGCCATCCTGGTGGACTACCAGGATTACCACTGAGGTGACCATGAGTTCAATGTTCAACCCACCCCACCCTGGCCTCACTTTGAGGGACGACATCCTGCCTGCCTTGGATCTGCAAGTGGGCGAAGCGGCTGCCCAGTTGGGCGTCGACCGGACCACCTTGTCTAAGGTAGTCAATGGGCGGGCGGGGATCAGCCCCGCGATGGCGCTGAGGATCGAGCGTTGGTTGGGGCGCGACCATGGCGGAGCCGCTGAAGTGTGGCTGGCTCAGCAAGCCGCCTACGATCTTTGGCAGGCGCGGGCTGCAGCGAAGGCCAGCAAGACCCTTTCGGGCATCAAGGCACTGAGGCTTCAAACGGCATGAAGAGTGAGCAAGACGCCGCGGAGGTAGCCGTCGCCCCAGCGCTTGTCTTCTGGTCGCGCCTAATCCAAGCCGCTGCGGCCGTCTTCATCGTCCTGAACCTGACCTTGCTGTTGGCGCCCCGCCTCGGGGAGGCCATCTTCAACCAGGTGTCCAGCCCGGTTGAGGTGCCCAGTCAGGCCCTGGGCTACATCTGGTTTGCCAACGGCATCATCGGCGCCGTGATGGCGGGCTGGATGATCTGCATCATCCTTTTGGCCAGGGGCCCGTCCGCAGAAGGCCGGCTGCACGCCTGGTGACCTGCCCCCTTCCGGCATCGTGACCGGCCATTGCGGTTGACACCAAAATCGGTCACGTTCAGACCGGAATCCCCGGTCACGTTCGACCGGAATAGTCGGTCACGATAGACCGGAATGACCGGTCACGTTGGTCCGGAATACCCAATGAGCGTGTGGGCGCCTTCCTCAATCGCACCATTGAGGGCGACTGGCCCTACCTTTGGGTCGACGCCACCTATGTCAAAACCCGAGAGGCTGGTCGCATCGTGAGTGTGGCCGTAATAGTCGCTGTGGGGGTCAACACAGAAGGCCAGCGCGAGGTCCTGGGCCTCAAAGTCGGCGCCAGTGAGGCTGAACCGTTTTGGACTGAGTTCCTGCGCAGATTGAACCGGCGCGGTCTGCGCGGAGTCAAGTTGGTCATCAGCGACAGCCACGAGGGCCTCAAAGCTGCTGCCGCCAAGGTCTTGAAGGCCACCTGGCAGCGCTGCCGCGTGCACTTCATGCGCAACGCCCTGGCTCACGCCGGCAAAACCCAGCGGCGCATGGTCTCGGCCGCCATCGGCACAGCGTTCGTACAGGACTCGCCCGAGGCCGCTCGCCAGCAATGGCGCGCCGTGGCCGACCCACTGCGCGCCAAGTTCCCTAAGCTCAGCGCCTTGATGGACGAGGCTGAGCACGATGTGCTGGCCTTCATGACATTCCCCCGGGCGCACTGGCCTCAGATCTACAGCACCAACCCGCTGGAGCGGCTCAACGCGGAGATCAAGCGACGCACCAACGTGGTGGGCATCTTCCCCAATGATGCATCTATCACCCGGCTGGTCGGCGCCATGATGCTCGAGCAAAACGACGAGTGGAGCTTGAACCGCAGATACATGCAACTTGAGGGCCTGCAGACCCTGAGCGATACTTTGCCTACTCGGCTGGCCGCAGTGGCTCGCTGAGTCCGTGTAACTCAGCCTGTCCGGGCTGTGGACTTACACCACGCGTTGGGACATTAACCAGCAAGGCGCTGCATGGGCGTTCGGTTCGGCATGAAATTTGCATTCGATCAACCCACCATGACGACCCGCATTCGCCGCCGATCAACCGCCGTTGGCTTGCAGCAAACGACCCTGCTTTCGACGCCTGAGCAGGGCTCTGCGGCGGCGCCCGATGTACTGGCGCATTTGAGCGAATCGAGCCGCAAGGCTGTGTTGGACCTGGCGCGCCGGCGCGAATACGCGGCAGGTGATCTGCTGTTTAGCCAAGGCGATCTCCACAACGGCATCCACCTGATTGAACGGGGACTGGTTCGCTCGTTCTATGTCTCGGAGGATGGGCGAGAGCTGACTTTGGGCTTCTGGACGGCGGGTCACTACGTCGGCGCGCCGCAGATGTTTGGAGGAGGCCGGCACGCATGGGCCTCGGCCGCGACCGCGCCAACCAGTTGCCTTTGGTTGCCAGGCAGACCCTTGCGCGAGCTGGCAAGCCAGCGGGTCGATCTGGCCCTGACCCTGATTGATGCGCTGGTCCACAAGGCGCAGTGCTACTGTGCGCTTTTGCAGCTTCTGGCCACCCAATCGATGCGTGTGCGCCTGGCCCGCCTGCTGACCATGCTCGCAGCCAGGCAGGACGGCGCCGACGTGAACCTCAGCCACAGCGAGCTGGCGCGCATGATCGGGTCGACCCGGCAATGGGTGTCGCTGACACTGGCCAGGTTCGAGGCCGAGGGCTTTATCGCCAAACAGGCCGACGGCTCGGTGAAGGTGCTGGCGCCAGAGCGGCTGGCCACTTTGCGCTGAGCGCAGCATGACGCAATTAATTGCTTACTGAGAAAAGCCGCGGTCTGGAAAATGGATTCGGCAGCGACACCTGGCTCGCCGCCCCATTTTGGAGATGCCGATGACCACCGCCCGCTCGTTTCTCAATCGCCTTTACCGGCCTGCGTGCCGGCTTTTCTTGATCTGCCTGTTGCCCGTTGCCACGGCTATGGCGCAGGACTATCCGGCACGCGCCGTCACCTTGGTGGTGCCGTATCCGCCGGGCAGCGCCACGGACATCGTGGCCCGCCTGCTGCAGCCCAAACTTGCTCAGGCGCTTAAGCAAAATGTAATCGTTGAGAACCGGGGCGGCGCCTCCACCAACATCGGTACAGAGTTCGTCTCACGCGCTGCGCCAGACGGCTACACGGTACTCATCCAGGCGCCCAATATCGTGACCAACGAGTTCGCCTTCAGCACCCTGCGCTGGAAGCGCGAAGACTTTGCGCCGGTCGCGCTGCTGGCGCGCTGGTCCAACGTGCTGCTGGCCGGCCCGAGCGCGCAAGCGCGCGATGTCAAACAACTCCTGGCGTCCGGCAAAGCCACCTCCGCAGGCTACAACTACGGCTCGCCAGGACCCGGTTCGCTTTCACACCTCGCGGTGGAGATGCTCAAGCAGCGCAGCGATATCGGGATGCAACACGTCACGTTCACTGGACCTGCGCCCATGATCACCAGCCTGCTGGGCGGCCACATCCAGTACGGCGCGACCAATCCGGCCAATTTCATGGCCCACGTGCGCGAGGGCAAACACAAGCTCACGCCCATGGCGGTGCTCGGTAGCCAGCGTGACAGCACCATCCCCGATGTGCCGGCGCTCAGCGAGTTCGGCATCACGGGTATCGAGTCCTATGGCTGGCTCGGTGTGCTGGTTCCGGCCCGTACGCCCGCCGCCGTGATCACTCGGCTCAACACCGAGTTGCTCAAGGCCCTGCAATTGCCGGACATCCAAGAAAAGCTCAAAGCCAACTATTTAGAGCCCGCAGGCAGCACGCCCGAGGAGTTTGGCCGCTTCATGGCCAGTGAAAACCGCAAATGGGGGGATGCCACCAAGGCCGCGGGGATCAAGCCCGAGTGAGCACGATGGCGATGTCCCTGCAATTTGCCCCTTTGCGCGGCCGATACCGGGCGGGTCAGCTGACGCCGGTAGAGACCATCGATGAGGTGTACCGGCGCATTGATGCGCGGGGGACAGACCATGTCTGGACCGGGCTGGCCGACCGCGTCACGGTCCGCGAGCAGGCCCACGCACTGGCACAGCGCATCGGCGAGCTCGATGCATTGCCGCTCTACGGCCTGCCCTTTGGCGTCAAGGACAACGTGCATGTGGCAGGCGTGCCAACCACCTGCGGTTGCCCGGGCTACACCACCGTGCCGACGCAGACCGCCGAGGCCGTGAGGCGAGCCATTGCAGCGGGCGCGATCTTCATCGGCAAGCAATCACTCGACCAGTTCGCAACAGGGCTCAACGGCACCCGCACGCTGGGCGGGCATTGCCTCAATACCTTTGACCCTGAGATTATTCCCGGAGGTTCGAGTTCGGGCTCTGGCGTCGCCGTGGCTGCGGGCCTGGTGAGCTTCTCGCTGGGTTCGGACACGGGCGGTTCGGGTCGCGTGCCTGCAGCACTGAACAACATCGTCGGACTAAGGCCCACCATCGGTCTGGTCAGCACCCGCGGAATGGTCTACAACAACCGAATGTTTGACTGCATCCCCGTGTTTGCGCTCACGGTCGATGATGCGTTCACTGTGCTGGAGGCCATTGCCGGACGGGACATAGACGATCCCGTGTCGCGTGCAGATGCAGATGGCATACCTTTGAAACCGGACTTTCCGCAGACTTTTCGCTTCGCCATCCCCGAGCGTCTGGAGTTCTTTGGCGACAAGCAGTCGGCCGCAGACTTCGAACGGGCCGTCGCCGGGCTGAGCAGCCTGGGGGGGACGCCATGCGTGTTTGACTTCGAGCCGTTTCACGAGGCCGGTCAGCTTATTTTTGAAAGCGCACTCGTTGCCGAGCGGGCCGCCAGCTATGGCGAAGTACTGGACAGCTGCGCACAAGATCTTGTGCCTGCGGTGGCATCGATCCTGACACGGGCGAGGCGCTACAGCGCCGTGGAAGCCTTTCAGGCGCATTACCGCCTATCTGCGCTGCGTCGCCAGGTTGCCTCCATGCTCGATGGGATCGACGTGGTCGTCACGCCCACGGTACCCAGGCCATTTCGGGTCAGAGAGATGCTCGCCGACCCGATCACACGCAATGCAGAGGTCGGCTTCTACACCTATGGTGTGGGGCCGCTGGATCTGTGCGCCATCTCCGTGCCTTCCCGGCTGCGCGATGACGGATTGCCATTTGGCATTTCCCTCGTAGCGCGCGCTGGCGCGGAGGCGAGCCTGCGCGCGCTGGGCGCGCGCTTTGAGCAATGGACCGGACAGCAGTCCGGGGCAAGGCAGATGCAATGACACCACGCAAAATTTGGCTGCTGCGCGAAACCATCCTCGCAGAGGCGAACAACCCCGCACCGAGGCCCGTGACGCGGGCCGTGGTGGCCATGGTCATCACCAACCCACTGGCATCTGGTCAATCAGGCAGCCTGGATGTCCTGATCGACCTGAGCCCCTTGCTTGCCGAACGCTACTACCCGCAGGCTGTCGCGCTTCTGGCAGGGGCGGCTGTTGCCTACGGCAAGGCCGCCATCGTAGGCGTCAACGGCGATCTGGAACACGGCGCTGCGCTGCTGCATCCCAAGCTGGGCAAGGCAATGCGTGCAGCCGTCGGTGGCGGCGAGGCCATCATTGCGTCAACCTGCAAGGTCGCCTCGGCAGGCAGCCGTATCGACGTTCCCCTTGGGCACAAGGACAACGTGTGGAGCTTCAACGAGCTCGACACCATCACCATCGGCATAGAAGATGCACCACGACCAGACGAGATTCTCGTGGTGCTGGCAGTCAGCGATGGGGGCAGGCCTGACCCACGCGTCGGCCCCGGCAGGCTCGCGATCTGAGACATAACCATCAGAGACCAATATGAAGACTTGGATTGAAAACGGCGTCGTGATTGCATGGATCGACGGTCGGCATCAGGTGCTAGAAGGTGCGGTTGTGGTCATCGAAAAGGACCTTATCGTCCACATTGGACCTGCCAACGGCCTGGTCCCTGGCCCTGATGACATTCGTATCAACGCTCAGGGCAGGATCGTGATGCCAGGTCTGGTCAACACGCACCTGCACGTCACTGACACGATGTTCACAAAGGGCTATTTGGAAGAGAGCAGCAACATCAGCAGCCAGGCCAAGGAAACCAACTACGGCACGCTCTACAAGATGCTGCCTGCCGTACGGCATGCGATTGACCCCGAGTCGCAGGTGATCGCTGCCGAATGCGCCTTCGCTGAACTCGCTCGCACGGGCTCCACCACGGTGGTCGAGTTAGGCTATGACTACGAGGTCGGTGGTGATGGCGACATCGCCATCACCGAACAGGTCGCACAGACGGGGATACGGGTGGGACTGCGCTGCTACTCAGCGCCGCGGTTTCGGGCCATGCACTATGGGCACGCCCCGGGTGGCAAGGTCTGGTACGAGGCCTACCCAGACAATGGGCGCAAGAGATTTCGGGACTGCGTGGACTTTTGCGTCGGCTGGGATGGCAAGTTCGATGGACGGCTGCGCACCATGCTCGCACCAGGCCAGATCGACACCTGCGACCCAGCCATGCTGCGCCAGGCGCGCGAAGCTGCCGATGCGCACAAGCTTCTGATTCAGGTTCATGCAGGCCAATCGCCCAACGAATACGAGCGCATCCGCAGCCAGCACGGCATGACCACAGTGGACTACATGCACAGCACGGGCATGCTCGGGCCTGACGTGCTCATTGGTCATGGTCAGATCATGACGGCCGACGGCAACATGGCCTCTCTAGAGCCCCGCGAGGTGGCGGCTCTGCGCGACTCACAGACCACCGTGGTGCACCTGCCCTGGGTCAAGGCAAGGCGCGGCGGGGTGATCAACTCGATCGAGAAATACAAGCAGCTGGGGATCCGCCAGTCCATCGGGACCGATACCTTTCCCTTCGACCTGTTCAACGACATGCGCATGGCGGCCACAGTCTGCCGCATCGTAGAGCACTCGGTCAGCGTCGCCCCATCGCATGACGTGTTCACCATGGCCACAGTGGGCGGCGCCGACGCTCTGGGCCGGCCCGACCTCGGACGCCTGGCGGTGGGCTGCAAGGCCGACATCGTGTTCGTACGCACGGACACGTTCAAAGCCGCGCCGGTTTACGATCCCTTCAAGTTTCTGGTCCTCTCGGCCTCGGGCGATGACGTGGATCGTGTGATCGTTGACGGGGTCACAATCGTCGAAGGCGGCCGCGTCCTGAATGTGGACATGCCCCGCGCGATTGCCCGCCTAAACGACGCGGCACGCGCCGTGCGCGAGCGGGTGGTGCTGTGAAGCCAGTGCAAGCAGCAGCCGACAAGTGAACGAGCTGCAGGTTACTGCAGCCTTGTTGGTTCTCGCGCTGGCGGCATTTGTACAAGGCGTGTTCGGCCTGGGCTTTGCCATGATCGCGACACCACTGCTGGCGCTGTTTCTCGATTACCAGACTGCGGTGATGGTGGCGGCAGTCCCCTTGCTTGTTCTGGCCCTGTACTGGCTTGCGGTCAACCGCCCGTATCTACACACCTCCGGCATCCCCTGGACAGTGTTGCCCGGGATCGTGACGGGCGCTGCACTGGGCGTCGCTCTGCAGGTTTCGCTGCCCCAGCAAGTCTCGCTCCTGCTGCTGGCAGCATTGATCTTGTTCAGTGTCGTGCTGCCCCTGATCCAGAGCCGCTGGGTCAGTGCAAGCCCTGCGGTCAGCGTGCGCCGCGCTCCGTGGTTTGGCCTGCTTGCGGGCGTCACCGAGGCGGCTCTGAACGTCGGCGCTCCGTTCATGGTCCTCTTTGCAGGGCTTGCTCGGCTGTCCAGGTTGCAAATGCTGATTGCTCTGAACATATGCTTTGCATTGGGCAAGTCGATCCAAATTGGCTTGTTGATCATCGTGGCACCTGTGGCCGTGAGTCTGGAGCTTTTGGCAGCCGGTGTGCTGATGAGTCTGCTTGCCTTTCGGATTGGAGACCGCATCGCCGGGCGCCTGAGCGAGGCTGGATTTCAGGCATGGCTGCGGATCTTCCTGCTGGCCATTGCGACGCTCTTGGTGATTCGCTCGCAGTTCGTGACGTGAGGGCCGGTCAATGCCGTCAAGTCATGAGATGCTTACCACCACCAAGAGCAAAGACATAAACCGTTCTGGCTTTCATGGATCAGACCTTGTCATTACGAATTGAACTAACGGGCTTCAAGAACGTGATGGTGGTGCGGCTGGTGGGGGGCAGGTCACTGCAATCAGGCTTTGCTAGCAGGTGTGCACCGAGGACAAACGGATCGTCGAGCCAAACCGTCATTCGAGAGAAGTCGATGTCTTGTAGATTATGCCACTAGGTGGCATACTTTGACCGATGCGACTTGTCTTCAAAACCCGCCACTTCACCCGGTGGATGCGCAAGACCACGCTGACGGATGCGGCGCTATGCCAGGCCGTGCGCGAAATGGCAAATGGCCTGATCGATGCCGATATGGGCGGCGATGTCGTCAAGAAGCGTGTCGCGTTGCCTGGTCGTGGCAAGAGTGGCGGTGTGCGCACGCTGGTGGCTACGCGCAAAGCCAGTCGCTGGTTCTTCGTCTTCGGATTCGAGAAGAGCGAGAGAGCGAACGTGTCGGCCAATGAACTCGAGGCACTCCAGGCGCTGGCGTCGGAGTTGCTGGCGCTATCGGGTGCGCAATTGAAGGTGGCCGTGGAAGACGGCGCGTTACAGGAAATCTGCCATGACTGCTAAACCCAAGGCCAGGAGCCGCATCCTCGAAGCGGTCCACGAAACCACCGAAGACCTGCAACGACTGGGCTTCATTGACAAACGCAAGCAGCGCAAGTTTGACGCGCTATGCCTGGACCCGATCCCCCCTTATGACGGCGAGCAGATCCGGGCATTGCGTGAGCGAGTCAAGCTGAGCCAGGCCGTCCTGGCCTCTGTCCTCAACACGAGTCCCTCAACGGTGCGTAAGTGGGAAATCGGCGAAAAGCATCCGAGCGGCCCATCGCTGAAACTGCTCAACTTGCTCGATCGCAAAGGTCTAGAGGCCGTGCTCTGACTTCAGTGTGCGATGCAGGCAGTGGCCATGGGGTCAGTCAGGGCGCAAAAGCAAAAAGCCCCGCGTGGTGCGGGGCTCTG
>JAIXWZ010000026.1 GCA_027491035.1 Comamonadaceae bacterium | reverse complement strand
GAAGAGCAGCCAGCGCGCACCACCGAGAGGCTGCTCGAGCTCTACCACCGCCGGCTCGAGCCCAGCTAAAGGGCTGCAGCTGCTGGGCGCCCGATGCGCTCAAGGCGCTGCTCCTGCACACTTACCCCCCACTGCTGGCCCAGCTTCAACACCGTTTGGTTTACCAAGTCTTTCCCGTTGAGCGCACGGTCAGGGTGCCCCGCATGTGGACGCATTACGAATAGCAACATCAAACACGACGGTGTATTGGCTGGTCAGCAAGGGCCTTTTCACCATTTCGCGAAATCCAATTTTTCTTGCAACGCGGGTGGCCTTGTCGGGCTTTTTCCTGGTGGCACCCAATGCCGCTACCCTGGCCCTGCTTGCCGCCGCAGAGGTCGTCATTCAGGTTCAGGTGCGCCTTGAAGAGAAACACCTGTTGGGTCTGCACGGCTCGGCGTACGAGCAGTATTTCGCCAAGGTGCCACGTTGGCTGTAGCAGTGGCTAAGCCATCGTTCAATCGTATGTGCTTTGGGGTGGCTACACCGGGCATCATTTCACTCTTGCTTGGCTTCGCCACTCTGGCGAATGCCGGTTAAGTCAAGCTTTAGGGATCATGACCGTTGGCATCCTCCTCGAAAACTGTGTCGGCGTCGAGCTGATCGGGAACAGCTTTCACAACATTGATCAGCCGGTTGTCGCCCGCAGAGTTACGGGGCTTATCGCTACCGGAAACGTCGCAACATACGGGGTGCTTCTCGTGAAGCCGCCACTCCAGATCAAGCAAGTGCTGGGAGTTGGCGGATTCCGATTGCATCCCCTCACAGTAGCATTGGGGGATATACCGTGCCTGATAAGCCAAATGACAAACAGCCAATGTTTGAACTGAGCGACTGCGAGGATGTATCTCTCCATGGCAACGAGACTACGGGCTCGAAATTGCTCAGGGCCGAGCGCACTCAAGGAATACAAGCAGAAGGAAACAGAGCCGGGCTTGGTTCGGATCAAACGCCGAACGACAGCAATGGTCTGATGAAGAGTGCGGGCAAGTGGATCTTTCGCGTGTTTACTGCCTTGCTGATCGCCTTTTTCGTTAAATGGCTAGGCTGGAACTGAGTGTGTACAAGATGAGACCAAATGAGTCAATCAACACGGAAGTCCTATCTGTCGGCTTTGCCAGCCTACTTTCCGCCGGTCATTGACGACATGAAATTTCACCTTGTGCCCAATTATTTTGTAGATACAATTAAGTATGCTCACCTGGGATGAAGCAAAGCGCAAGCTAAACATCAAGAACCACGGGCTTGACTTCGCTGGATGTGATGCAATTTGGGACCGCTTCACAGTGACACGCGAAGACAAACGCCAAGATTACGGCGAAGAGCGTTGGGTTTGTTTCGGTCTTCTGGCGACAGAAGTGGTTGTGATGGTTTACACAGAGCGCCCGAAAGGACCTCACGTGATCTCGCTGCGAAAGGCAGAAAAACATGAAGCTCGCTACTACCGCCAAGTTGCCAAAGAAAACCTCGGCTAAGGTCAATGATCCAGACAATCCTGCATGGACGGAGGACATGCTGGGTGCGCCAGTGATCAAGCGTGGTCGTGGGCCACAGGCCGCCCCGACAAAAATCCTCACCTCTGTTCGCTTGGATGCGGACATTTTGGAGTTCTTCAAATCGCAGGGCGCAGGCTATCAGTCTCGGATCAATGCGGCATTGCGCATGGAGGTGGAACGACATTTAAATGGTCGTTCCAAAACGACAACGCGCAAGCACATCACGCCTTGACCCTCCTCATACCCCCCCCGCACCCTATCCCCCTTGAACCTCGCCACAAATCCCGCAAAACCCACCGCGTCCGGCGCATTGCGCACCTCTTGCATCAGGAACAGGTGGCAGTGCAGGTTGTGGATGGTGGCCAGCATGGGGCCGAGCATTTCGCCGCAGCGGTCCAGGGGGTGCATGTAGGCGCGGCTGAAACCACCTCTGCCACCTTGCTCCTATGCCACACCTTCAACACCCGCACACGCATGGTAGGTGCTGGTGTAGCTTTCACGGATGATCACCGCAGGCACGACAGGCCGCTCGGCCAATGCCTCAATACCGGTTGACATCCGTGTCAGCGCTCTGGTGGTCATCGGCCTTGCGAAAGATCTTGCGAAAGGCCAGAAACGACAGCACCGAGACCAGGGCAAAAATCAGCAGATCGCGGTTCAGGCTCACCCCGCCGGCAGCCCACTGCACCAGGCCCGCCGCCAGCGCGCCCACCGCCAGGCCCAGCAAGACAAACGAGCCGGTCAAAAGCTCTGCCATGCCGAGCACCAAAGCGGCGATCAAGGTCCACTGGTAAGCGTCCATCTCAGTCCTTGCGCGTGAGCTGGGCCACCACGCCCGAGAGCGTGCCGCTCAGGCTGCTGACCACCTCGGTGGGCAGCAGCACGATCTTGGCGTTCTGGCCCCGGGCCAGCTCCTGCACGGCCTGCGCCTGGACCTTCTTGATCTCGAATTCGACCGCGCTGGCCCCACCGGCGGCGATCGCCTGCGAGACCACAGAGACCGAATACGCCTCCGCATCGGCCGTGATCTTCATCGCCTCGGCCTGCTTCTGGGCTGCGTAGAGCTGGGCATCGGCATCGAGCTCGGTGGCTTGTTTCTTGCCCTCGGCCTCGCGCACCAGCGCACGCCGGTTGCGCTCGGCATTGAGCTGCAGCTGCATGGCCTGCTTGGTTTCCGGATCGACGTCGACTTCGAGGATTTCCACCCGGGTGATCAAAATGCCCCACTCTTCGGAAACCGACCGCAGGTCGCTTTCGATCTCTTCGGAAATCTGACGCCGGTTCGACTGCACGCCATCGAGGTCGGTCTTGCCGATGACGCTGCGCACCGTGCCGTTGACGATGGTCATGATGGCATCGTCCACATTGGCGATACGGTACATGGTCTTGGATGCATCGACGATGCGGTAGAGCACGGCCAGCGAGACCGAGATGGTGACGTTGTCCAGCGTGATCGCATTGATCGGCTTGGGCGGCAGCTGCCGCTCCTGAATCGGCACCTTGAAGCGCACCGACTCGAAAAAGGGAATGATCAAGTGCAGCCCCGCCTCGAGCTTGCGGTTGAACTTGCCCAGTCGCTCGACCAGCCAGTTCTCCGACTGGGGCACGATCTTGACGCCCAGCTTGAGCACCACCAGCACCAGCGCCACAAACACCAGCAACACCGGCGAGGAAAACATCGAGCTTATGTCCATAGCAACCTTCTAAGGATGAAGTAAAAAATATAACACGCAGCTCTGGCACACTGGGGGCAGATCCTGGGTCCATCCCATGTGCGTGCCCTGAACGCAAACCGTTGCTGTTGACCTGCCGCAGCGCACGGGCGCTGCCTACAATCTAGAACTTCTTTCGCAAATCTCTTTCCAAGTCGTCTTTTGCACCGCTGCTGCACCTGCGTATGAACCAGATCCTTGCCCGAGCGCCCCTGAGCCCGCGCGAGCCGTGGTCGGCCTGGCTCATGGGTGAGCGCCCGGCGCAGCACGGCACAGCGCTGCAAAGCCTCGATGGCGCGCCGGCGCAATGGCCTGCAGCGCAGGAGGTGGTGCTGCTGGTGCCGGCGGGCATGCTGTCGTGGCACCGCGTCACGCTGCCGCGCCTGCCCCGCCACCGCTGGCCGCAAGCACTGGCCGGCCTGCTCGAAGACCAGCTGTTGGCTGAAGCATCGAGCCTGCACTTTGCAGTGGCACCCGAGACCACGCCCGGCGCGCCCACCTGGGTGGCCGTGTGCGACAAGGCCTGGCTCGCGCAGGCGGTCGAAGCCCTGCACGCGGCCGGCCGAAGCGCCCAGCGCATCGTGCCCGAATTCGAGCCGGGGGCGCCCACTTGGCAGGTGCTGGGGCCGGCGCAAGCCGCGCAGCTGGTGATCACCGGCGAAGACGGCGTGCAACTGTTGCCCCTGCCCGAGCCGCTGGCCGAATCGCTGAGTGCCTGGGCGCGCCAAGCCGACGGACCGGCGCTGGCACCGGAGCCGGCTGGGGCACCGGCTGCGGCGCCGGCTGCTGCACTTTGGGCCGAGCCGGCCGTGGCCGATGCGGTGCAGCAAGTCCTGGGACGGCCGGCAGGCTTGCTGCCGCTGGCCCAGCGCCTGCGCCATGCGCTGGAATCGCAATGGAACCTGGCCCAGTTTGACCTGGCCGCCAGCCCCGCCAAGCGCTGGCGCGAGCGCGCCCTGCGCGGCTGGCACAGCTGGCGCCAGGCGCCGGCCTGGCGGCCGATGCGCTGGGGGCTAACAGCCTTGCTGCTGCTGCAGCTCGCGGCAGTGCAGACCTGGATCTGGCGCCAGTCGGCCCAGCCCCAGCAAGAAGAAATGAAAGCCATCCTGCGCAGCAGCTTCCCACAGGTGACGCTGGTCATCGACCCGCTGCTGCAGATGCAGCGCGAGGTCGAGCAGCTGCAGCGCGCCAGCGGCACGGCCAGCGCCGCCGACCTGGCCGTGATGCTGTCGGTGCTGGCCGAGAGCGAGGCGCCGGCGCCGCGCCGGCTGGAGTATGCGGCCGGCCAGCTGCAGTTGGCCGACTGGCCGCTGGAGGCGGCGCGCGCGGCGCAGCTGCAGTCGGCACTGGCACTGCGCGGCTACCAGCTCCAGGCCAACGGGGCGCAGTGGCTGATGAAGGTCAAGACGCCATGAGCGCCATGAGCGCGCTGCCCGATCGCGCCCGCATCGGCCGGCTCTGGCAGGAGCGCGCGCCGCGCGAGCGCGCCCTCATCGTGCTGGCCCTGATCGCTCTGGCTGCACTGGCGCTGTGGCACACCACGGTTGCGCCAGCCTGGCGCCTGTGGAGCCGGCCGGCGGCGCTGGTGCAAGCGCCCGAACAAGCGCTGGCCCAGATGCGCCAGCTGCAGGCCCAAGCCCAAACGCTGCGCCAGCAGCCGCGCATGAACACCGCCCAGAGCCGCCAGGCCATCAGCCAGTCGGCGCAGGCGCTGGGCGCCAGGCTCAGCGGCGAGCAGGGCCGCAGCCTGCTGATCGAGCTGCCCGCCACCAGCGCCGCCGCCGTCTTCGGCTGGCTCGAAACCCTGGGGCCGCAAACCGGTGCGCGCGTGGTGCAAGCGTCCTTGCAGCAGGCCGAGCCCGGGCTTTGGAGCGGCCGCATCACGCTGGAGCTGCCATGAGGACCGGCGGCCTGTCCTGGCGCCAGCGCAGCGCAGCAGCGGCGCGTCCGGGGGGGACCACCGGGGCACCCTGGGCACTGGCCGTGCTGGCGCTGCTGCTCGGGCTCGTCGGCGGCGTGGCGGTCTACGCGCCGGCGCGCTGGCTCGAGCCCTGGGTGGCGCGCAGCGGCCACCTGCAACTGATCGACAGCCGCGGCACGCTGTGGTCGGGCTCGGCCCGCCTGGTGCTCAGCGCCGGCAGCGGCAGCCGCGAGCGCGCCGTGCTGCCCGATCGCGTGCAGTGGCGGCTCGCGCTCAACGGCGCAGGCCTGCGCCTGCACGTTCACGCCGTGTGCTGCATGCACGAGGCGATACAACTTGACCTGGCCGCCCCAGACGGCCAGCCGCAGATCACGTTGGCCCCGCACCAGTCGCTCTGGCCGGCCGAGCCGCTGGCCGCACTGGGCACGCCGCTCAACACCCTGCGCCCGGCCGGACGGCTGCTGCTGCGCACCCAGGCGCTGCATTGGCACTGGGACGGGGCGCGGGTGCAGATGAACGGCCAGGCCAGCCTGGAGCTGCAAGACTTTGCCTCGGCCCTGTCAACCCTCAAGCCCATGGGGCACTACCGCATCGAGCTGCGAGGCGGCCCGCAGCCCAGCCTGAGCCTGCAAACGCTGCAAGGCGCGCTGCAGCTCAAGGGCCAGGGGCAGTGGCAGGCTGGCCGCTTGCGCTTTGAGGGCCAGGCCAGCGCACAGCCCGAGTACGAGGCCGCGCTGAGCAATGTGCTCAACATCATCGGACGGCGCAGCGGCGCGCTGTCCCTCATCTCTATCGGTTAAGGCTTTCCATGCAACGCATCCACGCCCTCACGACCGCCCTGATCAGCCTGAGCCTGCTCGGGCCCCTGTGGGCACAGAGCCGTCCCGGCCAGGGGGCGGCGCCTGCCACTGCTGCGCCAGCAAATACCGGCCCGACGACCAAACCTACAACTGGTGCCAGCGCTACACCGGGCGCTGCAACGGGCACTACACCAGGCGCTGCGCCAGGCACAGCCCCTCGACGGGCCACGGGCACGCCGGCGGCGCGCCCCGCCGAGCAGTTGGTCACGCTGAGTTTTAACAACGCCGAAATCGGCGAGGTCGCACGCGCCGTCGCGCTGATTACCGGGCGCAGCGTGGTGCTCGATCCGCGCGTCAAGGGCACCGTCACGCTCAACACCGACCGCCCCGTCAGCAAGGCCGCGGCCTACAGCCAGTTCCTGGCCGCCCTGCGCCTGCAAGGCTTTGCCGTGGTGGAGACAGCGGGCTTGTACAAGGTGGTGCCCGAAGCAGAGGCCAAGCTGCAAGGCGGTGGCGTGATCGAAACCACGCCCAGCGGGCCGGGCAGCCAGATCGCCACCCAGATCTTTCGCTTGCAGCATGAAAGCGCCAACAACCTGGTGCCGGTGCTGCGGCCCCTGATCAGCCCGAACAACACCATCAACGTCAACACCGGCAACAACTCGCTGGTCATCACCGACTACAACGACAACCTGCAGCGCATCGGCCGCATCGTGGCCGTGCTGGACGTGCCCAATGCCAGCGACCTGGAGATCATCCCGCTCAAGCACGCGATTGCCTCGGACGTGGCGCCGCTGCTGGCGCGGCTGCTGGAATCGCAGGGCCCGGGCCCCGCCGCCGCGCAGGGCGCCTCCGACACCAGCTACCGCACCGCAGTGCTGGCTGAGCCGCGGGCCAATGCGGTCATCATCCGCGCGGCCAATGCGGCGCGAGCGGCGCTCGCGCGCAGCTTGCTCGAGCGGCTGGACCAGCCGGGCAGCCAGGCCGGGCCGGCCGGCAACATCCATGTGGTTTACCTCAAGAACGCCGAAGCCACCAAGCTGGCGGCCACCCTGCGCGCTGCGATGGCGGCCACCGACGGCCGCACCGGTGCGCAGGGCGCGCCCGCGGCTGCATCGGCCGGCCCGCCCGCGGGTGCCACTGGCGCCTCAGCGGCCAGTCTGCCGAACACCGGCGGGCTGATCCAGGCCGATCCCACCACCAACGCCCTGATCATCACCGCGCCCGAGCCGCTGTACCGCCAACTGCGCGCGGTGATCGACCAGCTCGACACCCGGCGCGCCCAGGTGCTGGTCGAAAGCCTGATCGTGGAGGTGCGGGCCGACAAGGCCGAAGAGTTTGGCATCCAATGGCAGGGCCCAATCGGCAACCAGGGCGATGGCACCATCGGCTTTTTGGGCACCAATTTCGGCAGCGGTGGCAACAATATCCTGAACCTGCAGAGGCAGGCCGCCAGCGGCACCGTTCAGCCCGGACGGGGCTTTAACTTTGGCGCGGTCAGCCGCACCGGCGGGGTCTACACCCTGAGCCTGCTCGGGCGCTTCCTGCAAGAAAGTGGCGATGGCAATATTTTGTCGACTCCAACTTTGCTGACCCTGGACAACGAAGAGGCCAAGATCGTGGTGGGCCAAAACGTGCCCTTTGTGACCGGTCAGTTCACCAATGGCACCACCGGCAGCACCGGCAACGTCAACCCCTTCCAGACGATCGAGCGGCGCGATGTCGGCCTGACCCTGCGCGTTAAACCGCAAATCAGCGAAAACGGCACCGTGCGGCTGCAGATTTACCAAGAGGTCTCGAGCATCGCGCCGACGGTCAACAGCAGCGGCCTGATCACCAACAAGCGCTCGATCGAGTCCAACGTGATCGTTGAAGATGGCAACATCGTCGTGCTCGGCGGCTTGTTGCAAGATGAGTTTTCCGGTAACTCCGACCGGGTGCCCGGCCTGGCCGACATTCCCCTGCTCGGCCAGCTGTTTCGCAGCGAAACGCGCAAGCGCAACAAAAGCAACCTGATGGTCTTCTTGCGGCCCGTGGTAGTGCGCGACGCCAACGCCACGCAGGCCCTCTCGATCGACCGCTACGACCTCATGCGCGGGCTGCAACAAAACGCACAGCCGCAACCGAGCGCGACGCTGCAATTGCAAGGCGCGCCAGTGCTGCCGCCCGTCACGCCCATGGCGCCCGGCCAAAGCCCGAGTACCGCACCGCTGTGGCGCCCCACCATGCCCGGCGCCCCAGCCGCTGCGCCGGCCGCACCGGCTCGGCCCTGACCATGCGCTACCTGCTGCCCTACGCCTTTGCGCGCAGCCACCAGATGCTGCTCGAGCAGGAATCGGGGCGACTGACGCTGTGGCTGAGCAGCCGCAGCAACCGCCAGGCGCTGGCCGAGGTGCTGCGTCAGCACGGTCAAGGGGACATCCGGCCCGAGCTGCACCATCTGCCCGAGCAGGAGTTGGTCCAGCGCATCAGCAGTGCCTACGCGAAGGGCGAATCGAGCGCCGCCGCTGTGGCCAGCGAGGTGCAATCGGATGTCGATCTGTCGCGCATGATGCAGGAGTTGCCGGCGGTCGAGGACCTGCTCGAGATGGCCGATGATGCGCCCATCATCCGCCTGCTCAACGCCCTGCTCACGCAGGCCGCGCGCGAGGGCGCCAGCGACATCCACATCGAGCCCTACGAGCGCCATTCCTCGGTGCGCTTTCGCGTCGACGGGGGCCTGCGCGAGGTGGTGCAGCCGCACCGCGCGCTGCACGCCGCGCTGATCTCGCGCCTGAAGATCATGGCCGAGCTCGACATCGCCGAAAAGCGGCTGCCCCAAGACGGGCGCATCTCGCTGCGCATCGGCAGCCGCGCGCTCGACGTGCGCGTCTCCACCTTGCCCAGCGCGCATGGCGAGCGGGCGGTGCTGCGCCTGCTCGACAAATCCGGGGCGCGCCTGCGCCTGCCCGACGTCGGCATGCAGGGCCAGACGCTGGAGCGCCTAGAAAGCCTGATCGCTCAGCCGCACGGCCTGATCCTGGTCACCGGGCCCACCGGTTCGGGCAAGACCACCACCTTGTATGCCGCACTCGGCCAGCTCGATGCAGGGCGCAGCAACATCATGACGGTGGAAGACCCCATAGAGTACGAGCTGCCCGGCGTGGGGCAGACCCAGGTCAACCCGCGCATCGAGCTCGACTTTGCGCGGGCGCTGCGCGCCATCTTGCGGCAAGACCCTGACATCATCATGATCGGCGAGATCCGCGACTTTGAAACCGCGCAGATCGCAATTCAGGCCTCGCTCACTGGCCACCTGGTGCTGGCCACCTTGCACACCAACGACGCGGCCAGCGCCGTCACCCGGCTGGGCGACATGGGCATCGAGCCGTTTTTGCTCAGCTCCTGCCTGCTCGGCGTGCTGGCCCAGCGCTTGGTGCGCAAGCTGTGCGCATCCTGCTCCGGTCAAGGGTGCGAGGCCTGTGGACACAGCGGCTACAGCGGGCGCACCGGCATCTTCGAGTTGCTGCTGACCGACGACGCCACACGCGCGCTCATCCACGACCGCGCTGCCGAAGCGAGCATCCGCAGCGCCGCCATCGCAGCGGGCATGACCCTCATGCGCGACGATGGGCAGCGGCTGGTACAGGCGGGCGTGACCTCGCTGCAAGAGCTTGTGCGCGTCACGCGCGACTGACCGGCGACGCTCTACGCCATGCCTGCCTTCTCCTACGAAGCGGTCGATGCACAAGGCAAGAGCAGCCGCGGCGTGATCGAGGCCGACTCGGCGCGCGCCGCACGCGCGCAGCTGCGCGCCCGCGAGCTGTTGCCGATGCAGGTCGAACCGGTGCAAACCAGCGGGACCGCCCAGGGACCGTGGCTGCAGCGCGAGCTGTGGCCCACACGCGCCCTGGACACCACGCAGCTGGCCATCTTCACCCGGCAACTGGCCAGCCTGGTTGGCGCCGGTCTGCCCATCGAGCGCGCCTTGACCGTGCTGGCTGAAGAGGCCAGCGACAAGCGCCAGCAAAATCTGCTGGCCGCGCTGCGCGCCCAAATCAACGGGGGGGCCAGCCTGGCCAAGGCCCTGGCCGACCATCCGCGCGAGTTCGACGACACGTTTCGCGCTGTGGTGGCCGCGGGCGAGCAAAGCGGCGAGCTCTCGGGCGTGCTCGACAGCCTGGCCAGCGAACTCGAGGCGGCGCTGGCCCTGCGCGCCAAGCTGCTCGGCGCCGCGCTCTACCCGGCCATCGTCAGCCTGGTGGCGGTGGCCATCGTCATCTTTTTGCTCGGCTACGTGGTGCCGCAGGTGGCCGAGGTCTTTACCGGCAGCAAACGGGCGCTGCCCCTGCTGACCGTGGCCATGCTGGCGCTCAGCGAACTCGTGCGCGCCTGGGGGCTGTGGGCCCTGCTGCTGATGGCCGCGGGCGCGCTGATGCTTCGACTGGCGCTGCGCAACGAAGCCATGCGACTGTCCTTTGATGCCGCCTGGCTGCAGCTGCCCGTGCTGGGCCGGCTGGCCCGTGGCTACAACGCGGCCCGCTTTGCCGCCACGCTGGCCCTGCTGGCTGCCGCAGGCGTGCCGATCTTGCGCGCCCTGCAAGCGGGCGCCGACACCTTGCGCAACCGCGCCATGCGGCGCGATGCGCAGCAGGCCCTGGTGCTGGTGCGCGAGGGCGCATCGCTGGCCTCGGCACTGTCGGCCCACCCGCGCTTTCCGACGCTGCTGCCCATGTTCGCCCGCCTGGGCGAGCAGACCGGCACGCTGCCAGCGATGCTGCAGCGTGCGGCGGCCCAGCTCAGCGGCGAGGTGCAGCGGCGCGCCATGCAGCTGGCCACCGTGCTCGAGCCGCTGCTGATCGTGGCCATGGGCGCCATCGTCATGCTGATCGTGCTGGCGGTCCTGCTGCCCATCATCGAGCTCAACCAGCTCGCGCTGTGATGCAGGTCCAGGCGGCGGCCCGACTCGAGCGGCTCGACGCCCTGCGCGGCCTGGCCATGGTCTGGATGAGCGCCTACCACCTGTGCTTTGACCTCAACCACTTCGGCTACATCGCGCAAGACTTCTACCGCGACCCGCTGTGGACCACGCAGCGCACGCTCATCGTCAGCGCCTTCCTGCTGTGTGCCGGCGCCGGCCAGGCCGTGGCCATTGCGCAGCAACAAAGCGCGCGCCAGTTCGCCCGCCGCTGGCTGCAGATCGCCGCCTGCGCCGCTTTGGTGAGTCTGGGCTCATGGTGGATGTTTCCGGCCAGCTTCATTTACTTTGGCGTGCTGCACGGCATGGCGGTCATGCTGCTGATATTGCGTTGGGCCGGCAGGCGCTGGCCCGGCCACGACGGCCTGTGGTGGCTGGCCGGTGCAGCTGCGATGGCGCTGCCCTGGTGGGCTCCAGCGCTGATGGCTGCGCACCCAGACCTGCGCCTGCTTGACGAGCGCTGGCTCCACTGGATCGGCCTGATCTCGCGCAAGCCCGTCACCGAAGACTATGTACCCCTGCTGCCCTGGCTGGGCGTGATGATCTGGGGCCATGTGGGCATGCGCACGCTGCTGCGCCGCCCGCAAGGCTGGCTGCACCGCCCGCTGCCCACCCCCGGCCACCCCCTGGCGACGCTGGGCCGCTGGAGCCTGAGTTACTACATGCTGCACCAACCGGTGCTGCTGGGGATTTTGCTGGCCTGGCGCTCGCTGCTCGGGCCGTGAAGAGACATCAACGTCATCGTGCCCCCCACCCCGTCATTGCGAGGCACGAAGCGATCCATGCGGCCCTCGCACAAAGACATGGATTGCCACGGCGCTGCGCGCCTCGCAATGACGGGATTAGGGCGTCGTTGCGAGGAACGAAGCAATCCACTGCGGCCTTGGCAAGGCACATGGATTGCCACGGCGCTGCGCGCCTCGCAATGACGGCATTAAGGCGTCGTTGCGCCCCCTGTCCCGTCATTGCGACCCCTGTCCCGTCATTGCGAGGAACGAAGCAATCCATTTGGGCCGTTGCTCAACGTCGGAGCTGGTGTGAACCCCTTCTGCGGTCGCGATGATGTGCGCAGACTCGTTGACGGTCGTCGGGGCGTTGAAGCAGTCGTCAAAACCACTGCCTGCGCGCTCCATGATGTAAGGCTTGCCCGCCTTAGGTTGGCCATCCGGGCCCCTTAGGGCGACGATCATCATCTTGACTTCGGCTGCGCTGCGCATCGGCCTGGCGTTGACTTTATGATCGCTCACTCCTGAAACCTGATTTTTGTTCAACACAGTGGGCTGCGTGTTTCCAGCGATCTTTGCTTTTGACATCACACGACCTGTTTATGCTTAAGACGCACGACCCCAAGTCCCCGCAGTGGCCAGGGCGGGTCTGTCGCACCAAAGCCCAGTTGCTCGGCCTGGCGGTTGTGGCCTGGGCTGCCATGTCGGGCCCGGCACTGGCCCAGCCTCCCGCCAACCCGCCACCTGCAGACTGCCGCATCGCCTTTGACATGGGCTCCTCAGGCGTGCGTGCCGCTGCCAGCGGTACGGGCGACGGCGTGCTCATGCCCACTCGCGACCTTGATTTGCTCACCCCCATGATGCAGGGTCAGCGCCTGGAGCTCTTGCTGCCTGCTGTCGAAAGCGCCTTGCGGGAATTGCCTCAACAGGCCAGGCTGCCCGCGACCTGTCGCCAACTGGGCGGCGGGTTTTCGGCTTGGCGCCTGGCCTGGCGGCAAGATGGCGCGCAACTGAGCCAGCACTTGGAGACCCTGAGAGCGCAAACCGGGGTGGCCGTGCTGGTGATCCCTGCGGCCGTTGAAGGGCGCTACGGCCACGACTCGGCCAAGCAGGCCTTGGGCCTGCGGCTGCAGACCAGCCATATTCTTGACATCGGCGGCGGCAGCACGCAAGTGGCAAGCCAAGACCGGTCTTTTGGCATTGAATTGGGCCAAAAGTCGTGGGCCAACCAGCTGTGCCAGACCCTGGGCCGCGGCTCCGGCGTGGCCTGTCAATTGCTGCCCATGCGGGCGCAGGAACTGCAGCAAGCCCGAGACCTGGCCTCGCACCAACTGCAAGCCTTGCCCGCTGAAGTCGGTCCAGGCACGCTGACTGCCATCAGCCGACCTGTCACCCGGGGAATTCGCTCTGCCCTGCGCAGCCTGGGTATGGCACAAGGGGAGTCCATCTCGGCGCAAGAGCTGGGCATGGCCATTGACAGGCTCAGCCCCATGACACTGGACGAGGTGGTGCAGCTGACCGGGCTGGCAGTGAACTTTGCGCCCTATCTGGTGTCAGACATGCTGCTGGTCGAAGCCGTGATGCGGGCCATGAATCTGTCCACGCTGGCTTTGGCCGAGACGGCCATCAACAATTTGCCAGCCCTGCTGCGCGATGAGCGTGCCTTTGCATGGTCACAGCGCCACCCCTGCTATGTGCAGCGCTTGCGCGAGTTGGGTCCTGCGGCGTATTTCTCGGACCCTGCGGGCTGCACCAAGCCCTGATGGCTGCACGGCTTTGACGGGCTCGATCTTCGCTTTTATCTGCCGCACTGGCGCTGCTCCTGGCCGCACCAAATGAGGCGTTCAAGCGCTGGGCTAAAGGTGTGTCAAATGTCAAACGGTAGAGTTCGGCCATGACGACTGAGGCATCTTCAGGGAATGCGGGCCAGAAAAGTCAGACCGACGTACTGCTGGTCGACGATTCGGCGGCAGACCTGCGCGTGTTGATGGAGATGATGAACCTCAAAGACCTGCGCATCAGCGTGGCCTTGAGCGGCGAGCGCGGTTACCAGCAGGCCATCTTGCTCAAGCCCAACTTAATCTTGATGGACGTGCGCATGCCCGGTATGGACGGCATTGCCACCTGCAGGCAACTCAAGGCCCACCCGGCCGTGCGTTCCATTCCCGTGATTTTTTTGACCTCTGCCAACGACTTGGCCGAACGCCTGGAGGGCTTTGCCGCTGGTGCAGTGGACTATATTGGTAAGCCCTTTGAAGTGCAGGAGGTGTTGGCCCGCGTGGGCGTGCACCTTCAGCGCAATTTGGTCGAGCCCGTGCCTGTCGAGCAGTCCACGGCTGCCCTGCCCGGTGAGGCCAGCATGGATGTCCGTCTGGTGGTTCAAGCCCAGCAGGTGCTGAGCCAGACCTTGGCCAATCCGCCCAGCCTGGACCGACTGGCCCGCATGGTGGGCACCAACCGGCGCCGACTGAACGAGGCTTTTCAGACCTATTGCGGCCAGCCCGTCTTTGGCTGGTTGCGTGAAGAGCGCCTGCGCCAGGCCAACAGCCAGGTCACCGGTACCCAAACGCCTTTTTCAGTGCTCAGTGATGCTTTGGGTTACTCCACACCCGCGAATTTTTCCAAAGCCTTCCGCCTGCGCTTTGGCTGCTCGCCCAGTGAAATGCGCGCCCAAATCCAAGGTGCGGTGGCGGCCGAGCGGGAACCCGATTCGAGCTTGAATGACCACAGCGCGACCACCCTAGACCCTGGCCGCGACAGGCAAGCGCTGCGGCCCCAAGAGGCCTTGCGGGCTGGGCCCTGATGCGGCTGCTCTTGTGGCCACGCTGGCCACTCCATATCTTGCTGTGCCTGCTTGCGCTGGCCGCGTTGCCGTTGCGGGCCCAGCAGGTTCAAGCCGAGCCCGACCCATTTAGCGCGCCCGTGGAACTGACGGTGCAATGGTGTGCCACTGCGGCAGAACTTGCCATTGACGAGCTGATCACGCGGGACTGCGACTGGCGGCCGCTGGACACGCCCAAGTTGATTCATGGCGGGGGCGGGCGCGTTTTTTGGTTGCGCCTGTCTTTGCACAATCCACTGCCATACCCTGTAGAGCGCTGGTTGGAGTTGGGCCCCTCCCCAATGGCGCAAGTGAGCCTTTACAAGTTGCGCCCTGAAAATTGGGAGGTGCACCACGGTGGCACCAGCATGCCCATGGGCGATCGCGGCATCATCGAGAGAACTTATGGCGTGCTGCCGATTGAAGTGGCGGCCCATGCACGACAGACGGCCTGGGTGCGCCTGTCATCGGGCACCATGGTCAGCCTGTATGCGGCCCTGTGGGAGCCCGACAAATTTCGGAAAAAGGACCAATCGCGACAGCTATGGATCAGCTTGGGCATAGGCGGCATCAGCTTGATCGTTGCGTTCTCGCTCATGATGTTGGCGCTGACGCGCCAGGTCGCTTATGGGTTTTTTGCCCTGGGCCAGGTGGGCATGTTCTTGGGGCTCAGCAGTGACGCTGGGGTTTTTCAGCGCTTGTTTTGGCCGGACAGCATGGCCATGCCCTCATGGGTCCGAACCCTGGCTGGGATTGTCGTGATGCTGGGCCACTACTATTTTTTGCGGGCTTTTTTGCACCAGGTCCATCGCTACCCGCAGCTGCTGCTGCAATTGCGCTTGACGGTCTATGCCTCAGTGGTGTTGATTCTGGCGAGCCAATTGGGTCTGGTCGATTCAGATTTGGCGCGCTATTTTTTCGTGATGCTGAGCGTCTTGTACGCCAACTTGCTCATTGGCCGCGCCTGGCGCGACGGCGACCGTGCAGCGGGCACCCTCATATTGGCGTTCATCATTCTTTTTGCGACTGCTGTCATCCGCATGTTGTCGGTCGCCGGCCTTATTCCCAACTTCCCAGAAATCTCATTGCTGCCTTTGTTGGGCTTTTTTTTCTATTCGCCACTCATCTTGCTGGGCTTGGTCGATCGCACGCGTCAGCTTCAAGAAGAGCTGATGCGGCTGCGCGCTGAGAGCGCCGCACAGCTGAGATTTTTGGCGAACATGAGCCACGAGCTGCGCAGCCCGCTGGACATCGTGTTGGGCAACACCCAACTGCTGGCCCGCGAGGCGCACAGTGCCGCACAAGTGAGCGGCTTGAACAGCATTTTTGACAGCGGCCGGCAGCTGCTGCGCATCATTGACCACATCCTCGATTACGCCCGAGGCACCGCAGGCATGCTCAAAATCGAGCCCTCAGCGATGCGTTTGGATAGTTTTTTGCGCGGTGTGGAGCGCATGGCGCGCTTGCTGGCGGTGCAGCGCAACAACCGCTTTGAGTTGGTGCTTGCCGGCCAAGCCCAGGCAGTGCAAGCACTCACCGTGGAGGCCGACGCCGAGCGCCTGCGCCAGGTGCTGGGGAACTTGCTGGGAAATGCGGCGCGGCACACCAGCGATGGGCTGGTGACATTGACCGTTGCCGCCCGGCCCGAGTCCGCAGACGGCACGGTGTTGCAGCTTGAATTTACCGTCAGCGACACCGGCGAGGGCATTTCAGAGCAGGAGCAAGAGCGTATCTTTCGCCCTTTTGAGCGTGCCGACAGCCAGGCCCAGGACGGCGGCAAGGGTGCAGGCTTGGGTTTGGCGATTGCGCGCCAACTGGTCGAGCTCATGGGAGGCCAGCTCACCGTGCGCAGTGCCCTCGGGCAGGGAGCGCAGTTTGTTTTCAATCTGCCCGTTCGGCGGTTGGCCGAACAGTTGGTGGCGACTCAAGAGCGCCTGGAGGGTTTTGACGCAGCCGGCTACCTGGGGCCCAGGCGGGCGGTGCTGGTGGTGGACGACGAGGCCTTGGGCCGCAGCCTGCTGTGCCAATTGCTCGAAGGCCTGGGCTTTGAGGTGCATCAGGCCAGCAGCGGCAGGCAAGCGCAGGCCTTGCTGGCCCAGCGCCCAGCCTTGGACCTGGTGCTGACCGATCAGTACATGCCAGAGGGCGACGGTTGGTGGGTGTTGGAGAGGGCGGCTGAGTTCATGCCGCAGGTACCGGTGGTCCTGATCTCGACCGCCCCGCCCAGCCCGCCCCCAAACTGGAGCAGCAAACTGCGCTTTGCCGCCCAGTTCTTGCGCCCCCTCGACCACGCCCAATTGCTCACACGCATAGGCGACCTGCTGGACCTGCAATGGAGCGCGCAGGCCGTGGACCCAAAGCGCCACTGGAGTGCGCAGATGGCCAGCGAAAGCAATGCGCCATCGGCCCATGCCATGGCCTTGCCCGATGTGCGTCATTTGCGTGAGCTGACCGAGCTGGTCGAACTCGGCCAGATCACTGCCATTGAAGAATGGGCATGCCGCCTGCAAGCCGCGCAACCCGAATGCGCCCCCTTGGCCGCGCAGGTGCTGGAGGCTGTGCGCAGACTGGACTTGCAAGGCCTGGAAGCCTTGCTTGCTGACATGACCCAGTCCGCCGACCCCCGCTCTTGATGGTTGGGGGCGCCTGCCCACCACAGCCGTCAAGGTTGTTGCGGGACGCATCCTGAGGCCACGCATTTTTCAATACTTAACAAAGTGCGGCCGGGAATGCTGCGGGTGCCGCCAGGAATACAGGACGGGTCAGGGTCAACCCTAAAGTAGCTCATCTTTGATCAAGCGTATTCAGGCAAGGATTTTCGGCGCCGGTCCGTGGAAGTCGCTTGCATTGGACTTGATCAAAAGCGCGGTGCGGTCTGCATACATAACAACTTGAAAAATTGCGAATTGAGTCAGGGGGCTGTGGATGCCTCGGGTACTTCTTGAGGTACCTGAGGTCATCAGTACCTAAGACCACCTTTTCAGGGCCCACCAAAAACTCGGGTCCTTTGAATTTGAAGGAATTGTTGTGCTTGCAATGCCGATGAAGCTGCTGCGGCTCAAGGCTTTGCGCCCGGCTGGGGGCCTGTTGGCCGCTCTGTGCGCACTGGCAGCCCAGGCGCAAACCCCGCCCACCGCGGCGAGCATCTTGCGCCAGCAAGAAGCGGCCATGCCGCAAGCCGTGCCCAAGTCGGCCGCGCCGGCCATTGCCGTGCCTGAGCGCCGCTTGACGCTGCCTGTCGAGGGTGGGGCCCTGGTGCGCGTGCGCAGCGTCCGGTTTGTCGGTGGGCAAGGCTGGGCGCGCGAGGACGAGCTGGCCGAGTTGGTGCGGCCCGTGTTGGGCCAGAGCCTGAGCACCGCCGAGCTGATGGCCTTGACCGAGCGCGTGAACAACGCCTTGAAGGCTCGCGGCTGGTTGCTGGCTCAGGCTTATCTGCCGCCCCAAGACGTGACCGATGGTGACATTGAGCTGCGCCTGATGCCCGGTCTGCTCGATGGCGGCGTGGAGGGCATTGTGGTCAGCGGCGCCCGGCGCGTCAGTGCACAGCGCATCCGCGCCATGGTGGCCGCGCCCATGCAGGGGCAGCAAGGTCGGCTCAACGCCCAGCAGCTGGAAGAAGGCTTGCTGCGCGCGGCCGAGTTGAGCGGCGTCAGTGCCACTGCCTCGCTCGAGCGCGGCACGCAGCCCGGCAGCTCGCGCCTGACCATCGAGGCCAAAGAGGCGCCACGCGCTGGCGGCGGGCTGACCTTGGACAACTTTGGCGGCCCCTACACCGGCGTGCAGCGCGCCACCGGTTTGCTCACCCTGAACAGCCCTTTGGGCCTGGGTGATTCGCTGCTCTTGAACGCGGTGGCCAGCTCAGGCATTGCGATGCTCACCACCCAGCTGTCGGTGCCCGTGGGCTACAGCGGCATGAAGCTGGGCGCATCGCTCACCACCTTGCGCTACCGGGTGGGTGGCGATTTGGCTGACCTGGGCCTGCAAGGACGGGCCTTGATGTCTGGCCTGAGTGCCAGCTACCCCTGGATCTTGACGCCGACCTACAAGCTGCACGCTCGCTTGGGCGTGGACCACAAGGCCTATGTGGACACGGCCCTGGGCGAACGCCTGGGCGACAAAGTGGCCCAGGTGGTGTCATTGGGCCTGAACGGACAAATCAATGACAGGCTGTGGGGCGGGGGCTTGAACGACTTGTCACTGGGCCTGGAAGCCGGCCACATGAACCTTGCGCGCCTGCCAGAGGTGTTGGCACAAGACCAAGCCGGTGCCCGCACGCACGGCCACTTTCAAAAATGGCGTTATTCGTTCACCCGCTTGCAGCCCTTGGCCGGTCGAGCCATGCTGCAGTTTTCGCTCAATGGCCAGCAGGCGGCCAACAACTTGGAGTCGTCCGAGAAGTTTTCTCTGGGCGGCAACAGTGCCATTCGCGCCTACCCGGGCGGTGAGGGCGTGGGCGATAGCGGCGCGGTAGCCAGCCTGACCGTCAGTCACCCCTTGAGCTGGCCGCTGGCAGGGCAGCGCCTGGAGCTGTCTGGCTTTTACGACTGGGGCCGCATTCGCGTTCATCAATCGCGCGACCAGGTCATCGACAGCGCCACGGGCCTGAACAGCTACACCTTGAGCGGTGCGGGCCTGGCCTTGAGTTTGGCCCAACCCGGCGCCTGGAACCTGGCCTTGACCTGGGCCCATGTCCTGGGCAGCAACCCTGGGCGCAGCACCACCGGCAACAACAGCGATGGCAAGGCCAACCGCAGCCGGCTGCTGCTGGCGCTGAAAGTGGACTTTTGAGCGCCCTGGCGCCTACCCCATGAACCACGCCTACCGACTGGTCTGGAGCGAGCTCAGCGCAAGCCCGGTGGCCGTGCCTGAAACGGCGGCCGGCCGGGGCAAAGGCTGCGGCGCTCGCGTGGCGCGCGGCCTGGCCGGCGCTGTGGTGGCCGGCGCGCTGGCCTGGGGCGCCCAGGCGCAAACCCTGTCACGAACGCAGCTGCCCGGCCAAGCCCAGGTGAGCGCAGGCTCGGTGGCCATCGAGCGCGCCGCCCAAGCCCTGGTGGTCAGGCAGGCCAGCGACAAAGCGGTGCTCAACTGGAGCAGCTTTGACATTGGAGCCGACGCCAGCGTGCACTTTGTGCAGCCCGGCGCTTCCAGCGTGGCCCTGAACCGGGTGAGCAGCGGTGTGGCCAGCCAAATCGAAGGCAAGCTCTCGGCCAACGGCCAGCTGTTCTTGGTCAACCCCTCGGGCATCGTGTTTGGCAAAGGCGCCCAGGTCAATGTGGCGGGATTGGTGGCCAGCTCGCTGGACATCGCCACCGAGGACTTTCTGGCCAGTCGCTGGCGTTTTTCAGGCCCTTCGGGGGCCGGGGCAGTGGTCAACCAAGGCGTGGTGCAGGCCGACGGCGGCTTGATCGCGCTCATGGCACCGCGCGTGAGCAACAGCGGCAGCCTGCTGGCCGATGGCGGCCAGGTGGTCATGGCCGCGGGCCAAAAAGTCAGCCTCAGCGTGGCAAGCTCAGGCCTCGTCAAGGTCAGCGTGGAGCAAGGCGCGGTGGACGCGCTGGTGGAGAACAAAGGCTTGGTGCGGGCCGACGGCGGCAGCATCTTGCTGACGGCCAAGGGCGCCAACGACTTGCTCTCTGGCGTGGTCAACAACGAGGGCGTGGTGCGCGCCCACACCTTGCAAGAACGTGAAGGCCGCATTGTCTTGCTGGGCGACATGGCGCTGGGCACCGTGCAAGTGGCGGGCCAGCTCGATGCGTCTGCCCCCCAGGGCGGCAACGGCGGCTTCATTGAAACCTCGGCCGCCCAGGTGTTTGTGGCACCCAGCGCCCGCGTCACCAACTTGGCCGCCCAAGGTCAGCACGGCACTTGGTTGATAGACCCGGTCGACTTCAACATCGCGGCGGCCAACGGCAACATCACGGGCGCCCAGCTGAGCAGCCAATTGCAAAGTGGCAACGTCGACATCACCAGCTCCACCGGTACTGGAAACATCAACGTGTTGGATGCCGTCAGTTGGAGCAGCAACACACTGACCTTGAACGCGGGCTACAACATCCATGTGGGCTCAAGCAGCGCCACAGGGTCGTTGACGGTGACAGGCTCGGGCTCCTTGAATTTGAACCCCAGCTCCAACGCGGTGAATGGCGCGACTCCGGGTGGCGCAGTGCTGATGGGCATGGCCGCGTCGCCCACCAGCGGTTTGACCGGCGGTTATTTGTCAAACGGCTCCTTTGGCGCCGGGGCGGCCACAGGTTTTAACGGCCAAATCAACGTGTCCACCAGCGGCACAGTCAAAGTGAGCGGCGCGACCTACAGCGTCATCAACTCGGAGGCAGATTTCGCCAGCATGGCTGTCGGCGGAAATTATGTGTTGGGCAGCCATCTGGGTTTTAGCACCCACTACACAGCGGCGGTGGTGTCTTGGTTCACTGGAAACCTCAACGGCTTTGGCCATGTGATCTCGGGTCTGAATATCTACGGCCCGAGCACGCTCAATGTTGGGTTGTTCGCCGTCAATGATGGCAAGGTCAGCAACATCGGCGTGGCTGGCAGCATCACAGGCTGGAATGGCGTCGGCGCCATTGCGGGTGCCCATTCGAATGGCTTGGTGATTTCGCGCAGCTATTCGACAGTGGCAGCCAACGGCCAGAATTGGGTGGGTGGCTTGGTGGGCCTGGGTAACAACATCACCATTTCTGAGAGCTACGCGACGGGCAACATTACTTCAGATGCCACCCAAGGAGCGACTTTTGGTGGCTTGGTCGGAGCCTTTACTGGCTCCATCACCCGCAGCTACGCCACAGGCGCTGTCAGCGGATCATCACAGGTCGGCGGCCTTGTCGGGAGTATGGGCAACAACTCATCGATCCTCAGCAGCTTTGCGACAGGCGATGTGACCGCAATCACGAATGGTCGAGAAGCGTTTGGTGGACTGGTGGGCCATGTCCCCGCGAATACCCATGCGACCATCACCAACAGCTATTCAACAGGTGCCGTCAAGGGCGCTGCTGGCGTGACAAACCTGTTGAAGAGTGGTGGCCTGATCGGCAACCTGAATCAGGCTGTGGCATCGACGTTTTTCGTGGGTGATAACTACTGGAATGCAAGCGCCAACCCGAGCTTTGACCTGACCACAGGCGGCACGGGCCATGGAGGTGCATTCAGCGGCGTGTCGGCGCTGAATGCGTCGCAAATGAAAAGCGCCGCCAATTTCTCAAGTGCTTTTGGCCAGACCGCCGGCGCCTTCACCACCGCATCGGCTTGGGGTTACCAGCCCGGTGTGAACCGCGGCTTTCCCGTGCTTTGCGCCATGACCGCATGCGCCGCCTATGACACGTCCTTGGTGGCGCTGACCTACAGCGGCGCCTCCAACGGACTGTGGTCCAGCGCTTCCAACTGGCAGGTCACTGGCACCAACACGGTCGCCAGCTTTGCGCCCACCGCAGCGAATGCGAGTGATGTGACGGCATTGACGGTGAACGCGGGTTCTGTCGTCAATTACGACACCGCCAGCGTGGGCTCTTTAGGCCTTCCAATCGCCAATGCGGGCACCATTGCCTTCACAGGCGACAGCCATGTGTCGGTCACCGGGGTGATCAGCGGCACCGGGGTCGTGACCAAGTCCGGTGCAGGCACCCTCACCTTCTTGGGCGCCAACACCTACAGCGGTCACACCACGATTTCTGCAGGCACCTTGCAAGTGGGCGCAGGCGCTACCAGCGGCTCTCTTGCAGGCCATGTGGTGAACAACGCCACGCTGGTCTTTGACCGCAGTGATGCCCTGAGCTATTCGGGCGTGATCAGTGGCTCGGGGGCCGTCACCAAGGCCGGCGCAGGCACCCTCACCTTGTCAGGCACCAACACCTACAGCGGTGGCACCACAGTCTCTGCAGGCACGGTGAAGGCCGCAAGTGGCTCGGCCTTGGGCACGGGCGCCGTCACCCTGGGCGCCACAGCCGTTTTGGATTTGACCCACAACGGCACCGTCGCCTTAGGCTCCACCTTGAGCATGGCTGCGGGCAGCGCCATCACCAACAGCGCCAACACCTCCAACCTGTCCGTCGCAGGAGCCAGCACCCTGGCAGGAACGATCAACACGGCCGGTGACCAAACCTACACCGGCGCGGTGACCTTGGGCGCCGCAACCACGCTGACCACACTCAATACCAGCCATGCCAACACCAACGCGGCAGTGGCTTTTGGCGCAGCGGTCGATGGCGCATACGCACTGACCACCACCAACGGCAGTGGCAAGGTGAGCTTTGGCAGCGCCGTGGGCGCGACCACGCCCTTGGCTTCTGTGACCATCACCGGTGGGGCCAACGCCACCGCGCAAACCACCGCCTTGGCTGGCGACGTCACGACCAGCGGCAAGCAAAGCTATGGCGGCAATCTCACCTTAAACGGTAACGCGGTCCTCACATCGACCGCTCACGCTGGCAATGGGGAGGTCACGATTGCCGGAAATGTGAGTCCGAGCTCGGTCAATTCCACCAATATTGTCAAATTTCTAGGCAGTGGCAATTGGCAGTACAGCACAAGCGGTGGCTCCACTTGGGCTTATTACACCAACAATGGGTCTGGTAACTCCTACGTGGCGGGATCGTCCACCACCAGCTCCGCGCCGAGTTCGCTTCCCTTTGCTGTGGCTTACAGTGGTTCCACTTATTCATTCACCCCTGCAACAAGCCTTGTTTCGCATGTATTGGTCGTGGCCGGAGGCGGTGCAGGTGGTGTGAGCAGCGGCGCGCCAACTTCCCTCGGTGGTGGTGGTGGGGGTGGTGTGGTCTACATGCCCAACGCCACCTTGTCTGGCACCTATTCAGTCAATGTAGGCAGTGGCGCCACAAACTACCGGTCAACAAGGGGCGGGAACAGCTCTCTGTCCTTGGCGTCCAACCCCTCAGGCGTGACCCTCACGGCCTATGGCGGTGGCGGCGGTGGCGGCTCCTTCCAGGCATCGGGCTTGAGCGGGGGCTCAGGCGGCGGTGGGCATCATCTTTCTACAGCAGATTTCGGTGCAGCGACCCAAGGCTTGGTGGCTGGATTTAGCGGCCACACTTTGTACGGGAACCCGGGTGGGTCCAGCAACTTCGTCTTTTCTGCGGGCGGAGGCGGAGGGGGCGCATCGCAGGCGGGGTTCACCGCGACCGGAACAAATGTGTCCAACGGCGTGGGGGGAAATGGCGGACAAGGCGTTGCCCTCGCCATCACCGGCGCGCCTGTGGTTTACGGTTCGGGCGGCGGCGGAACAGGCGCAGCCACGGGTGGACTTGGAGGCACGAACGCAGGCAATTCATCGAAGGCGGGTGGGCCGGTCAATGGCGTCGCAAACACCGGTGGTGGTGGTGGCGCAGGTCAAGGCACCGGAGGTGGGCAGGGCGGATCTGGCATTGTCGTACTCGCCCTGGGCGGCACACAGTTCAATGCCTACGCACTGACCGTTCGCTCGGGAAGTGGCAAGGCCAGCATTGGCGGTGGTGTTTCAAATCTCACGTCCTTAACCATAGACTCGACGTCGCCAGCCAGCGCCATCCTGGGTGCGATCAGCGGCGCCACCGCCCTGCAAAAGTCTGGCGTGGGCGGCATCTTGACCCTGTCGGGCGCCAACACCCACAGCGGCACCACCACCGTTTCTGCAGGCACCTTGCAAGTGGGCGCAGGCGCTACCAGCGGCTCTCTTGCGGGCCATGTGGTGAACAACGCCACGCTGGTCTTTGACCGCAGTGATGCCCTGAGCTATTCGGGCGTGATCAGTGGCTCGGGGGCCGTGACCCAGGCCGGCGCGGGCACCCTCACCTTGTCGGGCGCCAACACCTACACCGGCGGCACCACCGTGAGCGCCGGCACCTTGCAGGCCGGCCACGCCACCGCTTTTGGCAGCGGTACCGTTGCGGTGATGGGCGGCGCTGGGCTGGACCTCAAGGGCCAAGCCATGACCAGCACCGGCGCGCTGACTTTGAACGGCACCGGCTTGAACAGTGGCGGCGCTTTGTTCAACAGCAGCGCAGCGGCGGCCACCTATGCGGGTTTGGTCAACCTGGCCTCGAGCAGCAGCATTGTGGGCGGCGCGGGTGCCATCCACCTGACCCACACCGGCACCCTCACCGGCTCGGGCTTTGACCTGACGCTGGGCGGTGCGCAGGGGGGCGTCTTGTGGGGCGTCATAGGCACCGGCACGGGCACCTTGACCAAGCAGGACGCTGGGACCTGGGGGCTCAAGTCCGTCAGCACCTACAGCGGCGGCACCACGCTCAATGGCGGCACCTTGCGCATGGATACGCCGACGCTGACAGACCCCTTGGGCAGCGGCACCATCACCGTCAACACCGGCGCTACGCTGCAGGGCAGCCGGACTGCGGCAGGCAACGCCATGGTCATCTCCGGGGGCACGCTCACCGATGACAACGGTTTCGGTGGGAGTTACGCCGGACCGGTCTCCCTGGTGGGCGATATGACCATCGCTGGAAATTACTCGGTGGCCTTCTCGGGCGTGATCAGCGGGGCCGGCGGCATCATCAAAAACGGCAGTGGTGAGCTCCGCTTGACCGGCGCCAACACCTATACCGGCGACACCACCATCCATGCCGGTACCGTCAAAGTAGGTGACAACACAAGCGCTGGAACCTTAGGTGCAAGCAAGGTCATCAACAACGGCTCGCTGAACTTTGGCCGGACCAATGACATCAGCGTATCGAACGCGATCAGTGGCAGTGGCGGTGTGACCCAAGCGGGCTCCGGCACGCTGACGCTGAGCGGCGCCAACACCTATACAGGCGGCACCACCCTCACCGCAGGCACGCTCAGTTTGGGCTCGGCTGGCGCCATCGGCAGCAGCGGCAGCATCAGCTTTGGCGGCGGCACGCTGCAGCACTCGGCCAGCAACACCACCGATTACTCCAGCCGATTCGGTATTTCCTCTAACGTCAATTATTCGGTGGACACCAACGGCCAAAACATCACCTTGGCCAGCCATTTGTCGGGGACTGGCAGCCGTTTGACCAAGCTGGGCGCGGGCACGCTCACGCTGCTCGGCGCCACCACCTACACCGGGGCCACCACGGTGTCAGCCGGCCGGCTGCTGATTCGCCACGATGCGCCGCAGCTGGGCACCAGTGGATTCAGCGGCGCCGGGGCCTTGACCTTGGAACCGGTGGCCGGCAGCTTCAGCCTGGCCACCTTGACCATGAGCAAGCCCATCAGCGGCCTGTCGGACTTGGTCATAGGCAAGAGCGGCAACACAGCAGGCCTGAATTTGACCGGCAGCGTGAGCGTGGCCGGCCCCATCTCGGTGTTTGCGGGCGACTTGAACCTCAACTCGTCTTTGGCCAGCACTGCTGCGGGCGATGTCGTGCTCAAGTCCTCGGGCACGCTCAGCATTGCCCCAGGCCAGCAGCTCAGTGCCAGCGCAGGGGACATCACCTTGGTGGCCCAACGGTTTGTCAACCAGGCGGGCGCGGTCGCACTGGCCACCACCGGCGCCGGGGTGTGGCGCATTTGGAGCACCAACGCCAACCCGTTTGACGCCACCACCGGCGACGTGCTGGACGGCTTGGCCCCGGCCTACAAGCAATACAACGCCACGCAAGGCAGCACCACGCCGCTGGGCACCGGCCATGGCCTGCTTTACAGCCTGGCGCCTGTGCTTTCTTTGAGCCTGGGCGGTGTGGTCACCCGCGAGTACGACGGCAGCACGCTGGCCACCGTGTTGCCCAGCCACCTGCAGGTCAGCGGCGCGGTGGGCGGCGACCAGATTTCGCTCAGTGCCCACAGCTCGGCCGCCTACACCACAGCGGGCAGCGGTCCGGGCGTCAAAGACGTGGGCAGCCAAAAAACCGTGGAGGCCACTGGCCTGACATTGCTGTCGGCCAGCCTCAACCAGATGCCTGTGTACGGCTACAGCCTGGCCAGCAACACGGCCAGTGGTCTGGTCGGCGAGATCACGCCCAAAACGGTGTCCCTTTCAGCCAGCAAAACCTATGACGGCCTGTTGGCGCTGGACCAGGGTACGGTCACCTTGCACACCGGCGTGGGCAGCGAAACCCTCTCCTACAGCCAAGCGCGCAGCAGCGACGCCCATGTGGGCACGGCGCAAAAATACATTGCCGCTTTGAGCTTGGTCGACGCCAGCGACGGCTCGGGCGGCTTGGCGCTCAACTACAAGCTCCCCGTACTGAACGCGACCACGGCGCCCGTCACCATCACGGCCAAACAGCTCACGGCCTCGGCCAGCATTGCAGCGGTGGACAAAAGCTACGACGGTTTGCTCGCTGCCACTGGTTCTAGTGTCTTGGGCAGCACCAGCGGCGCCCTCAACGGCGATGCCGTGGCGCTTGATGTGAGCGGCATCAGCCTGAGGTTTGACAACCCCCATGCGGGTGCGCGCAGCATCAGCGCCAGCGGTAGCGCAGCCCTTGGCGCGGTGACTGGCGGTGGCGTGGGCCTCAAAGACGGCACGGCAGGCAACCCAGTGGCGGGGCTGGCGGGTGACTACAGCTTGCCGGTGCAGCCTGTCATTGCGGCTGTGAACAAACAGATCAACCCCGCGCAACTCATGGCCTCGGCCAGCATCACCGGCGCCGACAAAACCTACGATGGCCTGCTGGCGGCAACAGGTTCCAGCATCTCTGGCAGCACCAGCGGAGCCCTCAACGGCGATGCAGTAGCGCTGGACTTGAGCGGCATCAGCCTGGCCTTTGACAACCCCCATGCGGGTGCGCGCACCATCAGCGCCAGTGGTGCAGCCGCCCTTGGCGCGGTGACTGGCGGTGGCGTGGGCCTCAAAGACGGGACACCAGGCAACCCAGTGGCGGGGCTAGCGGGTGACTACAGCTTGCCCGTGCAGCCGGTCATCGCGGCGGTGAACAAACAGATCAACCCGGCTCAGCTCATGGCGTCGGCCAGCATCACCGGCGCCGACAAAACCTACGACGGTTTGCTGGCTGCCACGGGCTCGACCGTCAGTGGAAGCACCAGCGGCGCCCTCAACGGCGATGCAGTAGCGCTGGATGTGAGCGGCATCAGCCTGGCCTTTGACAACCCCCATGCGGGTGCGCGCAGCATCAGTGCCAGCGGTAGCGCAGCCCTTGGCGCGGTGACTGGCGGTGGCGTGGGCCTCAAAGACGGCACAGCCGGCAACCCAGTGGCGGGGCTGGCGGGTGACTACAGCTTGCCGGTGCAGCCTGT
>JAIXWZ010000090.1 GCA_027491035.1 Comamonadaceae bacterium | reverse complement strand
CGATCACGTCCTGTCATTGCGAGGCGCGCAGCGCCGTGGCAATCCACGCCTTCGATCAAGCGCCGCAATGGATTGCTTCGTTCCTCGCAATGACGTGCCGGGGTGCTGCAATGACGCGCCGGGACGCCGCAACGACGCGCCGGCTGCGGCGATGACGGCTGCTTGCTCCATTGCGAGTCGCCGGGACTTGTCGCCACCGGCTCAGCCTTCGAAGAATTCATCGAACAGGGCCAGCAGGCTGGGCAGTTCTAGGGCGAATCGGGGGCGGTTGATGAAGTAGGCTTCGCAGGCCACGGCAAAGAACTCTGCGGGGGCGGTGGCGGCGTAGGGGTCTAGCCAGGGCGTGGGGCCGCCGAAGCGTTGGGCTTTTGCCAGGGCTTCGGTGTAGTCGTCAAAGGCCGCTTGCATCACCGCCGGCCAGCGCCGCGCCAGCGCACTCGAGTGCAGGGGCGGACAGCCGTCGGCTGTGCCGTCGCGCATGTCGAGCTTGTGTACGAATTCATGGATCACCACGTTGTAGCCCGTCTGCGTGCACGCTTGTTGCACATCCTGCCAGCTCAGGGTGACCGGGCCACCGGGCATGGCTTCGCCGCTGAGCTCTTCGCGGTAGTGGTGCACCACGCCGGCCTCGTCGTGCACTTCGCGCGGGGCGAGCATGGCGCCCGGATGGACCACGATGCCCTGAAAGTCGTCGTACCAATTGAGCCCGAGCTTGAGCACCGGCAGGCAGGCCTGCGCGGCAATCGCCAGGGCCATGTCATCGGTGATCTCCAGGCCGTGCGCACCGCTGAACTGTTTGCTGTGCAGAAACTGCGCGCTGGCCTGGCGCAGTGCGTCGACGTCCGCCTGGCTGCGCTGCGTCAAAAAAGGGTATTGCGCCAAGGTGGCGTCCCACAGTGCCTGTGGGATGGGCCCCGGCGTGCGGCCCAGGTTTTTAAGGCGCTGCCACCAGTGCATCATGGTCGTGCCGCCCAAGCCGCCAGGCGGCTCAAAGCAAAGACAGGCGCTGCAGCGCGCAGTCGCCTTGTGCCGTGCGGCTCAGGCGCAGCACTTGGGCCCGCTGAGCATCCCAGTCGCTGAGCACTTCGCGGGCCAGTGCGTCGCCCAGTTCGTGGCGCGCGGGCCGGTGGGTGTGGCCGTGAATGAGGGTGTGGGCGCGCGCGTCTTGTAACGCCTGGCGGGCGGCCTGCGCATCGACTTCGGCGTAACCTTCGCCCTGCGCCCAGCGCTGCGCCTGCTGCTGCTGGCTTTGGGCGCGCAGCTGGCGCGCGATGTCCTGCCGCTGGGCCAGTGGCTTGTTCAAAAAGGCCTGCTGCCACGGCTGGCTGCGCACCTGGGCGCGAAACTCAAGATAGCTGCGGTCGTCCAGGCACAGGGCGTCGCCGTGTGCCAGCAGCCAGCGCTGGCCGCCCACCGTGAGCACGCAGGGGTCGGCGAGCAAGCGGCCCTGGCAGTGTTCAAGGAACTGCGGCCCGAGCAGGAAGTCGCGGTTGCCGTGCATGAAAAAAAGCGCCAGCCGCTGGCCGCAGGCGCGCAGCACGTCCGCACACTCGGTGACAAACGATTGATCAGGGGCGTGCAGCAGGTCGTCGCCGACCCACACTTCAAACAGGTCGCCCAAGATGAACAGAGCATCGGCCGGCGTGCGCGCCATGTAGTCGGCCCAGACTGCCTGCGTCTGTGCATCGCCTGCGTGCAGGTGCAAGTCAGAGATGAAGTCCAGCGTGCGCCATGGCTCGGGCGCAGTCAGTTCGCGCAGGCCCGCTGTCACGCTGCCCGCCCGGCTCAGGCCAGCACCTGGGCCTTTTCGATCATCACGTCCTGCTCGGGCACGTCGTCGTGAAAGCCGCGACGGCCGGTGGGGCTGGCCGCAATGCGGTCGACGACCTCGGTGCCTTCGACGACCTTGCCAAAAACGGCATAGCCCCAGCCCGACGGCGTGGGGGCGCTGTGATTAAGGAAGTCGTTGTCAGCAACATTGATGAAAAACTGCGCTGTGGCCGAATGCGGCGCGCTGGTGCGGGCCATGGCCAGCGTGTAATGGTCGTTCTTCAGGCCGTTGCTCGCTTCGTTTTCAATCGCCTCGTCGGTGGGCTTTTGCTTCATGCCGGCTGCAAAGCCGCCGCCTTGGACCATGAAGCCGGGGATCACCCGGTGGAACACGGTGCCGTCGTAGTGGCCTTTGTTGACGTAGCTCAGGAAGTTGGCCACGGTCTTGGGCGCCTTGTCGGCATCGAGCTCGACCGTGATGGAGCCGAAATTGGCGATGGCGAGTTGGACTTTGGGATTGCTCATGGTGTTAGCGCAGTTCTGTTGCTGAAACGATGACCACCGGCGTGCGGGGCACATCGGTGGGGAAGGGGCCGCCGGCGCCGGTGGGCTTGGACTTGATCTTGCTGACCACGTCGAGCCCGCTGACGACCTTGCCAAAGGCCACGTAGCCAAACAGCTGCGGCGCGGCCAGTAAGTTGGCGCGGGGCACATTTTCGTACACCCGGCCCTGGTACTCGAAGCGCGCCACCGGGTCGCCCGCCGCAATGGGTGTCGGGTTGAGGAAGTCGTTGTCTTTGACGTTGATGAAAAACTGCGCCGTGGCCGAGTGGGGATCGCTGGTGCGGGCCATGGCGATCGTGCCGTTGAGGTTGAGCGGGCCGCCTCGGGCCAGCGCCTCGCGGCCCTCGTGGGCGATGGCCGGGCGCGTTGGTTTTTGCCGGTACTGCGCATCAAAGCCGCCGCCTTGGATCATGAAGCTTTCGATGACCCGATGAAAGATCGTGCCGTCGTAGTGCTTGTCGCGCACATACTGCAAAAAGTTCTCGACGGTTTTGGGCGCCTTGTCGGGATAGAGCTCGACCACGAATTCACCGTCGCTGGTGACAAAGCGCACCCGCGGCGAGTTTTGCGCATGGGCCAGGGCGCCGGCCAGGTTGGCTGCGGCCAGCAGGGCGATGAGGAACAGGCGTCTGAGCGAAGGGGCAAAGGTCATGGGCGGTGGCGCAGCAGCGAAAGCAAGAACAAAGGGTTAGGGCTGGGGCGGCTTTTGAGCGAGCTGGCGCAGCAGCTCGAGCTTGGGCGCAATGCGTTGGCGGCTCGGCTCGAGCTGCAGGGCCTGGGCATAGGCGCGGGCGGCCAGCTGCGCCAGCACATCGCCCAGGTTTTCGTGGGCGGTGGCGTAGGCCGAGTCGTTGCGCAGGGCCATCTCGAGGGCGGCGCGCGCTTGTTCGAGCTCGTTGCGCGCGGCCAGCAGCACGGCCAGGTTGTTGTAGGGCTCGGGCAGCTCAGGGTAGTCCTGGGTCAGGGCCACCAGCATTTTCTCGGCCTCGTCCTTGCGGTCGAGTTCGGCCAGGATGCCTGCACGCATGAAACGCATTTGCGGATCGCGCGGCTTGCTGGCCAAGTGGGCCTCGGCTCGGGTCAGTGCCTGCTGCAGTTGCCCATTGCGGCTCAGGCGGTTGACCTCGGTGTACTCGTCGGCGCGTGCTGGTGCTGCGACCACCAGCAGGGCGGCCAGCAAGCCTGCCAACAGGGCGACCCACCCGACTCTCGGTGGGGTCTTTGCCCCGCCCACAGGCGCGGCGGGCAGATCGCCCTGGGGCTGGCGGCGCGGCAATGGGCGGTCGGGGTTCATGGATGAACGGGGCTTTGGCGCGAGGCGGTGGCAGGTGGCGTTGGGTGCGGCAGTTAGGTGCGGCAGTTGAGGCGGCGGCGCAAGGCAGGCCCGGCTGCGGTGTTTGGCCGCTGCAGCCGCAAAAAAATCAGCGCCGTTGGGGCTTCCCACCTTGACGGGCGATTGTAGCGGAGGGGTATAGTTGACTCCACTGGCCCTGTCCGCGCTTTGAACGGGTCACGTGACCTAATACAGTGAGCCCTCTAGCGCGCGCCGTCTGACCCAACGCCCCGTCTTTCCCATGAGCCTTCGCATCTACAACACGCTGTCGCGTGCAGTGGAAGATTTTTCCCCCTTGCAAGCCGGGCATGTGCGCATGTACGTCTGCGGCATGACGATTTATGACCTGTGCCACATCGGCCATGCACGCATGATGATGGCCTTCGATGTGGTGCAGCGCTGGCTCAAGGCCAGTGGCCTGAAGGTCACCTATGTGCGCAACATCACCGACATCGACGACAAGATCATCAAGCGCGCGCTCGAGCGGGGCATCACCATCGGCCAGCTCACCCGCGAGATGACCGAGGCCATGCACCGCGACATTGCGGCGCTGGGGATCGAGCCCCCGAGCGTGGAGCCGCGCGCCACCGAGTACGTGCCGCAGATGCTCGCGCTCATTGGCCGTTTGCAAGACAAGGGCCTGGCCTACCAGGCCGACAACGGCGACGTCAACTTTGCCGTGCGCAAGTTTCCGGGCTACGGCAAGCTCTCGGGCAAGTCCATTGACGAGCTGCGCGCGGGCGAGCGGGTGGCGGTGGCCGAGGGCAAGCACGATCCACTGGACTTTGTCTTGTGGAAATCGGCCAAACCCGAAGAGCCCGCCGAGGCCAAGTGGGACAGCCCCTACGGCCTGGGCCGGCCGGGCTGGCACATCGAGTGCTCGGCCATGAGCTGCCAAAGCCTGGGCGAGAGCTTTGACATCCACGGTGGTGGGGCGGACCTGCAGTTTCCCCACCATGAAAACGAGATCGCGCAAAGCGAGGGCGTCAGCGGCAAGCCCTTGGCGCGTTTTTGGATGCACAACGGCTTTGTGCGCGTGGACAACGAAAAAATGTCCAAATCCCTGGGCAACTTTTTCACCATCCGCGATGTGCTGCAGCGCTACGACGCCGAGACGGTGCGGTTTTTTATCGTCCGCACCCACTACCGCAGCCCGCTGAACTACAGCGATGCGCACCTCGATGACGCCCGCAGCGCGCTCAAGCGCCTGTACACCGCGCTCGATGCGGTCAAGCCTGCGCCGACGGCCATCGACTGGCAGCATCCGGCGGCGGCTCGCTTCAAGGCGGCGATGGACGAGGACTTTGGCACGCCCGAAGCCATTGCGGTGCTTTTCGAGTTGGCCGGCGAGGTCAACCGCGGCAAATCGCCGCAAGATGCCGGGCTGCTGCGCGCGCTTGGCGCAACCCTGGGGCTGCTGCAGGGCGACCCCGCGGCCTTTTTGCAGGCCGGCGCGGGCGTGGACGCGCAGGAAATCGAGGCGCTGGTGGCCGAGCGTGCCGCCGCCAAGGCCGCACGTGACTTTGCGCGGGCCGACGGCATCCGGCAAGACCTGCTGGCCCGCGGCATCGTGCTCAAGGACTCGCCCGCTGGCACCACCTGGGAAGCGCGCTCATGAAGACGCTGGCCAAGACCGGTCCGGCTAGCACCGAGCGCACGGACTTGCCCGCTGTGGGTACCATGCTGCCCGATTACTGGCAGGACGCTTGTGCCCATCTGGTCAAGAAAGACCGGGTGATGAAGCGCCTGATTCCGCAGTTTGGCCAGGCCTGCCTGCAGTCGCGCGGCGACGCCTTCATCACCCTGGCGCGCAGCATCGTCGGCCAGCAGATCTCGGTCAAGGCGGCGCAAAGCGTGTGGGACCGGTTTGCTCGCCTGCCCCGGCAGATGACGCCGCGCAGCGTGCTCAAGCTCAAGGTCGACGACATGCGCTTGGCCGGCCTGTCGCAGCGCAAGGTTGAATACCTGGTGGACTTGGCCCTGCACTTTGACTCCGGCGCCGTGCACGTCAAGGCCTGGGAGTCGATGAATGACGAGGACATCATTGCCGAGTTGGTGGCCATACGGGGCATCGGCCGCTGGACGGCCGAGATGTTTCTCATCTTCCACCTCATGCGGCCCAACGTGCTACCCCTCGATGACGTCGGTCTGATCAACGGCATCAGTCAGAACTATTTTTCGGGTGAGTCGGTCAGTCGCAGCGAGGCGCGCGAGGTGGCCCTGGCCTGGGCGCCGTACTGCACCGTCGCGACTTGGTATATTTGGCGCTCGCTAGACCCATTGCCCGTTGACTACTGAGTCGATCGGCTTTGGCATTGAACCCGCTGGCAGGCGGGTCTGCTTTTGAAGGAACAGCCCATGGCCAAGAGGACCTTTCTCGATTTCGAGCAGCCCATTGCCGACCTCGAGGAAAAGATCGAGGAGTTGCGCTACGTCCAGACCGAATCGGCGGTCGATATCTCGGCCGAGATCGAGCAGCTGTCCAAGAAAAGCCAGCAGCTGACCAAGGACATCTACAGCGACCTGAGCCCCTGGCAGATCACCAAGATTGCCCGCCATGCCGAGCGCCCCTACACGCTTGACTACGTGGGCGAGATCTTCACCGACTTTGTGGAATTGCACGGCGACCGCCACTTTGCCGACGACCTGAGCATTGTGGGCGGGCTCGCGCGGTTCAACGGTTCGGCCTGCATGGTGCTGGGCCAGCAAAAGGGACGCGACACGCGCGAGCGGGCGGCGCGCAACTTTGGCATGACCAAGCCCGAGGGCTACCGCAAGGCGCTGCGCCTGATGAAGCTGGCCGAAAAATTCAAGCTGCCCGTCTTCACCTTTGTCGACACGCCCGGTGCCTACCCGGGGATCGACGCCGAAGAGCGCAGCCAGTCCGAGGCCATCGGCCGCAACATCTTCGAGATGGCGCAACTGGAAGTGCCCATCATCACCACCATCATTGGCGAGGGCGGCTCGGGCGGCGCGCTGGCCATCTCGGTGGCCGATCAGGTCATCATGCTGCAGTACTCGGTCTACTCGGTCATCAGCCCCGAGGGCTGCGCCTCCATTTTGTGGAAGACCGCCGATCAGGCGCAGGCCGCGGCCGAGGCCCTGGGCATCACGGCGCATCGGCTCAAGGCGCTCGGGCTGATTGACAAAATCGTCAACGAGCCCGTCGGTGGGGCCCACCGCGACCCCAAGCAGATGGCCGCCTTCCTCAAGCGAGCGCTGGGCGAGGCCTTGCGCCAGGTCAGCGATCTCAAGCCCAAGGAGCTGCTCGAGCGTCGCTACGAGCGCTTGCAGGGCTATGGCCGATACACCGACACCAAGGCCGAGGCGCGCTAGGCCCATCGTGCAGCCGCCCGAGGGGGACGCACCCGCCCCCGCGCCGGCCAACCCGGCCGCCAACCCGGCCGAGTCGGCGCTGCGGGACTTTGCGCGTGCGCATCAACCGATCGCGCCCGTGGCCGTGGCCTTGAGCGGCGGCGCCGACTCCACCGCCTTGTTGCTGGCCGCGCGGCAATGCTGGCCTGGTCAGGTGCGGGCGCTGCATGTGCACCACGGCTTGCAAGCGGCCGGCGACGATTTCGAGCGCCATTGCCGCCAGCTGTGCCAGGCGCTGGCCGTGCCCCTGGAGGTGCTCAAGGTGCAGGCCCATCCGGCAGCCGGCCAGAGCCCTCAGGACGCCGCCCGCCGCGCCCGCTACCCGGCGCTGGCCCGCGGTGCAGCGGCGCAGGGCTGCACCCTGGTGCTGCTGGGCCAGCACGCCGACGACCAGGCTGAAACCGTGCTGCTGGCCCTGGGCCGGGGCGCGGGGCTGCCCGGGCTGGCTGCCATGCCGGAGCGGTTTGAGCGCGATGGCATGGTCTTCGCTCGCCCCTTGCTGGGCGTGCCGGCCGCCGCCATGCGCCAGTGGCTGCTCGAGCAGGGCTGGGCCTTTGTCGACGACCCGAGCAATCAAGACGAGCACTACAGGCGCAACCGCCTGCGCGCCCGCCTGATGCCGGCCCTGGCCGAGGTGATGCCGCACTACCGCCAGACCCTGGCCCGCAGCGCGCGCCATGCGGCCCAGGCCCAGCAACTGCTCGACGAGCTTGCCCGCGACGACCTCCAGCGCATCGGCAGCCCGCCGCGGCTGCGCGACCTGCAAGCCTTGTCAGTCCCGCGCCAGGCCAACGCGCTGCGCCACTGGCTGGCCAGCGCACATGGCGCGCGGCCCAGTGCGGCCCAGCTCGAAGAACTCCTGACCCAAGTGGCCGCCTGCACCACCGCTGGCCACCGCATCGAACTCAAAGCCGCCGCCGGCCGCGTTACGAGGCAGGGGCCGGTGCTGGCCTATCTGGCGCCTTGAGCCCAGCCGTGGGCGCCCAAGTCCTTGTAGGAGCCGCGCCCTCGCGGCGATAGGGGCCTCCAACAAAGAGCAGCCCTTCCTCGAGCCCCCATCGTGCCGATTTCGCGCCGAGGGCGGCGCTTCCACAAGGTCAAGTTCGGCCCGCCACGCGCCTGTAGGAGCCGCGCCCTCGCGGCGAGAGCCCCCGGGCTTTTATAATCGCCGGTTTTGTTTAACGGCCGCCTGCCCTTTCT
>JAIXWZ010000142.1 GCA_027491035.1 Comamonadaceae bacterium | reverse complement strand
CGGTAGAAGCTGTTGCCAAAGCGCCAGGGCAGCCCGGTCTGGCTGATGCGATTGGCCACGCCCACTTGCTGCAAGATCTCCATCGAGCGCCGGGTAAAGCAGATCGCCCGGCTGCCCTGTGACAGCTGCAGCTCGGCCGACAGCACCACGCTGGCCACGCCGTGGCGGGCCAGCTCGAGCGCGGTGACCATGCCCGCCGGGCCGGCGCCGACGATGACCACCTGCCGGCGCGTCTGCACGGCGTGGGCCGAAGGCAGCCAGGGCGCAAAGACCTCGTAGCGGTAGTAAATCGAAGGCCGGGGCTGTGTGCTGGGCGTGTGCATGATCGTGCAATGGGGTGCCAACCTGTTGCGCAGAGGCTGGGCGCAAGATAGCGATTGTGCCGTCTGGCCCGAGTGCGTGGGGCGGCGCTAGGCCCCTGCTGAAGTCGCTGCGCTAGGGCTTGCCGAAGTCGCTGCGCTAGGGCTTGCCGAAGTCGCTGCGCTCCATCCACCACGACACGGCAAAGCCGGCCACCAGACCCCAGAAGGCCGCGCCGATATTGAACAGGCCGATGTCGGCCACGGTGACCAGCAGGCTGACCAGGGCGCCCAGTGAGAAGCGGCCGGCGCCAAAGGATGCGACAAAAGCACCCTGCAGCACGCGCAGCATGGCCAGGCCGCCCAGCACCATGATGAACTCTTTGGGCGCGGCCAGCATCAGGCCTGTGAAGGTGGGCGCGACCAGGCCGAAGGCGATGGCCAGCCCACCGAACATGAGCGCGCCGCTGTAGTGGCGGCTTTTCTCGCCCGAAGAAGTGAGCAGGCCGTTGGTGGGGCCGGTCAGGCAGCTGCTGACTGCACCAAAGGCCGCGCTGACCGCCGCCCCCAGGCCGCAGGCCAGCGCGATCGTGTTGACCGGGGGCTCGTGACCGGCGTTCCTGAGCACTGCCACACCCTGGCCGTTTTGCACCACCAGCACCGTAATCGCCAGCGGAATCACCAGCTCGAGCATGGCGGCAAACGACCACACCGGCGCGGTGTGCATCGGCTGCGCCAGCGCCAGCGCGCCCACACCGGCCGCATCGAGCCGGCCCGACAGGGCCACCGCCAGTGCACCGACCGCTAAGGCGCCGATCACTGGCGGCACGCGCCGGCCCCAGTCGGCGCGGGCCGACAGCAGCAGGAAGGCGGCGACCATGGGCGCGGCAATGGCGGCATCGCTTTGCAGGGCGCGCACGATGTCCAGGCCAAATCGCAGGAAGACCCCGGCCACCATGCCCATGACGATGGGCATGGGCAGCGCCGACATCACCCGCTTAACCCAGCCGCTCAGGCCCAGCACCAAAATCAGGGCGCTGGTGGCATAGAAGGCGCCGATCACTTCGGCAAAGCTCAGATGCTGCAGGGCCGGCCCGACCAGCACCGTGCCCGGTATGGTCCAGCCAAAGGCCAGCGGCGTGCTGTAGCGCCAGGTCATGAGCAGCGTGACCACGCCGTTGACGAAAAACACGGCAAACACCCAGGACGCCAATTGCGCCGCCGACAGGCCGCCGCCGGTGCCCACCGACAAGATGACGGCCACCGGCCCCGTGGCCGCAAAGATGAAGCCGATCAGGGCGTTGACAAAATAGGTGCCGCCAAAATCGGCCCGCATCTGGCGCAGACTGCGCGGGGCTTGGGCGGGCGCTTCCAGGTGGTTCAGCACGGTGCGAGCCTGTGGTGTTCAAACAGCTGCAGGGTACCAAACTTTGCCGGCCCGGTCGCTGGGCCCGGCTAGACTGGCGCACATCCCATGACGCTGCCGCTGCTCTACACCTACCGACGCTGCCCCTATGCCATGCGTGCGCGCATGGCCTTGCTGCAAGCGGGCATTGCGTATGAAGCGCGCGAAATCGTGCTGCGCGACAAGCCGGCCGACATGCTGGCCCTCTCGCCCAAGGGCACGGTTCCGGTGCTGCTGCTGCCGGGCGGGCAGGTGCTCGAGCAAAGCGCCGACATCATGAGCTGGGCTTTCGAGGCCAGCGGCGATGTGGACGGCTGGTGGGTTAGGTCGCAGACCGACATCAACCTGACGCTGCAGCAGGCGTGCGATGGCGCGTTCAAGCACCACCTCGATCGCTACAAATACCCGCAGCGCTTTGGTGATGCGCTCGAGCGCGAACACCACCGGGAGCAGGCGGTGCAAGCGCTGCTCGTGCCGCTGCAGACGCAGCTGCAGCACCAGGGCCAGCTCGGCGGCGACAGCCCTTGCGCGGCCGACATTGGCATTTTTCCATTCGTGCGCCAGTTCGCAGCGGTCGAGCCCGCATGGTTCGAAACCTTGCCCTTGCCGGCGCTCCAGGCCTGGCTGGCGATCTGGTTGGCGCATCCGCTGTTTTTGCGGGCCTTCGCCCGCCCGGGTTCAGGGCCGTAGGTGCAGAACCAGCAGCAGCACCGAGTGGGCGCCGTTTTCGCGCAGCATGGTCGCTGCCAAGCTGGCGCACCATCGGCTGCGCTCCTGGGTGCTCACCAGCAGGAGGGGGCCGGCAGGCAGGGCCGAGTCTGAGCGCAGCGCCAGCACTTGTTCCAGATGGCTCACCTCGGCGCTGGAGGCCACCTCTTGCGGCGCGGCAGGCCCATTCCATTGCAGCGCATCGTTGAGGGGCAGGCGTCCTTTGCGCGCGATGTGCTCGGCCAGCAGGCGGTTGGGGCCCATGTCGGGCGCCGGCAGCGGCACCACGGCGCTGGGCCGCGCAGCCCATACCTTGGACCAGCGGGCCAAGGTGGCCACAGCCCCCTCGAGTAGGGGCTCGGGCAGCTGCCCTGCGGGCCCATGGTGCAGTGCCTGCAGATGCATCGACCAGGCCGGATCGTCGGCGTACGCGACGGCGCGCCCGGCCGCGTAGGCGCGCACCGACCCCTTGCGCTGCGCGCCCAGCGGCCAGCGCCGGCGCGGCTCGATCGGCGTGTCGAAGCCGCGCAGAAAGTTGCGCGCGGCCAATTCCTTGTCGGGCGAGGGCAAAAGGCCCGGGTGCGGTAGGCGGGCGGTACAGACCGAGCAGCGACCGCAGCGGCTCGGGTGGGGGTCATCCAGAGCCGTTTGCAGATAGGCCATGAGGCAGGCCTGGCCCCGCGCATATTGGCGCATCAGGTCGGCTTCGGCCCGGCGCACCTGCTGCAAGGCGGCCCATTTGGCGCTGTCGTTCACATAGCTGCGACCTGTGCTGTGCCACTGGCTGGCGACTTTGTTGACCACGCCATCGACTGCCAAGATCTTGAGCAAAGCCTCCAGCCGTCCGCGGCGCAGGCCGGTCTGCGCCTCGATTTCGACCACACTCATGGGCCCGTCTGCCAGGCAGGCAAGCACCCGCTGGGCGCTCAGTGGATCGGGGATGGAGGCGCTGGCAAAGTAGTCCCAGATGCGCTCGTCGGCATCGGAGGGCAGAAGCACCCCTTCTGCGTGGGTCAGCCCCCGGCCGGCTCGCCCCACTTGCTGGTAGTAGGCCACTGGCGTGGCCGGAGAGCCCACATGCAGGCAAAAGCCCAGATCGGGCTTGTCATAGCCCATGCCCAGGGCCGAAGTGGCGACCACGGCCTTGATCTGGTTATGGCGCAGCTGCTCTTCAATGTGCAGACGCCCGTCGGTGTCGCTTTGTCCGCTGTAAGCGCGAACCTCGTGGCCCAGGCTGCGCAAAAAAGCGCTCAGCCGCTCGGCTTCGGCCACGGTCAGCACATACACAATCCCCGAGCCGGGCAGGCGCTCGAGCGCATCGGCGATCCAGGCGTAGCGCTGCAGCGACGACAGCCCCGGCACCACCGACAGCGTCAGCGATGAGCGAGCCAGCGTGCCGCGAAACGTCACGCAATCGGTGCCCAGCTGCCGGCCGATGTCGCGGGTGACCCGTTCATTGGCTGTGGCGGTGGTGGCCAGCACGCTGGCCGTGGGCGTGGCCAGCAGCGCACGCGCCAGGCGCTGGTAGTCGGGCCGAAAATCAAAGCCCCAGTCGCTGATGCAGTGCGCCTCGTCGATGACGATCAGGCCCAGTTGGCTCAGCAGATGCCCGAGCCGAGCGGCAAAGCGCGGATTGCCCAGGCGCTCGGGCGAGACCAGCAGCACGTCCAGCGTCTGTGCGTCCAGCCGCTCAAACACCCCGTCCCACTCGTCGAGGTTGGTCGAGTTCACGCTGGCCGCCTGCAAGCCCGCCCGCTGCGCCGCTGCGATCTGGTCGCGCATGAGCGCCAGCAGCGGCGAGATGACCAGCGTGGGGCCTGCGCCGCTGGCGCGCAGGGCCCGCGTGGCGGCCCAGTACACCGCTGATTTACCCCAGCCGGTGGCCTGCACCAGCAGCACCCGCGAGGCCTTGGGCAACAGCGCCTGAACCGCATCGACCTGATCGCCGCGCGGACGCGCCTGCGGGCCGGCCAGTTCATGCAGCACGGCTTGCAGATGGTGCTGGGCGTTGGTTTGCAGGGCCTGCGGGCCACTGGCCGGTGGCAGGTCCGGGTTCAGGCTCGGGGTCAGGCTCGAACGAGGCGAGGCATCCATGGCGCGATTGTGCGCGGCCTACCGCGCTCGCTCAAAGCGTTGGCGGTCTGCGGTGACCATTTTTTACGCGAGGCTGTTGCTCTGGGTCTTCAGCGCGGCCGCGCGGCGCGCACTTGCAGCAGGGCGCTGGCCAGTTCCGCAAAACCGGCTCCGCGCGCCTGCGCGCACAGGTAGCGTGGCGCATGCTCCAGCCGATCCAGAAAGCGGGCGATATTGGCCACGCCGGCGCTGTGTTGCATGTGCTCGAACATGACCTCGTCGTTGCTTGAGTCGCCGATGTAGACCCAGTGTGCCAACTGCTCGCTCAGCTCCTGGCCCAGCCAGTGCTCCACCGCCCAGCAGGCGCCGACCCATTTGTCATGGTCGCCCAACCAGGCGTTGATGTGGATGCTGCTGATGCTCACGCGCAGGCCATGACCCCGCAGCAACTCGACCACCTGTTCAATTTGCGTTGCACTGAGGTGATGGAACTCGCTGTGGTCGATAGCGATGTCGGTCTCGCGGCCGCCGCTGTCCTGCGCGCGGCGCGCCTGCGGCACCGCCTGCTCGACGGCCGCAAGCGCTGCTTGCAGGCGCTGCCAGTTCGCCTGCCGGGTGGCGCTGCCAGCGCGGTAGCGCCGCAGTACCTGGCCATCAGGGCCGCGCCAGAGGGCCACCGCGCCGTTTTCTGCGACGACGCCCAGCAAGGGCCAAGGCGCTTGTCCCAGCGCGCCGGGCCCGCCCAGGCAGCGCAGGCTCCAGCCCACGGGTCGCCCAGTGACCGCGATCACTGGCACGCCGGCATCGGCCAGCTCTTGCAAGGCGCTGCGCGCCTGCGCCATGAGGTGGCCGCCTTCGGTCAACGTGTCGTCGATGTCGGTGATCACGCCGGCAATTTGCGCCCTTTGCTCGGCGGGCCACTGGTGCAGCGGCAAGGCGCGGCTCATGCGCTCCTCATGCATTTCTCATGAATTTCTCATGCGTGCGTTGGCGGCCCGCCGGGCGCGCCCCGCAAGGCCGGCGCAAACAGGTCGAGCCGGTCGGTGATGATGCCGTCGATGCCCAGGGCCTGCAGCGCCTGGACATGGGCCGCTTCATTGACGGTGTAGCTCAGGCAGCGCATCTGCGCCGCGCCAATCTTGGCCACCGACGGCGCGTCGTAGAGGCGGTGGTGGGCGACGATGGCGCAGCAGCCCAGGCTCACGGCGGTTTGCAGCCAGCCGTCGGACCAGGCGTCGAGCAGCAGGGCGCGCGGCAGATGCGGCGCGCTGGCGCGCGCTCCCGCCAGTGCCTCGGGCTTGAAGGAGCTCAGCAGCGGGGGCACCGCGGCGCCTGACCACAGTTGCGCGGCCTGACGGGCCACCTCGGCGCCTGTTTCGCGCTCCAGGCCCGGCGTGGGCTTGATCTCGATGTTCAGCGCAAAGCCACCGGCCAGACAAAAGCGGGCGAGCGCCGCCAGGCTGCAGGGCGGCTCGCCCGCGTACTGGGGCGTGTGCCAGCTGCCGGCGTCGAGCTGCGACAGCTCGCTCCAGGTGCGCTGCCCGCCCAGGCCGCTGCCATTGGTGGTGCGCTCGAGCGTGGCATCGTGCAGCAGGAAGACGGTGCCGTCGGCGCTGAGCTTGGCGTCGCACTCGAACATGCGGTAGCCGTAGCTCGCGCCCAGCCTGAACGCCGCCAGCGTGTTTTCGGGCGCGAGCTTGCCGGCGCCGCGGTGCGCGATCCAGTAGGGGTAGGGCCAGGCGGTCATGGTGGAGTCGTTGAGTCGTCCAGACGTTGTCCGTTGGCCGCGTCGAAGTGATGCAGCCGATCTTTGCGGGGCGTGGCCTCGAACCATTGGCCCGCCTTGGGCGCGCGCACTTCTGGCGGCCCGACGCGCAGGGGGTTGCGGTTTCGTTTGGCGTCTACCTGTTCATGTATGCGCAGTTGCACTTGCCTGCCTATCTTGGGCGAGTTCTCCGATGAAGACAGCCCGCTCAGTCCTGTGCCGGCAACTGCGCACCAAAAGGCGTGGAGCGCAGCCATTTGCGAAAACCGTCCTGCTGCTCGGCCTGGGCTGGAAAGTTCAGCGGCTCAAAGCCGGGCAGCGTCCGGCTGGCCTGCCGGTTGAACCAGTTGATCAGATGCAGCGCCCGCCCGCTGGCGTCGATCATGGGCAGGCGCTCCTTGTCAAACGTTGCGGGCGTGGCCCGCACCCCTTTGACGCGCCCCTGGCCATCGACCAGCACCTCGGCCATCACGGCAACGTTGGCCAGGCTGCGCACGCTCAGGCCGCCGGAGCTGACAAAGTTGCCGATGGAGTGCAGGACTGGTACGCCCTGCATGCATTCGGCTGCGCGCACCAAGTGCGGTCCGTGGCCGATCAGCGCCCCCGCGCCGGCTTTGACCATGGCCGCCGCAAACTTGCGCGCGTTGCCACGCTGTTCGCCCAGAAACACCACGTCATCATTGCCCAGCAGCGCATGCGCGTCGCCCTCGCCGCCGAGTTGGTAGAACAGCACCACGACATCGCTTTGGCTGCGCACCTCGGACACCAGTTGGGCCGTGGCTTCGATCTCCAGCACGTTGTTGTAGACCGGGTAGTGCGCCAGCGCGATCACCCCCACCTTGATGCCCTTGACGCTGCGGATCACAAAACTGCCCTTGAGCCCAGTGGACTCAAGCCCAGCAGCCTTGAGGTGCTGCAAGGTGTCGGCAAAGCCGATGGGCCCGTAGTCGTTGGCGTGGTTGTTGGCAATCGACATCACATGGAAGTTGGCCCGCTTGAGCACCTCGGCGGTGTCCACCGGAAAGCGAAAGGCATAGGAGCGGCCGGGCACATAGGCCTTGCGCGGCTTGTCGTGGGTGGTGATGGCGCCCTCGAGATTGCCCAGCACCAGATCGGCGCTCGAGAGCAGCGGCAGGAAGTCGTTGAAGGCGCGCCGATTGATCTGCGAGTTCTCGGTGAACACCAGGTCGCCGACGGCCGCGATGCGCACATCGGCCGGCTCCTGCTCGACCTGGGCGGCGGCGCAGGTGACAAACGGCGCTGGCGGCGTGGCTTGCGCCCGGGCGGTGGCGCAGCCCAGGGCCAGCAGCAGGGCGGTTGTGGCGGTGGCACGGTAAAGGCGTGATCGGGTGGTTTTCATAGGGGCTCTTGAAGAGGGCTTTTAAAGGGAGCTTTCAAAGGGTCTTTGATGGTGCAAGGCAGGAGGGTGGCTGCGATTGTCAGGTCCTTGGGGCCGCCTGCGCAACCGGCGGCATGGGCGCTCAAGGGCCGAGGGCGAATCTCAAAAAAAACCGGTTGCTGCTGCCGAGCATTGGTCAAAACGCAATACCATAGCAGCTCTACCGATTGAGCCCAATGCCCACTGATGGGGTATGCCATGGACACCGCACTGACTGTTGTCATCCTTTTGCTGACCTTGCTGCTGGTCTTGATCGTCTTGCTGTATTTTTTTACGCAGCAGGGCTTTCGTGACCTTGTCAGTCGCATCGCGGTGCAGCAAGCGCCCGCGGCGCCCCCCCCGAACCAGCGTTCGGCCGACTCGGTGCGGCGCGAGCGCAGCGTGGCCCACGACCAGCTGGTGCTGCTGGAGGCCGACCTGGCCGTCAATCCGCGTGAGGAGCTCACGACCGAGGAGGTCGAGAGTTTTGAGGCGTCTCGCAAATCCATCAAGTTGTGCAATGCTGAGCTCAAGAAAATGAGCCAGTGGATGGGACTGCCTTTTGACCTGGAATGGCCCGAGGTTCAGCTGCGCCAACCCAAGCTCAACGACCTTTACCGCAAGTTTGTCGAAGCGCAAATCGCCAAAGCCGAGGGCACGCCACCCGCCTGATGCTTGGGCGCGCTGGGCGCCCGGGCAAGTCGGGGGGCGAAGTCAGCGGTCGAGGGAGACGCTCTGGGGCGCTGTTTGCTGAGCCAGCACGCTCGAAGGGTGGGTCACCCGCCGGGCCCCATCAAACCGGGTGCTCCAGTAGGAGGCCGACATCCGTTCGAGCTTGATGCGGCTGCCTGTGCGCGGCGCGTGTACAAAACGGCCCTCGCCAATGTAGATGCCCACATGGCTGTTGGGCTGCCCCATCGTGTTGAAAAACACCAGGTCGCCGGGCGCCAGTTCATGCGGCGCGATCGCCTGCGTGGCGGCCGCCTGGCGCTCGGAGGTGCGCGGCAGCACCACGCCGGTGATCTGCTGGTACACCGCCTGTACAAAGCCGCTGCAGTCGAGCCCGGTTTGTGCGTCGTTGCCGCCCCACTTGTAGGGCACGCCCATAAAGCCCATGGCGTGAACGGCCAGTGCCGAGGCGGTGGGCAGGGGCGCCGGCGCACTTTCGGCGGCGGCGATCAAGCCCTTTTGCATGAGAAAGTCGCCCAAAACATCCGCGCGCGCACCCGCCGTGATCAGCAGCAAGCTGGCGAGGCAGGAGAGCGACAGTCGTTTCATGGCACGTCTTGGGTGGGCTCGGGGCGGCAGTGGGTCAAAGCGGGCGCTGTTTCGTTCAGGCTCATCCCGAGCTGGTTCCGAGCTTAGCCCGTGGGCGGGCATCGGTCAAGAAAACAACCTTTTAAAGATCTCGTAAGTGTCTGATCTAGATAACTTTTTTGCGCCAACTGGCCCGCGGGCGACATTGGCGCTGCCGCCGTATGGGCCGCAGGTCTATAAAATCGGGCGGTTTGGCGCCCAGCGTCTGCCGAGCTTTCTGGAGTCCCGTGTCTGAACGTCTGAGCGTCCTCATCCAGCACCTGCTGCCTCAGCAGGCCCTG
>JAIXWZ010000095.1 GCA_027491035.1 Comamonadaceae bacterium | reverse complement strand
ACCATAGACATGGTCCTCAGCAAAGACCAGCGATGCCGCACCACGAGCGCATACTACCCTGAAGTCAAGCGTTAGACAAAGATGCCCAGATTTTTTGATGATCTGTGCAAAACAGTGATTGCCGGATGCTGAGCGGCCTTGGCCCAAAGACGGGGGTGGGGGTACGGTGGGGTCTGGACTGGGCGAAGAATAAACGCCTCAAGGGACGCCTGGCAGCGGCGGATTCAAATCAGGCTGACGGCGCCAAGCCGCGCAAGATGCCGGTACGGGGATCGGGATTTCGATTGAACCAAGCGCATCTGCGTTTGGTATGTTTTATGGTATGCCGAAACAAAAAAGTGCCCGGAATGCGCATATTTGCTTGGTATCTGGCGGAGACTGTGAGATTCGAACTCACGGAAGGGTCACCCCTTCGGCAGTTTTCAAGACTGCTGGTTTAAACCACTCACCCAAGTCTCCGGGCGTCGGCCGATGCGGTGCTGGACCGCGCGGCGACAGGCCGTAGTTTAACGGGCTTGAGCAAGGCCCAGGCGCACGATGCCGTAGGCCGGTACGCCCCAGAGGGCGCGAAAGCCCGGGCACAGCCAGGCGGTGGCCAGGTTGTAGCCGTCGAGCACGGCGTGCTCTGAGAGCTTGCGCAGGCGCGGATCGATCGCGGTGAAGTCGCTCATTTGGCGAGCGCCCCAGGCAAACTGCGCGTCGGTGTGCGAGACCGACGGATGCAGGCTGGCCCAGCCGGTGGCCATCCAGCTCAGGCTGTCGCAGACCAGCTCGGAGCCCGGGGGTGCATGGCAGGCAAATTCGCGCAGCACCTGCATGACCTCTTCGGGCTGCAGGTACATCAGCACCCCCTCGAGCATGACCCACACCGGCTGCGCGCGGGGCCCCTGGGGCAAGCCAAGCGATCGCCACCAATGCGCCCGGCGCAGATCGACGCTGGCACTGTGATGGCGCGGGCCGAGCGTGGGCAACAGGCTCTCCCGCAGCGTCATCACGGCGGGCAGGTCGGCGTCGAGCCAGTGGTTGTCTTGCCGGTCAAGCCACTGAAAATAGGACGACAGTCCACAGCCGAGGTTGACGCCCCAGCTCTGCCGATGCCGACTAAAGAAATCCGTGGCCAGCTGGCGGAAGATGCGGGTGCGCGAGAGCACGCCGTACACGCTCAGGCGGTCTTGCAAAAACTCCTCAACATCGTCTTCGTCCTCGTGCAAGCCCGCCAGCGCAATGGCAGCGCAGCGATCGTGAACGGCCATGTCAGGAAAGAGCTGATCGCCATAAGCGCGCGCGACCAGCGGAATGAGCAAGGTGGTCTCGACCGGCTCCAGGCCATGACGGCCCCCCAGCAAAGCGGCCGCCTGGGTGCTGGCGGCGTTTGAGTGGGGCAAGGACTGGAAAGCCATGGCCCATCATCGGGCCTGCGGGCCTGGCCCGGTGTGGCCCGGCAAGTGAAAGATTGAAACAGGCTGCGGGTGGCGGTAACGGCTGGCGCTTGAGTGGGCGGGGTGATCCGTCACGGCGAGGCCGCCCTGTCATTGCGCCCGCCCCGTCATTGCGCCCCACCCCGTCATGGCGCCCCCACCCCGTCATGGCGCCCCCACCCCGTCATTGCGAGGAACGAAGCAATCTCTGGGCGGTCGCACAACAGCCGAGATTGCCGCGGCGCTTCGTGCCTCGCGATGACGGGGATGTTTCAGTGGCGCGATTCAAAATGGCAGGTGACGGCTGGCCAGTTGGTGGAGGGTGGCGTTGTCGAGCTCGGCTTTGGAGGCGACCATCCACAGGTCAAATTGCTCGGGGCGGGCCTGGCCGACGCAGCGTGCAAAACCGCAGGCTTGCAGCGTGTTGGCCAACACGTCGAGCGTGAAGCCGCAGCGATGGGCCATGTACAGATTGCCGGCCGCCATGGCGGTTCGAAGGCCAAACAAGATGTCGATGGCCGCGATCGGGCCGGCGCCCGAGGTGTACAGAGGCGAGGCCAGTTCGCCGCGGGCCACGCGGGCACAGACCGACTGCAGGTCGGGGCAGGTGATCAGCGCCACCCCGTCGGGCTTGAGCACCCGCACAAACTCGGCCAAGGCCAATGGCACCTCGTGAGGGTAAAGATGCTCGATGTTGTGGCTCGAAACAATGGCGTCGACCGTGCCTGTGGCCACGGTGGCCATGTCGGTCATCGTCCCGAGCACATCGGGCAGCACCGCCGGATCGATGTCCATGCGCACCTCGCGCCAGTCGGACAGCCCCGCAAACCCATGCGCCCGCCCTTTGGGGCCGCAGCCCACATTGAGCACCACCCTCGACTCTGTCTGCATGCATCACCCTTTTGAAACACGGCGGGCAACCATTGACGCCACCCGTCGCAACGCCATCGATCGCAACGTGATCGGCCCGCCGTCACCCCGGCCGCAGATTATCGCAGCGCGAAAGCATCCGCTCGGCTCAGGTCACGGCATGGCGAGCGTCGGTGATTGCGGCGCGAGCTTTGCAATCAAGACGGCTGCATGGTCTCGCAGCAGGCGTACAGGCCCGCTCAGCCTGCGCAGCTTACAAAAACAAAAACGCCCCTCACGGGGCGTTTGCGGGGTTGCGGTGCCAACCCTAGGGACATCGTCAGGTACCAAGGCCAATGAGAGGGTGGGGGTCCCTCTGGGGCACCTCGGTGCCGTGGACGGGTCTTGCCAAGATTACTTGGGGATCACGACGGTGTCGATGACGTGGATGACGCCGTTGCTCGTGACAATATCGGTCTTCACGACATTGGCGTTGTTGACTTTGACGCCGCCTGCGGTGGTCACAGTCAGATTGCTGCCCTGCACAGTCTTGACCGAACCGGCCTTGACGTCTGCAGCCATGACCTTGCCGGGCACCACGTGATAGGTCAGAACAGCGGTGAGCTTGGCCTTGTCCTTGAGCAAGGCGTCGAGGTCTGCCTTGGGGATCTTGGCAAAAGCGGCATCGGTCGGCGCGAACACAGTGAAGGGGCCCTTGCCCTTGAGCGTGTCAACCAAACCGGCGGCACCCAAGGCGGTGGCCAGGGTCTTGAAGTCACCAGCGGCGACCGCGGTCTCTACGATGTCCTTGGCTTGGACACCCAGTGCCGCCAGAGCCAGAACGGACGAAATGAGCAGTTTTTTCATGAGAGATCCTGAAGAAGTTTGGAATGAGGGGTATCGGTAGCTGTCGACATCACCTGGGTTGGGCCTACAGCTTGGTCATAATAGTCGCAATTTAGACGGATCCGTTCATTTTGTGACTTATCAGTTTAAATTGAAGGGGAATGACAGCCATCAGGCGCCCAGCGACCCGCAGGCTGGTCGGCGGGCAACCGAACCGGTTGCTGGGTCCTTTCCACCAACCGCCCCAAACGATCCTGGCTCGCCGGATCGGGAGGCAGCTGAGCGAGCATAGAGAATGCTTCTCAGCTCAGCATCGCAGCATTCAGTTCTTGCCAAACTTGGTTTTGGCAGCAGTGATGCAGCTGGCCTTGGCTTGTTCGAGACAGACGTCCTTGGCATTGCCGGCCAGTCAAGCGCTACAGCCGTCCCATCAATACCAGGACGATGACGACCACCCAGCCCAAAACGCCACTGGGTCCGTAGCCCCAAAGCTGCTCCCCCGAGCGTGCGGCTTCATGCAGCAGCATCGGGCCGTGCTGCCAAGGTTTTGAGCGCCCCTGAAGACGGCGGCAGCAAGGGCTGGGGCGGCAGCGGGTGTGCTGGGGCAGGAAGACGAAAAAAAACGCATCACCGAATGACCCGTGATGCGTGAGTGCTCGCGGCGCATAAGTGCTCGCGGCGCAGCCCTCAATCGTGATCGGTGCTACAGATCACGGCGATACCAAAATTCTTAGCCCAACCCAGTCTTGCTGGCTTGTGGATTTTGAGCCTTGTCTTCAAAGGCCTTGATCTGCTTTTCCGCCTCGTCCTTGTTAACGGCGTACACCTCTTGGATTTTTGCAGAAAGCTTTTCTCGCTTCCCAGCGGTCGCACTGAGCTGCTCCTCGCTGATCTTGCTCCATTGGTTTTT
>JAIXWZ010000059.1 GCA_027491035.1 Comamonadaceae bacterium | reverse complement strand
TGCTGGCCAAGGGCGAAAAGCTGCCGGTCGACTTCACCAACCGCGTCATCTACTACGTGGGACCGGTCGATCCGGTCAAGGGCGAGGCCGTGGGCCCGGCCGGCCCGACCACCGCCACCCGCATGGACAAATTCACCGAGATGATGCTGGCGCAAACCGGGCTCATCGCCATGATCGGCAAGGCCGAGCGCGGTCCCACGGCGATCGAGGCGATCCAGAAACACAAGAGCGCCTACCTGATGGCCGTCGGCGGCGCCGCTTACCTGGTCTCCAAGGCCATCAAGACCGCCAAGGTGGTTGGCTTTGCCGACCTGGGCATGGAGGCCATCTATGAATTCGACGTGGTCGACATGCCCGTGACCGTGGCGGTCGATTCGGGTGGCACCAGCGCCCACATCACCGGCCCGGCCGAGTGGAGCCGGCGCATTGCTTCAGGTGAGTTCAAGTCCATCGCGGTCGTGCCAGCCTGAACCGACGGACCAGCGCGGTGGCCGTGATCGGGGTCTACGACAGCGGCATCGGCGGCCTGAGCGTGCTGCGCGCCCTGCGTGAGCAACTGCCCGGCCAAGACATGATCTACCTGGCCGACAGCGGCCACAGCCCCTACGGGGAGCGCGAGAGCGCCCATGTACTGCGCCGCGCCCGGCGCATCACCGCGCATCTGCGCGAGCGCCGCATCGACGCCCTGGTGGTGGCCTGCAACACCGCCACCGCTGCGGCCATTGAAGAGCTGCGCAGCGAGCACCCGGACCTGCCCATCATTGGCGTCGAGCCCGCTCTCAAGCCGGCGGTGGCACTGAGCCAGACCCGCCGCATTGGCGTGCTGGCCACCCGAGGCACCTTGCACAGCGACAAATTCGCGCGCTTGCTCGAGCCCCTGCAAAAGCAGGCTCAGTTTGTGCTGCGCGCCTGCGACGGTCTGGCCCTGGCGATTGAAAACAGCCTCGATGGCAGCGCGCACAGCGCGGCCGCGCTGCTCGAGTGCGCAAGAGCCCACGTAGGCGCCCTCGGAGACTGTGCGAGAAGCGAAGGCCACATCGACACAGTGGTGCTCGGCTGCACCCACTACCCGCTGGTCGCGCCCTTGCTGCAGGAGTTGGTGGGTGCAGGTGTCAGCCTGCTGGAGACCGGCCCCTCGGTGGCCCGGCAGACCCGGCACCGGCTGGGCGCTGCTGTCGAATCCAGCGCGGCAGCGGGCCCTGGCCACCTTTGGCTGCAGTGCACCGGCACGGGCCGACAGCTGCAACAGGCGGCAAGCCGCTGGCTGGACGCGGCGCACGCGGTGGAGTCGATCGATTTGCCCGATTGAGGCGCGGGCAGCGCCTGGGTGGGCCAAGCAGGGTGCCAGGCCAGCTTGCTCAGTGCAAATGCCGCGGCTTGCGACCGCCGCCGTGGCCGCCCGACGAGCCCCCGGGGCCGCGGGGCGGACGGCCGAGCTGCATCGAGCTGACCAGGTCGTTGAAGCGCTTTTCAAACAGGCGATCGATGGCCTGCACCACGTCACCGAGCTCGCTGCTGTCAAAGTGGCGCTCGAGCAGGCCGATGGTGTCTTGCACCAGCAGATCGCGCTGCACCTGCATGATGGCCGCAGGCGTGGGGCCGACGAAGAACATCACGAAGTCATCGCGCGCCTGCGACTCCTCGTCGTCTTGCGCTTCCTCGTCGAAATCGGCATCGTAAAACGTCACCTCGATGGCCGCGCCGGTCGAGGCCAGGTCGTTGAGCGCCATGCAGACCTCTTCGAGCACCTGCCTGAAGTCATCGTCGCCGCTGACGGTCCAGCACATCTGCAGCACATGCTCCTGCGCATCAAAGCGGATGCCAGGCTCCTCCTCATAGGCGCTGGCCGCACCGGCAGCCAGCGAGCGAGCGCCCGCGTACTTCCACATCGGCTTGAGCGCCTCCTGCAGCTGCTCATAGCTCACCTCGGGGCGAACCGGCACATCGCCATGCACGTGGATCTCGAAGGGGGAAGAAAAATTCGACATGAGGCCAATCTTAACGCCGCGCCGAGCTGCTCAGCACGGCTGCGCATCCCGTGCCGAGCACGATCGGCCAGCCTGGTGCCCAGAACGAGACTCGAACTCGTACGCCCCGTTTAAGGAAGCGGCGGATTTTAAGTCCGCTGTGTCTACCATTTCACCATCCGGGCCCGCCCCCATTGTCGCCAAATCCGGCAACCTGCCCGAAGTCGGGCGGAGCAAACACCGGTGCCGGGGGCATAAGCTCATGACCCAGGTGAGCGCTTTGAGATCTTAGAATCGCCCCGCGACCCCATCCCACACCCAGGAGGAACCGATGATTTCAAGCCCAGCCCTCAAACGCGCCTCTACCGCGCTCGCCCTGTCCCTGGGCCTGCTCGGCGGCGTGCACGCCCAGACCGAATGGAAATTCAACAACAGCTACGCCCCCACAAGGCCGGAATCGGTGCAGATTCGCGCGTTTGCAGCGGATGTGGAAAAGCGCACCGGCGGCAAGATGAAAATCGCCGTCTCCGAGGGCGGCGCCCTGGGTCTGAGGGACGCCGATGCGCTGCGCTTCATGCAGGTGGGCACGCCCGAGCTGGGCTTTATCTGGCCGCCCTTTGTCGGCCGCGATGCGCCGGCGCTGGCCAACCTCTACGTCTACGGCCTGGTGGCCGATGCGCAGGAGCACCTCAAGGCGCTGCCGGCGCTCAAGGCGGTGCTCAAGGAGGGCATTGCCAAGTGGAATATCGAGGTGCCCGGCTTCCTGGGCTTTTCGATTGTCGATGCCGCGCTGTTTTGCCGCGAGCCGGTGCGCACACTCGATGAGCTCAAACGCAAAAAGCTGCGCGTGGGCAGCCGCGAGCAGGTCGAGACCTTCAAGCGCCTGGGCGTGGCCGCGCAGATCGTGCCGCAAAACGAGCTGTACGCCGCCATGCAGACTGGCGTGGTCGACTGCGCCTTGTACGCGCCGCGCTTTGCCAACACCATCTCCTTGCAAGAGGTGGCCAAGCACATCACCCCAACGGGCTTCCCCTTCCCGCCAGCGCCCTATGCGCTGCTGGCGCACAAAGGCAAGTGGGCAGCTCTGCCGGCCGATCTGAAGCGGGGCTTTAACGAGGCGGTGGCCGAACTCGAGCGGGTCAGCTTCAACTTCGACGGCGACGCCGCTGCTGAAAGGGCTGCGCGCGAGAAGCTGCAGAGCCAGGGCGTGACCTTCCACGCGGTGATGCCCGCAGCCGACCGCGCCGCGCTGCGCAAGTCGGCGCTGGAGACCTGGGATGTGCTGGCCCGCGAAACCGGCGGTGATGCCGTGGCCTATCGGCAGCGCATCTTGCAGGCCCTGCCGCAATGAGCGCAGGCGGGCGGGCCGGCGACTTGATCGAGCGAGCCCTGCGCATCATGGCCGGCGCCTTGGCGGGCGTCGGCGCCGCCGCGCTGGCCGGTATCTTCTTGCTGGTGCTGGCGGCCGTGGTCATGCGCTACATCTGGGGGCGTCCCTTCGGCTTTACCGAAGAGCTCTCGGGTCTGCTGATGACGCTGGCCGTCTTCACCTTGCTGCCCAGCACGGTGCTCGGTGAAATCAATATCCGCGTCACGGTCTTGTCCGAGCGCCTGCCCGCACTTGGGCAGCGCCTGCTGTTTGTGCTTGGGCAATTGCTCTTGCTCGCGTTTTGCGCAGTGTTCGTGCGCGAAGCCTGGGGCATTTACGAATTCACCGCCAAGCTCGGCCTGCTGTCTGAGCAGTCTCGCTTGCCCCTGGCGCCCTTCCTCTTGCTCGGCACGCTGGCCATGGCGGCGGCTGGGGCAGCGGGCGCCTGGCGGGCCGTGCGCCCGACTCGGCCGCACCACGATGGGCCGGTGCACGCATGATCTGGTCTGTTTTGTTGGGTCTCTTGGGGGCCACCGTGCTCAGCGGGGCGGTGCTGGGCGCGGCCTTGGGCCTGACCGGCTTTGCCATCCTGCATTTTTTTGGCGGCGGTGCGACGCGCCTGGGCGTGCAGGCGGTCTTCAATGTGCTGGGCGAGTTCACGCTCACCGCCATCCCGCTGTTCATTTTGCTCGGCGATGTGCTGGTGGCCAGCGGCCTGGCCGGCGGCATCTACAAAGCACTGTCGCCCCTGTTCGCGCGCCTGCGCGGTGGGCTGCTGCACACCAATATTGCGGTGTGCACCGTCTTCGGTGCGGTCAGCGGCTCGTCGATGTCGGTCTCGGCGGCGGTCGGCTCGGTGGCCTACCCGCAACTGGCCCAGCGCGGCTATGAGCGCAAGATGGTGGTCGGCACGCTGGCCGCAGGCGGCACGCTGGGCCTGCTCATCCCACCAAGCCTGTCGCTGCTGATTTACGGCGCCCTGACCGACACCTCGATCGGCAAGCTGTTCTTGGCCGGCGTGATTCCGGGGCTGATGATGGCCGCGCTGTTCATGGTCTACATCGAGATCCAAACGCGCCGCAAGCCGGGCCTCGTGCCGGCCGAGCAGCCTCTGCCCTGGGGCGCCACGCTCAAGGAGGCGCTGGCGGTCTGGCCCATCCTCGTGCTCATTTTGGCGGTGCTGGGCAGCCTGTTTGCGGGCTTGGCCACGCCCACCGAATCGGCCGCCGTCGGCGTGGCGGCAGCCACTTTGCTGGGCTTTACCCGGGGCAACCTGACCTGGCGCCGGCTGCTGCAGACCTTTCTGAGCTCAGCCCGCACCTTTGCCGTGATCGCCTTCGTGTTTTTGGGTGCGGTGATCCTGGCGCAGTCCATCAGCATCTTGCAGCTGCCGCAAAAAATGCTTGAAGCGGTGTCGGCCCTGGGGCTGTCGCCGCTGGAGCTGCTGGGGGTGATCGTGCTCATCTACCTGCTGCTGGGCATGATTTTCGACGGCCTGTCCATGATGGTCATGACGCTGCCAGTGGTCTTTCCCCTGATGACCGGAGTCGGCTTCGACCCGATCTGGCTGGGCGTGGTCGTGACCATCATGATCGAGATCGGCATGCTGACGCCGCCGGTGGGCATGAACCTGTTTGTGCTGGTGGGCATCAGCCGACACGAGGTCAATCTGGCCCAGGCATCGGTGGGCGCCCTGCCCTTTTGGCTGCTCCTCATGCTGGGCGTGCTGCTGCTGACCCTGATGCCCGGCCTGGCCACCTGGCTGCCTTCGTTGTCGTACGGCAGCTGATTTGGAGCGCCAATGAGCGACGTCAACCGGGCCCGCGCCCAGCGCCTGATGCAGCAAGCCGGGCTGCACGCCATCGTGCTGTCCAAGCCCGAAAGCTACGCCTGGGCCACCGGCGCACCCGCCGGAGTGGCCAGCCTGTTTCGCCGTGCCGGCGCCGCGCTGGCGCTGCTGCCGGCACCGGCGGGCGAGCCGATTGCCGCGGTGAGCACCGAACTGTTTGCCACTCATGCGGTGCGCGCGCTCGGGGCGGCCCAGGTGCTCACCCACAGTGACTGGGTCGAGACGGCCGACATCCGGCCCTGGATCGCCGATGCCGATGCCAGCGCCGCCCAATTGCTGCAAAAGGCCTGGCGCGACCGTCCGACTGGCTTTGCTAGGCCTGCGGCCTTCGACGCACGCACCTCATTCGAGCAGCTCGGGGCCCTGCTGCGCCAGCGCGGCTTGCAGGGCGCACGCATCGGCCTGGACCTGGACTTTTGGCCGGTCAGCGACTTTGCCCTGCTCAAGCAGGTGCTGCCTGGCATCGACTGGGTCGACGCCAGCGCGGTGATCGCTGCCATCAAGGCGGTCAAAAGCCCACGTGAAATCACACGGCTCAAACAGGCCGCGGCCCTGGCCGAGGCGGGCATGCACCAGGCACTGGCCAGCGTGCGAGCCGGCGTGCACCGCGATGCGATCGCGCAAGCCTGGAAGCAAGGCGTGGCCGACGAGGTCGGGCGCACCGGCGCCAAATTGACCGGCCAGTGGGAGTACACCACGGTGGGGCCACTGCCCTGGCAGGGCGGCGGGGCCATTGGCGTGGGCGACGTGCTCAAGTTCGATGTCGGCTGCCTGGTCGAGGGTTACAGCTCCGACAGCGGCCGCACCTATGTGCTCGGTCGGGCCCGGCCCCGCACGCGGCAGATCATGCAGGCTCTGCAGGACGCTTTTTCGGCGGGACTGGAGGTGCTGCGCCCCGGCCACCTGCTCAGCGAGGTTCATGCGCGCGCCACACGGGCGATCGCGCGCGCCGGTTTCACGGGTTTCAGCCGCGGCCACTTTGGCCACAGCCTGGGGCACGACACGTTTTGTGAGGTGCCCCCCTTCATCGCTGCGCAGGCGCACGAGCCGATCGAGCCGGGCATGGTGCTGGCCTTCGAAACCCCGATCTATGTCGATGGCGAAGGCGGCTTCATCATTGAAGACCAGTTCCTCATCACCGCCGAGGGCGCGCAAGCGGCCTGGAGCCTGCCACGCGAGCTGCTCGAGCTGCCCGCCTGAGTGCGGCCAGGGCCCGCCTGCAAAGACCCGATGCCGCCTGCGGCACCGCCCCCGCGCAGCGCGCATGGGCCCACGGCGTGATAAAAACCGGCCTGATTGACGCGGCCATCGCACGATGGCGCGCCGTGTTTGTCCCTCAACCTCTCGGAGATCCTCATGCCCATGCGCTTGCCGCAAACACCCCGTCGACTGGCTCTGGCCAGCCTGGCCGCCCTCCCGCTCGTGCTGGCCCCCTTGGGCGCTGCCGCCCAGGCCAGTGACTGGCCCGCGCGGCCAGTGACCTGGGTCAACCCCTTTGCGGCGGGCTCGGCGGTCGACGTGGTGGCGCGCATCGTGGCGCAGAAGGTGGCAGCCAACACCGGCCAGGGCATGAATGTGGACAACCGCACCGGAGCCAGCGGCAACATCGGCACCGACTTTGCCGCCCGCGCCAAGGCCGACGGCTACACCTTGCTGCTGGGCTC
>JAIXWZ010000043.1 GCA_027491035.1 Comamonadaceae bacterium | reverse complement strand
GACATGCCCACCCACTACCCGGTGGCCTTTGCCGACAACGCCGACATGCCCAGCCTGCTGGCGCCAGACATCTTGCCGACCTTCAATGTGGGCAGTTTTCAGGCAAAAGGCGCCGTGCTACAAGGCGCAGCGCTGCAGCACAAAGGCCCACTGGCCTTGATCGAGCTGCTCAACGGCGGCCAGACGCCAAGCTATGTGGCAGGCACCGAGAATTTTTATGCGATCACCCGCTACAACTGGAGCAGCTACTACGCCATGGCGGTGATTGATTTGGGCCAGGAGATTGCTGCGCGTCGCAGCAAACCGGCCTCCTGACCCGACCCCCATCAACCACCCCTGCGGGGGTCTGATCGACGGGGGCTGCCCGGATCCAGCGGGCTTTAACGCCGGCTGGCTTGCTGGTGGTAGCTGGTGTCGATGTAGCTCTCGACCGGCTGCATCTTCTTTTGCGGCTTGCCGTACTTCTCGCGCAGCTGCACGGCGGTGCGAACCCCGGCGACATTGATGGAGGCGTCGCGGGTGAAGCCGTTCTTGGGATCGAGCAAGATGCCGTAGCTGGTCTCGGCGCTTTGGCGGGTGGCACCTTTGACGTTCTTCATGAAGATCTCGAGGGCTGCCTCTTTGTTCTTCGGGTCATAGAGCCAGTCCAGAGCGGAGCGGTAGCCTCGGATGTAGCCGACCACGGTGGGCTTGTTGTTGTCGGCCCAGGTCTTGCGCACACCGCCAACCAGACCCTGGTAGCTGCCCAGGGCGGCCGAGGCGTCGGACAGGACGTTGATGCCTTTTTCCTTGGCCAACACGTCAAAGGGGGAAATCAGCATGGTGGCCGCATGTTTGCCTTCAATCAGCGCGTTGTAGCGCTGCAGCACGCCGCCTGCGGCCACGGTCTTGTAGTCGCGATCGAGCACCAGGCCGTTGCGCTCGAGCACCTCGAGCAACACAAAGGCGTAGCCTGTGGTCAGGGCGTCAACCGACACATTGGTGCCCTTGAGGTCCGCAAAGGTCTTGATGTTGGGCTGCACACCCAGACGCAAAAAGCCGTTGTCGGCACCCATCACCGCGATCAGGTTGCTGCCGTCGATCGGCACAGCGCCCTGCCCTTCGCGATAAGCCAGCAGGTTGTCGACGGCGGTCATGGCGATCTCGAAGTTGCCGTTGATCAGGCCGGTGAGCTGCTCGCGCGAATTGGGCGTGTCTATGGTCTTGACTTCGATGCGGTTGTTGGCAAAAAAGCCCCTTTCCTGCCCCACCCAGATCGGCCAGTTGAAGCCACCGGGGAAGATGTTGACCCGCACTTGCTGCATGGTTGCAGGCACGTCAGGCGCGTGGGAAAGGGTGCCGCAGGCGGCCAGCAAGCCGGCCGCAGCCAGGGTCGTTGCGATCTTGAGTATCTTCATGGGTGTTCCTTGGGATGGTTCCGATGACAAACGGCCCCGAGAGACCGCCGAGCGCAGGTCCCGCAGGCCCGCTCGGGCGCAAGGTTCGCAGCAAGCGCCGCCCGCCACAATAGGGAGGACACGCATGGCGGCAGGCCCGGCGTGAAAAACACAATTTCAGATCGCGCGCAAAGCCCAGGAAAACCCGAACCGCCTGGCCGTCGCCGCGATCAGGCTGCGCGATTCAGGACGGCGACCCATGGCCGACGGCCCCGCAGCGGCCTGAGATGACCGCCCGGAACCTCGAAAAAAAAGCAGCTCAGCTGGGCGGGCTCGGGCACGGCCTGCGACACAAATTCCCCATCAGATTTCGCAAAGCCCCCGGGCTGGGCGCGACCGCCCTCGCCCAAACCGGCGTTCCGCATGAGAGGCGTTAAGAGGTTTCTGCCACTCTTTTGCACAAAATTTAACAAGTAAAAGCAGATTGCCGGCTCACCCAAGCCAACCTTGTGAACCACTGAACGCGTCGAGACCCACCGATCGAGCCTCTTCAAGCCCCACTGCGCCATGAAAAAAGACCGATCTGACCCGCTCACCCACCCAACCGCACTGATCGGCACACCCGTCACCGGCCAGAAGGCAGCGACCCCACCACATCGCCAAGCGCGCGCGGAGTCGGCGCGAAAACAGCGCACCGAGGGCCAAGTGGAGCCGGAGGTCGAGCCATCAGAAGCGCCAATGGCCGATGAACCCGAGATGCCAGCGGGCCCCGCTGATGCGGCGACGATCGCGGTGGCGCAAGCTGGGCTCGCGGTGACAGCGCCCGATTGGGTGCGGACCGGCCTGCCCAGGTCGGATGATTGGGCAGCTGCCTCGACTGGGCCTGGCCTTGGGTCAGCTACCCCGAGCTGGCTGCCCGATGGCTGGACCCTCGGGCTGGGCGCCGGCGGGGTGGCTCTGCTGGGTCTGAGCTCGCGGTCGACTTCAGCCGCGCCCCCGTCCCCTGGCGCCGTCTCAGAGACCGCCACAGTCAGCGGCGCCATCACCTTGGGGCCTGCGGTTGCCGGCCACACCCTTGTGATCAGCGCCTACGACAGCGCAGGTCGCCTTATCGCACAGGCGCCGCTCGACGCCAGCGGCCGCTACACCCTGAGCATCCCGTCGGGCTACACCGGCCCGCTGCTGCTGCGCGTCACCGATGCCGACGACGGGGACGACTACATCGATGAAGCCACGGGCCAGCCGCGCGACCTCGACGGCGAACTGCGCTCGGTCGCAGTGCTGGGCAGCTCGGGCATTGCCACTGCACACGTCACACCGCTGACCGAGCTGGTGGTGCGCAAGCTCGGCCTGGCCAGTGGCCAGGACGCACCATCGGCCCTGACGCTGGGCACGATCAGTGCCGAGCAAATCGACCAGGTCAAATTCAAGGTGGCCCAGGCCCTGGGCCTGGGCGGCTTGGACCTGATGACGGCCAGCCCAGAACCGATCATCGATATCGAGGGGCGAATTGATGTCAGCCGTGCCAACGCCTACGGCAAGCTGCTGGCTGCGCTGTCGGGCATGGAGGCCGGCGAGGGCCAAGGCACCGACCGGATGCTCCAGGCCTTGTCAGACAGTTTGGATCTGCAAACGGGCACCCTCTCACCCGAGGGCCTGATGGACCTGGTCAGCGGCGCGCGCCTGGTGGCCCAGTCGGACCCGCAGGCCCGGGCTTTGTTTAGCCTAGTGGGCCAGGCCATCGGCCTGAGCGCGGCGCAGATCGACAGCATCGACACCGCCTGGGGCACCTTGTTGAACCTGGCCGATGGCGTGGACAACAACGGTGCCGGACTGAACGCGGCGCAGCTCAGCGCGCTGGGCATCCGCCGCGTCGACAGCGATGCCAAGCGCGACGCATTGAACAACGTCCTGGACGTCAAGAACGCCGCTGCCGTGCAAAGCCGCAGCAAGCTGCAAGCCTGGGCCGACACCATCACCGTGGTGTTGTCGACCGCAGCGGGCGGCGCTGCCGCACCGACGCAGGAGGCGCTTGAGGAGTTGGGCCTGACCAACCTGACATCAGGACGCACCACCGACCTGATCAGGAAGATCGCCAGCAGCCCGGACGACGGCAGCGCCGTGGACTCGCTGGCCGAGTTACAAAGCCTGGTCGATGTCACGCCGCCCAACACCTCGGTGAGAGCTCCGGGCCTGAGCAGCGACACCGGCGCGAGCAGCAGCGACTTTGTGACCCGAATAGCCCTGCAGACCATCACCGCCACCTTGTCGGCTCCGCTGCTTAACGACGAGACGCTGCTGGGCTCGCTCGACGGTGGGGCCAGTTGGCTGGACCTTGGCCAGAGCCTCGCCGGCACCAGCCTGAGCTGGTCTGGCGTCACGCTGGTAGCCGCCAACACGCTCATGCTCAAGGTGGTCGATGCCGCTGCCAACGAGGGCCCAGTGCTCACACAGGCCTACGTGCTCGACACCCTTGCCCCCAATTTGCAGATCACCCAGACCAACGAAGACATTGCTGGCGATGGCATCCTCAATGCGGCCGAGAACTCCACAGGCCTGGAGCTCTCGGGCAGCACCGAGCCCGGCCTCGACGTGAGGATCGCCGTCGCCAGCCGAACTGAAGCTACGTTTACCGCGGATAACGCTGGCGCCTGGAGCGCCACAGTTCCCACGGCCAACCTGCCCACCAGCGGCGAGGTGAGCTTCATCGTGACCAGCAGTGACGCGGCCGGTAACACCGCCACCGTCACCCGCACTGCTACGGTGGACACCGCCGCACCCAGCCTCACCGTCACCCAGAGCAACGCCCAGATCGCCAGTGACGGCGTGATCAACGCCACCGAGCGCACTGCCGGCGTGGTGCTTGCGGGCACGACCGAAGCCAACCGCGGTGTGAGCATCGCCACCGGCACGGGCGCAGATGTGACCGTCACCGCCGATGGCGCAGGCGCCTGGAGCGCCACAGTTCCCACGGCCAACCTGCCCACCAGCGGCGAGGTGAGCTTTACCGTCACCAGCAGTGACGCGGCCGGTAACACCGCTGCTGTCATACGCACTGCGGTAGTGGACACCGCCGCCCCCAGCCTCACCGTCATCCAGAGCAACGCCCAGATCGCCAGTGACGGCGTGATCAACGCCACCGAGCGCACTGCCGGCGTAGCGCTTTCAGGGACGACCGAGGCAGGCCGCGGTGTGAGCATCGCCACCGGCACGGGCGCAGATGTGACCGTCACCGCCGATGGCGCTGGCGCCTGGAGCGCCACAGTTCCCACGGCCAACCTGCCCGCCAGCGGCAGCG
>JAIXWZ010000196.1 GCA_027491035.1 Comamonadaceae bacterium | reverse complement strand
GACACGGCCGCTTTGGCGGGCATCCAGGACCTGGACATCCTGTCAACCCCCAATTCAAGCGAGGCGCTTGCGGCGCTTGATGTGGGTATCGACACCATCAACAGCTCGCGCGCCGACATCGGCGCCATGATCAACCGCTTGACCTATGCGGTGGACAACCTGACCAATGTGTCGCAGTACACCAGCGCCTCGCGCAGCACGATCCAGGACGCCGACTACGCCAAAGCCAGCTCGGAGCTGGCACGCACGCAGATCATTCAGCAAGCCGCCACTGCGGTGCTGGCCCAGGCCAACACCTCGCAGCAGACGGTCATGAAGCTGCTGCAGTAAACCTGCGGCCGCGTGAACCTCAAGAATCAGGCTGAAGCCCTGTCTGGAGCGGTGTAATGCCCGATGAAACCCAGTTGTTTTCTCGTGGACCCAACTGCTACCAGTGCCGCCATTTCGCGATCAGCTGGGACCCCTCATTTCCCTATCTGTGCCGCCTGATGGGCTTCAAGTCCCGCGCCTTGCCGGCCATTGAAGTCCTGCGCGCCGATGGCGTCTTCTGCCAGGGCTTCGAAGCCAAGCCCGCCGCGCCGGCCAAACCCGACCGGCCCATCTCCCCCACTCCCAAAAAACCAGTCGACCGCGGCATTCGCTACGGCTGAAGAAGCCCGGCGCCCTGCCGTTGCGAGGGTTGCTAATGCGCCATTGCGAGTCGCTCGGCCAACTCCGTCGTTGCGAGGCGCTCGGCCAACTCCGTCATTGCGAGGAGCGCAGCTAGATCCGTCATTGCGAGGCGCGCAGCGCCGTGGCAATCTCGGCTGTTGTGCGACCGCCGATGGATTGCTTCGTTCCTCGCAATGACGGGGCGGGGAGCGCAATGACGGGGCGGGGAGCGCAATGACGGGGCGGGGAGCGTAATGACGGGGCGAGGGCGCCATGCTGAGGCGGCGGCGAACTTTGGCTGTCGGGAATCCGTCGGCTTTTTGCTGCCGGTGCCGGCGGAATGATCTTGCCGCACTTGGCACAGAGCTTGCACATCTGGCCTACCTGTCGACTTTAAGGTCACTCGCATGAGCAATTCGCCTATCACCCAACAACTGCTGTGGCTCGATCCTTTTCGTTCTTTGAGCGGGCCCGAGCAAGCACAGCTGGCTGCTGCTGGCCTCGTGGCGCAGTCGGTTGCCACGCTCGATGAGCTGGCACGGCTTTGGCCGCATGCCGATGTGCTGGCGCTGCGGCTCGAGGGCAGCACGGCGCTGCTGGCCGAGGTCAAGGCGATGCTGGCGGCCGAAGGCTCATCGCTGCCCATCATTTGCCGCGTCGAGCGCCGTGACCTGGAACTGGCGGTGTCTGCGATGCGCGATGGCGCGGTGCATGTGATTGCAGCCGATGAATTTTCAGCGCCTGCCTGGCAAATGGCCAGCCCGCAGCCGCGCAGCACGCCGCTGGCGGCGCAGGTGCTGGCCAAGGTGGCCGCCCCGCGCACCGTGGTGTATGTGGATCCGGCCAGCCGGCACTTGCTGGCCCTGGCGCAGCGGGTGGCCAAGGCCCCGGTGAGTGTGCTCATTGAAGGCCCCACGGGCGCTGGCAAAGAGGTTCTGGCGCGGGTGGTGCATGAATCGTCGGGTCGTGCGCGTGGGCCTTTTGTGGCGCTCAATTGCGCGGCCTTGCCCGATCACCTGATTGAAGACATGTTGTTTGGCCACGAGAAGGGCGCTTTTACGGGCGCGGTCAAAGAGCACCGTGGCCTGTTCGAGCAGGCCCAGGGTGGCACCATCTTCCTCGATGAAATTGCCGAGATGCCCATGCATCTGCAGACCAAGCTGCTGCGCGTGCTGCAGGAGCGCCAGCTGGTGCGCCTGGGCGGTGAGCGCGCCATCGAGCTCGATGTGCGGGTGCTGGCTGCCACCAACAAAGATTTGCGCGTGGCCATGGCCCAGCGCGAGTTCCGCGAAGACCTGTACTTCAGGCTGTCGACCTTCAAGCTGCGGGTGCCCCCGCTGCGCGATCGGCCCGGTGACATCTTGCCCCTGGTGGCGCGTCTGCTGGCCCGCCATGCGCAGGACGGTCGCGCCCTGCAGGTCAGCACCGAGGCGCAGGCATCCTTGCAAGCCCACAGCTGGCCGGGCAATGTGCGGGAGCTTGAAAACGTGGTGCTGCGCGCGGTGGTGCTGTGCGTGGGCGAGGTCATCACGCCCGCGCATCTGATGTTCGACGAGCCGGCCGAGCTGGCCGCACCGCTGGCGCGTGCCCATGCCGTACCTGTGGCACCGGCCCCATATGCCCCCGCCGAGACCTGCTTTTCGATGCCGCCCGCACAGCCCGTCGCGAAGATGTCGGGCTGGGACGGTGTCGTTCCCACGCCCGCTTATTCAGAGCGTATGGCACCGACCGGCGCCGGGCAACAGTTTGACCCCTCGGCCCCTGGGCCATCGGCCGCGCCCCAGGAGCCTGCCAGTTTGCAGCAGGCGGTTCAGCTCAACGAGCACCAGCTGATCATGTCGGCCATCCAGAGCACGCTCAGCCGCTTGGATGCGGCCCGCAAGCTCGGTATCAGTCCCCGCACGCTGCGCTACAAGATTGCCAAGTTGCGCGAGAGCGGCCTGGCACTGAGCGCCTAACAGCCGGAGCACGCCATGATCGAAAAAGTCACTTCCAACGCCAACATCCAGTCGATGTTGGCCACGCTGCGTGCGCACCAGGCGCAGGCCAGCGGTGGGATCGCGGCGCTTGAGACGCCGGCGCTCGAAAAGCCCGACTTTGGCGAGTCGGTCAAGTCGCTGCTCAACCAGGTCAATGGCGCGCAGACGAAGTCGCGTGCGATGGCCGAGGCCTACGAGCGCGGCGAAGAGGTGCCACTGACCGATGTGGTGCTGGCGATGCAAAAGTCTTCCCTGAGTTTTGAGGCCACCTTGCAGGTGCGCAACAAGGTGCTCAAGGCCTACGAAGACATCATGAACATGCCGGTGTGATGACACCGTGCCTCCATAAAGAGCGCTGACCATGGCTACTTCTGCAACTGCTACCGCAACTTTGCCCGGCCTGTCCCCTGGGGCCACCGGTGGTGCGCTGACCACCACAGCGCCCCCGGGCGATGCCGCCGGTGCGCCGCCCGCGCCCAGCGGTGCGCTGGGGCGGATGTTCTCGCCCACTGGCCCGTTCGGTCCGGTGCGCCAAGTGATCGACCAGCCGGCCGTGCGCAAGGCCATGCCGTTTCTCATTGTGGCGGTGGTGATCATGCTCTTTGCCGCGATTTATTTGGCGATCAATGCGCCCAACTACCGCTCGATCACTGCCGGCATGAGCGAGACCGACACACAAGCGGCGCTCGAGGCGCTCAAGGGCAGCGACTTCAAGCCCCAGCTCGATCCCAACACCGGCCAGGTGACCGTTCCCAGCCAGAAGTTTCATGAGGCGCGCATTTTCCTGGCCTCCAAAGGCATCCCCAAGAGTGCGCCGACCGGCCTGGAGACGCTCAAGGACCAGTCGGCCATGACCACCAGCCAGTTCATGGAGCAGGTGCGCTATGTGGCGGCGATGGAGCAGGAGCTGGCGCGCAGCATCATGGCCATCCAGGCGGTACAAACCGCTCGTGTGCATCTGGCCATGCCCAAGCAGTCGGCGTTTGTGCGCGACCGCACGCCGCCCAAGGCGTCGGTGGTTGTCACGCCCCATCCCGGCCGACTGCTGACCCCCCAGCAGGTGCAGGCCATCGTCAACCTGGTGGCCTCGAGCGTGCCGCTGCTGACCCCCGAGCATGTGTCGGTGGTCGACAGCCAGGGCAAGCTGATCACCGAGTCGGCTGAAATGCGGCCGCTGGGGCTGACTTCGGCACAGGCCGATCACAAGAGCAAGATGGAAGACCTGCTGCGCCAGCGCGTCAACGAGCTGCTGGCGCCGATTGCCGGCGAGCCCAATGTGCGCTCCCAGGTCAATCTGTCGCTCGATTTCAGCCAGTCGGAGACGACCACCGAGAATTTTGACAACCGCGACAAAGGCCCCAAGACCCGCTCCGAGGTGTTGGCAGAAGAGCGCAACTCGGCCAAGGACGCGATGGGCGTGCCCGGCGCGCTGTCCAACACGCCGCCGGCTGCGCCGACAACCACCACCAACAGCGCGGTCAGTACGGCCCCCGGTGGGCAGGAGCGCAACGTCACGGCGCAGCGCCAAAGCCGCAACTATGAGCTCGACCGCTCGGTGCGTCACGTCAAGAGCGCCACCGGCACGGTGGAGCGGCTGACGGTGGCGGTGGTGATCAACGAGAGGGCTCCGATTGTGGGCCCCAAAAATGACAAGGGCGAGACGCCCGAGCCGCAACCCAACCCCTACAAACCCGAGGAATTGGAGCGGATGCAAAATCTGGTGCGCAGTGTGGTGGGCTACAACGAGGCCCGGGGCGACGTGGTCACCGTGGTTGCCGCCAAATTCGAGCCCGAAGTGCAGCCCGACATGAGCATTGCCTGGTACAAAGACGAAACCATCATGAGCCAGCTCAAGAGCGCCATGCTGGGCCTGGCCTTCATCGCCTTCTTGCTCCTGGTGGTGCGCCCGGCCGTCATGCATGCGATCAATGGTGAGAAACAGGCCCAGGAGGCCGCTGCCCTGGCGCTGGCCAAGCCGCTGCCCGATGGCGAGCTCACCCCTGACGAGATCAACGCCATCCAGCTCGGCGAGGGCGAGACGCTCGAGCAGCTCAAGGCCAAGCTCAAACCCAAGAAGTCGACCATCTCGATGGAGATGCTCGACACCGCCAACTCCTATGATGACAAGGTCGCCCTGGTGCGCATGATCGTCGCCGAGGATTCGGCGCGGGTGGCCAGCGTCTTGAAGAACATGATCAAGTCGGGCTGAACGCCCGCACGCAAGCACGGAGAACGCCATGGCAGATGAAGTCAAGGACGCAAAAGCCCAAGAAATTCAGCAGGCGCTCGAGCGCGAGCTCTCTGGGCTCAGTGGTACGCAGCGCGCGGCCGTGCTCATGCTCTTGCTGGGCGAGCAGCAAGCCGCTGAAATCATCCGCTACCTCAACCCCAAGGAGGTGCAGTCGCTCGGCGGGGCCATGGTCTCGGTGGCCGATTTGTCGCAAGAGGCCGTCAATGCGGTGCTCGACGAGTTCGTGATGACCATCAAGAAGCAAACCAATCTTGGTTTGGGTACCACCGATTACGTCGAGAAAGTGCTCAAGCGCGCCTTGGGTGACGACAAGGCCGCGTCGGTGCTCAACCGCATCATGCCGGGCCAGAGCACCAAGGGTCTGGAGATTTTGTCCTGGATGGACCCGCGCTCGATTGCCGACATGATCTACGGCGAGCATCCACAGGTGATCGCCATCATCTTGTCGGTGCTTGAGCACCAGGTGGCCGCCGACGTGCTGACCTACCTGCCCGATGAGGCCCGGCCCGAAATCATGCAGCGTGTGGCCAGTCTGGACACGGTGCAGCCCTCGGCCATGACCGAGCTCGAGGCCATCATGAAGAAGCAGTTCTCCAACAACTCGTCGAGCAAGTCCTCGAGCTTTGGTGGCGTGAAGGCGGCAGCGCGCATCATGAACCTGACCAAGACGGAGCTTGAGGCTTCGATCATCGTCGGCCTCAATTCGCTTGATGCCGATCTGACGATGCGCATTCAGGACAATATGTACACCTTCGAGAACCTGACCACCATGGACAACCGTGGAATTCAGGTGCTCATGCGCAATGTGGACACCGACCAGCTGATGATTGCGCTCAAGGGCGCGACCGATCAGGTCAAGGACAAGTTCTTTGGCAACATGTCCGAGCGTGCGCGCAGCATGTTCAAGGACGATATGGAGGCCAAGGGCCCGATGCGCATCACCGATGTGGAAGATGCGCAAAAGAAGATCATGCGCACGGCGCGCAAGCTCGCCGATGCGGGCGAGCTGATGCTCGGCGGAGGCGCGGATTTTGTCTGAAGCTTTGCGCCGAAATCTGATACCCGAGCGCACGGCCCGGGTGTGGCAGTCGGCCGACTTTCAGCGCGGCGGCGCTGCGGCACCGGCCTTCGAGCCCAGTACTTGGGCGGTCGCCCCTGCGCCGGCTTTTGGCCTGCAAAGCTACGCCGCCCCCGACGGCGCGGACCCGGCCGATCTGGCCGGCGATGCGATGGCCTTGGGAGAGGGCGGCTCCGAGCACGCGCAGATCCTTGCGCTGCCAGAACCCACGCCTGCCGTGATTGCGGCCCCTGCGCCGCCGGCTGGCATGTTCAGCCAGGACGATTTGAATTTGGCCAGCGCCCAGGGCTACGAGCAAGGTCGTTTGCACGGCGTGCAGCAGGCCCTGGAGCAGGGGCGCGCCGAGGCCCAGCACAGCCGCGCCCAAATGGGTCAGCGCTTGGCGGCGCTTGAGGCCGCGGTCAACGAGCTGACGCAAAGTCCGGCCCAGATGCACGAGCCGCTCAAGCGGCTGGCCTTGCACTTGGCCGAGCAGTTGGTGCTGGCCGAGTTGTCGATGTCACCACAGGCCATTGAGCGCCTGGTCCAGCGCTGCGTCGATGAGCTGGCGGCCCCGCGCGGTGAATCGGTGCTGATCGAATTGCATCCCGATGACCTGGCGCCCATGCAAGAGATGCTCAAGGCGATGTCGGCCGAGGGTGCGCAGCCCGAAGAGGCCAAGAAGGAGCCGGCCTGGGTGCTGCAGGCCAATGCCTCGCTTTTGCCCGGCAGCGTGCGCGCCAGCGCCCACGATGCCGTGGTGTCCGACTTGATTGAGCATCGCCTCGACGATCTGGCTCGCCAACTGCTCGCCGTGCCCGCAACGGCGCGTCGGCAGTCGGCTTTTCAGAGCGAGCGCCTGGCCGCGCGACGGGCCGAGGTCAGCCAGGTGCTCGACGCCCAGCCCCGCATGGCCGAGCCGCCTCGCAATCCCCGCTTTGGCGCGGTGATCGATGCCGACGCCTCGCCCATTACCCCCCCCGAAGAGCCGCCTCATGACTGATTGCTTGCGCTCGAACTGCGCAATCTGGGGGAGGGCTGCGACCTGTGGGAGCGCCGGGACCTCGGAGTTCTGTGGGAGCTTTTGGAGCTTGGTGACCTTTGTGATCTGTGGGCTCTGTGGGAGCGCCGCCCTCGGCGCGATGCAGCCTGCGAGCAAGCGCCCCATCGCCGCGAGGGCGCGGCTCCCACAAGGCCCAGCTGATCCCTGCCCTCCATGGGCCGTTGGGTCCCTGCTCCAGCCCTCAACCTTTAAACAGCCACCGACCCCATGATTGACTTCGCCCAAGACGTCGAGCGCAGCCTGGCCAGCATCCGGGCGCCGCGGCCTGAGCGCTGCGGCACGCTGGTGCGCCTGGTCGGCTTGCGGCTCGAGGCGCGCGGCATCATGGCCCCCATCGGCACTTGCTGCGAGGTGATGGGTCGTGATGGCCAGCGGGTCGAGGCCGAGGTGGTGGGCTTTCAGGACAAGACGCTGTTTTTGATGCCGTTTACCGAACCGGTGGGCATCGGCCCGGGTGCTTTGGTGCGCATCGTGCCCGGTGCCGGGCAGGTGTGCCTGGGCTCGCAATTGCTCGGCCGGGTGATCGATGGCCGCGGCGCGCCGCTCGACGGCATGCCCGCACCGCGCTGCGACACGCGCCTGTCGATGCTGGGTCTGCCCGTCAACCCGATGGAGCGCGGCCCGATTGACCGGGTGCTTGATGTGGGCGTTAAAGCCATCAACGGACTGCTCACCATAGGCCGCGGCCAGCGCATCGGTTTGGTGGCGGGCTCCGGTGTGGGCAAGAGCGTGCTGCTGGGCATGCTCACGCGTTTCACCCAGGCCGACGTGGTGGTGATCGGGCTCATTGGCGAGCGCGGTCGCGAGGTGCAGGCCTTCATCCAGGAGACGCTGGGTGCGCAGGGCCTGGCCAAGGCGGTGGTGGTGGCCTCGCCGGCCAATGTCTCGCCGGTGCTGCGGCTCAAGGCGGCGCAGATGACCCACCTGATTGCCGAGTATTTTCGGGACCAGGGCAAAGACGTGCTGATGCTGGTGGACAGCCTGACGCGGGTGGCCCATGCCCAGCGCGAGGTGGGCTTGGCCATTGGCGAGCCGCCGACGGCCAAGGGTTACCCGCCTTCGGTGTTTGGCTTGCTGCCCAATCTGATCGAGCGCGCGGGCCCTGGGCGCCACGGCCATGGGTCGATCACCGCGATTTACACAGTGCTGGCCGAGGGCGACGACGCGCAAGACCCGATCGTCGACATTGCCCGTGCCTCGCTCGACGGGCAGGTGATGCTCTCTCGCAAGCTTGCAGATGCCGCGCATTACCCGGCCATCGACCTCAACGGATCGATTTCGCGCCTGATGCAGTCCTTGCTCAGCCCGGATGATCTGAAGGTGGCCAACCGGTTCAGGCGGCTGTGGTCGCTCTACCAGCAAAACATCGACCTGATTCAGGTCGGCGCCTATGAGGCGGGCAGCAATCCCGACCTCGACGAGGCCATTCGACTGCGACCGGCGATGGAGCATTTTTTGCGGCAGGACATGCACCTCGGCGAGGACGAACCGGTGTCACGCCAGGGCCTGCTGCGCGTGATCAGCGGCCATTGAGCACCAGCTCTAGCCAGGCCCTAGCCCGAACCTAAACCCACACCCAAACCCAACCCCGACCTTGGACTTGCCATGAATTCACCCCGCCCGTGCTGGAGCGTCCTGCTGACCAAGTCGCAAGAGGAGGTCAACCGCCTTCAGCTTGCGCTGCAGGGCCTGCGCGATCGCATGAACAGCTTGCAGGCCAGCCGCGAGCGCCTGCTGGGGCTGCACCGCGACTACCTGCGCCCGCCACAGGCCGGCGACGTGAGCACCGGCATGCTTGAGACGCTCAACCGGCGGCAGTTTGCCGATCAGATCATGACCCTGATCGAGAGGGTCGATCAGGACAAGGCGCAGCTCGAGCGCGCCATGGCGCAGATGCGCCAGCGGCTGCTGGCGGCCGAGCGCGAGCGCCTGAAGATGCAGTCGCTACTCGAGCAAGATGTGGAGCGCGTCAAGTCCAGCAGCGCCAAACGCGAGCAGCGCCAGCTCGATGACATCGGTACGGTGCGCTTCAATCTGGGCAGCGGCGCGTGAGCAGCGCCCACGCAGGCTGGCCTGAACCTAAAATTTCTTCATGAACACTTGGCCCTGCTCCCTGTTTTTTGTCCGTTGGTGCGCGGTGGCGCTGCTGTGCGCGTTGGCCGCCTGCGGTGGCGGGGGTGGGGGGG
>JAIXWZ010000111.1 GCA_027491035.1 Comamonadaceae bacterium | reverse complement strand
CTGCGAAATACTGGATGGGCCGAAGGCAAACATAAAGATCGAGTTCTTGCCGCAAAGCCACGTTGAGCGAGCGGATGCCGCCGCCCACGGGCGTGGTCAGGGGGCCCTTGATCGAGACCACGTAGTCGCGCACAGCGTGCAAGGTTTCCTCAGGCAGCCACACATCGGGGCCGTAGACCTGGGTCGATTTTTCGCCCGCATACACCTCCATCCAGTGGATCTTGCGCTTGCCGCCATAGGCCTTGGCCACCGCCGCATCGACCACCTTGAGCATCACCGGGGTGATGTCCAAACCGGTGCCATCACCCTCAATATAGGGGATGACTGGCTGATCCGGAACGTTCAAAGAATTATCGGCGTTGACCGTAATCTTCTGGCCCTGAGCGGGAACCTTGATGTGCTGATACATGGGGAAGAGTCTCCGTTGGAGTAGGTGGAGCCTTGCAGGCGACTGCCCGTCGCTTGGATCGCAAAGCGGCGAAATTCTAACCCTGAAAAAGAGTCGGATTTTTTGCGCGCAGGCTGTCAACCGCGCTGCGGGCTGGGGCGTTATGGAGATGTCAGCCGGAAATTCCTCCGGCGGACGTTTCCGCACAACGTTCATCACAAGGACATCCAAATGAGCAAAGTTCTCGCCGCCCTGATCTCCGGCCTGTTCGCCGCCACCACCTTCGCCCAGGCCCCGGCTGCCCCGGCCGCCGCCGCCGCTCCGGCCAAGGCAGAAGCCAAGGCTGAGAAGAAAGAAGAGAAGAAAGCTGAAAAGAAAGCCGAGAAAAAGGCTGAAAAGAAAGAAGAAAAGAAAGCTGAAGCCAAGAAGTAATTCCTGGCCCCTCGCTCAAAAGCCCGCCGCAAGCGGGCTTTTTTGTTTTTGCACTCTCGGCCGGGCAAGGGGCGCGCTTTCGGCGCACCCACATCGACCGAGCCCACAGACCTTGGCCTATGATCGAGTTGTGCTTTACGCTTGCTCCACCCCTGCCCGATCTGGCCGCCCCATGACCGCCCTGCTGCACCGATTGCCCGGCTCGAAAACGCCATGCTTGTTGGCTCTTGTGCTGGGTCTTGTTCTGGCCCTCCTGCTGCCCGCCCTGACCGCCCGCGCCGACTCGCCGCAAACCGATCTGCCGCGCATCGCCCTGACGGCCGGCATCCACCGCATCGATGCCCAGGTCGCCGCCACACCCGCACAGCGACAAGTCGGACTGATGTGGCGCAAGGACATGCCCCAAAACGAAGGCATGCTGTTCATCTTCGAGCAGCCCAGCGTGCAATGCTTTTGGATGAAAAACACGCTGCTGCCGCTGACTGCTGCCTTCGTCACCGACGACGGCAGCATCGTCAACCTGGCCGACATGAAGCCGCAAACCACCGACTCGCACTGTTCGACCAAGCCCGTTCGTTATGTGCTGGAAATGAACCAGGGCTGGTTTGCCCGGCGCGGCCTGTCTGCCGGCAGTCGCCTCGGCGGGTTGCCGCCCGTTCGGCCCTGAGGCCAGGGCCCTCAAACACGCGCCCGCGAGTGCCCACAAAAAAGCCGACCCATGGGTCGGCTTTTGTTTGCGCCAGCGGGGGCCGATCAGGCGAAGTTCTTTTCGGCAAAGTCCCAGTTCACCAACTTGTCGAGGAAGGTCTCGACAAACTTGGGGCGCAGGTTGCGATAGTCGATGTAGTAGGCATGCTCCCAGACATCGACCGTGAGCAAGGCCTTGTCGCCTGTGGTCAGCGGGGTGCCGGCGGCGCCCATGTTGACGATGTCGACCGAGCCATCGGCCTTCTTGACCAGCCAGGTCCAGCCCGAGCCGAAATTGCCGACCGCGCTCTTGACAAACGCCTCCTTGAAGGCGGCATAGCTGCCCCATTTGGCGCTGATGGCCGCAGCCAGCGCACCGCTGGGCTCGCCACCACCGTTGGGTTTCATGCAGTTCCAGAAAAACGTATGGTTCCAGATCTGCGCCGCGTTGTTGTAGACGCCGCCACTGGACTTCTTGACGATGGACTCAAGGTCCATGCTCTCGAATTCCGTGCCTTTTTGCAGATTGTTCAGGTTCACCACATAGGCGTTGTGGTGCTTGCCGTGGTGGAACTCCAGCGTTTCTTTGCTGTAGTGCGGAGCCAGGGCGTCGATGGCGTACGGCAGAGCGGGCAAGGTGTGTTCCATGAATGTCCTCTGTTGAAAATGGAGTCTGAAAGAAGGAGCCAGCGGGCGATTGTAGGAAGGTTCTTGGCACCGCGGGGTCGCACGCGCTCTGCCCGCACCCTCAGTCGGGCGATGGGCCGGCACCTCCAGCCGTGCTGGGAACCGACAAGACCTGCAAGCTCAGCTGGCCATCGGCCAGGCTGGCCTGCACCGTCTGCCCGGCACGGGCCTGGGCCGCACGCACGAGGGGCCGGCCCTGCGCATCGCTGAGCCAGGCGTAACCGCGCTGGAGCACCAGGCGCGGATCGAGCAGGCCCAAGCGGGTCTGGCTGCGCTCGAGGCGGTCGAGCTGACGGGTCAGCGCTTGGCGCATCTGGCCAGGCCACTGACGAGCCTGCACATCGAGCCTGCCGCGCTCGCGCTGCAGCGTCAGCGCCACGGCGTGGCCCAGGCGCTGCTCGAGCAGGTCCAGTGCAGACTGCGCGCGCGTGACGCCGTGCGAAGGCTGGCCCAGACGGGCGCCCAGACGGTCGAGCCCCTGCGCCAGTCGGGTCAGTTGCCGCTCCTGCCCCCGCTGCAGCCGACTGTGCAGACCTTGCAAGCCCTCGAGCCAATCGGCTTGCGGCCGCGCCGCCAACTCAGCGGCCGCCGTGGGCGTGGCAGCACGCACGTCGGCGCAAAAATCGGCAATGGTGAAATCGGTCTCGTGACCGACGCCGCACACCAGCGGCACGGGCGAGCGCACGATCATGCGCGCGAGCGCCTCGTCATTGAAGGACCACAAGTCTTCCATCGCGCCACCGCCGCGCACCAGCAGCAGCACATCGACCTCGGCGCGTTCGTAGGCCAGCTGCAAAGCGGCCTGTAGCTCGCGCGCCGACTGCGCGCCCTGCACGCTGGCTGGATAAACCACCACCGGCAGGTGCGGCGCGCGCCGGCGCAGCGCGGTCAGCACGTCGTGCAGCGCTGCCGCGCCCACAGAGGTCACCACCCCGACGGCCCGCGGCAGCACGGGCAGCGGCCGCTTGCGGGCCGGATCGAACAGCCCCTGCGCTTCGAGCCTGGCCTTGAGCTCGAGAAAGCGCTCGAACAAATTGCCCTGGCCGGCCTGGCGCAAGGATTCAACGACCAGCTGCAGCTCGCCCCGCGGCTCATACACACCCAGACGGCCGCGCACCTGCACCAGCTGGCCATCGCGCGGCACAAAGTCCAACATGGCCGCGGTGCGCCGGAACATGGCGCAGCGCACCTGACCCTGCTCATCCTTGAGCGTGAAGTAGCAGTGCCCGCTGGCCGCCCGGCTCAGGCCACTGATCTCGCCTTGGACCGCCACCGGATTGAAACGCGCCTCCAAAGCGTCAGCCATGGCACGCAGCAGCGCGCTGACCGACCACAGCCGCACAGCGGGCGTCGCCGTCTGACCGACCGCCTCAAGCATGCCAGCGGTTTGCGCCGCACCGCCGGGCAGGCGCACAAGGTTTGTGTTTCATGGGTGAAAAACTTTGCTCAAAACTTCAGCGAATTGATGCACGGCCCGATCGACGGGGCTTGGCGCCGCATGCCGGGGAGTTGCACACAAACTTATCCACAATTTCTGTGGGCCGATTCCGACCGACCTTCAGGGCCCCATCCGGCCCCGTGTCCAGGCCTGAGTCGATAATCGCACCCTCCTGCACGCCACCGAGACTTGATCATAGTAGCCCACGCTTCGCACCCCCCTGGCGCTGCTGCGCGCCGGCCCTTGCGTTCCGGGGCACGCCCATGAGCGGGCGGCTGCCGCAGGCATGGCTCGAGCGCGGCGCATGGGCGCGCCTGCTGTGGCCGCTGTCGCAACTCTACCGTGCGGTCGAAGCGAGCCGACGCGCCTTCTACCGCCTGGGCTGGCTGCGCGTCACACGGCTGCCGGTGCCCGTCGTCGTCGTAGGCAATGTGGTGGCCGGCGGGGCTGGCAAAACGCCGCTGGTCATGGCCTTGGTTGCCCACTTGCAGGCGCGCGGCTGGCGGCCGGGGGTGATTTCTCGCGGACACGGCCGCGCCAGCAACGCCTGCCTGGAGGTTCTACCCGGGCTCGACGCTGCGCAATGCGGCGACGAGCCGCTGCTGGTGGCCCGGCGCACCACAGCGCCGGTGTTCGTGGCGGCGCAGCGCGTGCAGGCTGCGCGCGCCCTGCTCGGCGCGCACCCAGAGGTCGACATCATCGTGGCCGACGACGGCCTGCAGCACCACGGCCTGGGGCGCGAGCTGAACATCGCCGTGTTTGACGAACGCGGCACGGGCAACGGCTGGCTGCTGCCCGCCGGGCCCCTGCGCGAACCCTGGCCGCGGCATGGAGCGCTTGACGCGCACGGCCCGATCGCGCCGGTCGATCTGGTGGTGCACACCACCGAGCGCGCGCCCAAGGGTGCCTTGCTGTGCCGGCGCCGGCTGGCCGACCATGCCGAGGCGGCCGACGGGTCGCGCCAGCCGCTGGCGCAGTTGCGCGGTCAGCCATTGCAAGCCTGGGCGGGCATTGCCAAGCCCGAGCAGTTTTTCGGCATGCTGCGCCAGGCCGGTCTGAGCCTGGCCCACACCCGCAGTTGGCCGGATCACCACCCCTACACCGCGAGCGACTTGCAGGGGTTGGACGGACAGACCGTGCTGGTCACCGAAAAAGACGCGGTCAAACTCATGCCGCTGGCCGCCGAAATCGAGCAAGCCGGCGGCGAGCCTGGCCCCAGGCTGCTGGCCGTGTCACTGCAGGTCGAGCCCGAGAAAGCCTTCTTCGAAGCGCTCGATACACGCCTGCGCGCCTGGCAAGCACATCCCTTACCATCGCCCCATGGACACACGACTTCTTGAACTGCTGGTGTGCCCCGTCACCAAGGGGCCGCTGGAGTACGACCGCCAAAAGCAGGAGCTGATCTCCCGCAGCGCGCGCCTGGCCTACCCGGTGCGAGATGGCGTGCCCATCATGCTTGAGAGCGAAGCGCGCACCCTCAGCGACGAAGAACTCGAGCGCCCGCGCTGAGCGACATGGATTTTTCGGTTCTCATTCCAGCCCGGCTGGCCTCCAGCCGCCTGCCCAACAAGCCGCTGGCCGATCTGGCCGGCAGGCCCATGGTGGTGCGGGTGGCCGAGCGCGCCGCCTCGAGCCGGGCGCGCCAGGTGGTCGTGGCCGCCGACAGCCCGTCCATCGTGCAGGCCTGCGAGCAAGCGGGCGTGCGCTGCGTGCTGACCGACCCAGGCCACCCCAGCGGCAGCGACCGCCTGGCCCAGGCCTGCGACCTGCTGGGGCTGGGCCCCGACGAGGTGGTGGTCAATGTGCAGGGCGACGAGCCGCTGATCGAGCCCTCGCTGGTCGATGCGGTGGCCCAGTTGCTGCACCAGCGGCCTGACTGCGCGATGGCCACCGCTGCCCACGGCATAGACAGCTGGGCCGACTTTCAAAACCCGAACGTGGTCAAGGTCGTCACCGATCAGCAGGGCACAGCGCTGTACTTCAGCCGCGCGCCCATTCCTTACGGCCGCGACTTTGCCGGGCAGCCCTGGTGGCAAAGCGGCATCGGCGCACTGCCCGCACTGCCCGCGCCGCTGCGCCACGTCGGCATCTATGCCTACCGCGTCGGCTTTCTGCAGCTGTTTCCCAAACTCGCACAAGCGCCCATCGAAAAGCTCGAATCGCTCGAGCAGCTGCGCGCGCTCTGGCACGGCCACCGCATCGCCGTCCACACCACAGCGCAGGCCCCCGGCCCGGGCGTCGACACACCGCAGGATCTTGAGCGGGTGCGCCAGTTGATGGAGCGCCGCGCGTAAGCGCCAAACAGGGCCTGCATGCTATCCTGTTGAGTCAGATCCAAAGAGGACCGCCATGAAACTCATCCTGCTGGGCGCACCTGGCGCCGGCAAAGGCACCCAAGCTGCCTTCATCTGCCAAAAATACGGTATCCCGCAGATTTCGACCGGCGACATGCTGCGTGCTGCGGTCAAGGCGGGCACGCCCCTGGGCATGCAAGCCAAGGCGGTGATGGAATCGGGCGGCCTGGTCAGCGACGAATTGATCATCAACCTGGTCAAAGAGCGCATCGCCCAGAGCGACTGTGCCCAGGGCTTTCTTTTTGACGGCTTTCCGCGCACCATTCCGCAAGCTGACGCCATGAAAGCGGCTGGCGTCAAGCTCGACTGTGTACTTGAGATCGACGTGCCCTTTGAGGCCATCATCGAGCGCATGAGCGGCCGGCGCTCGCACCCGGCCTCGGGCCGCACCTATCACGTCAAGTTCAATCCGCCCAAGGTCGAGGGCCACGACGACGTCACCGGCGAGCCCCTGGTGCAACGCGCCGACGACCAGGAAGAAACCGTCAAGAAACGCCTGGACGTCTACAGCGCCCAAACCCGTCCTTTGGTCGACTACTACTCCAACTGGGCCAAACAAGACCCCGGCGCCGCCCCAAGATACCGCGCCATCAGCGGCACCGGCAGCGTGGAAGACATCACCGCACGCGCACTGCAGGCCTTGTCAAACTGACGGGTCGCGGTCGCGTTGCGATGACCGCTGCCGGTCATCGCAACGCGCTCTGCCCGCACCGCCATTGAGAGGCACTTGGCCCACCCTCGTCATTGCGAGGCGCAGCCGCACACCCTCGTCATTGCGAGGCGCGCAGCGCCGTGGCAATCCAGGTTTTCGTGCGACAGCCAATGGATTGCTTCGTTCCTCGCAATGACAGGGCGGGAGCGCAATGACGGGGTCTGGGGTGCAATGACGGGGCCCAGAGGCAACAACCCCCACCCCCCTTGGCAAGACGCTCCCCCACGCCTCAGACCATCAAATCAAGCATGAGGCTGATGCGGGCCTTGTAGGGGTTCAGGCTGCGTGGTGCTGGGGTCAGCGTGGCTTGCTCGCCGACGATTTGGCCCTGGGCGCACCGGGTGCTCAGGCGCACGGTCAGGTCTTGTAACGGCTCCAGCGCCGACTCCACCGTGCGGTGCACGGTGCCGTTGCCAGTGCCTGCAATCACCAGGCCCTGCAAGCCAGCGCGGGCCAGGGCGGTCACGCGCCGCGCGTCGACGCCGGCGTGGCTGTGCATGACGTCCACCCAGGGCCAATCGGCCACCGGGCGACTCAGTGCGCGCTCGGCGTGCGCATGGGCCTGCGCGGGCGGCATCGCGGCGCCGGCCCAGCGCGGGCGGCCGTCTTGCACCCAGCCCAAGTCGGCGTATTCGCCCGAGCCAAATGCGTCGAGCCGATAGGGATGGACCTTGCTCACATGCTCGGCCGCGTGAATGCGGCCGGCGCACACGGCCAGCACGGCGCCCGGCGCCTGTAGCGCCGTCCGGGGATCGGCGGCAACACTGATGGCATCGAGCAGATTTTGCGGGCCATCGGGAGACAGCGCGGTGGCCGGTCGCATGGCGCAGGTCAGCACCACTGGCTTGGTCGGCGCCAGCACCGACTGCAAAAACCAGGCGGTCTCCTCGAGCGTGTCGGTGCCGTGGGTGATGACGATGGCACCCACCTGCGGCTGCGCCAGCCAGGCGGCGCAGCGCAGTGCCAAGGTTTGCCAGGTGGCGTGGTCCATGTCTTTGCTGTCGAGCTGGGCCACCTGCTCGAGTTGCAGCCGCTCGGCCGCCAGTTGCGGGACAGCCGACACCAGTTCGGCCAAACCCAGCTGCCCGGCCACATAAGCGGTATGGTCCGCGCCGCTGGCTCCCACCCCGGCGATCGTGCCCCCGGTTCCCAAGACGACGATGTTTTTTTGCATTTCCACTTGCGGCCCCTCAAAAACTGGATAAAAATACAGATACTGGGTTTTCAAACAGCCCAACCCACCGTCAATGACTGCCAATCGCCCTGACGGCGCCCTTTCGGAGCTCCCACCATGCTCGACGCCCCCTTCTCGGAAAGCCCCAAGCTCACCGCCCGCCAGCAACAGATCCTGGACCTGATCGAGAGCGCCATCGCACGCACCGGCGCACCGCCCACCCGCGCCGAAATCGCCAGCGAGCTCGGCTTCAAATCGGCCAACGCGGCCGAAGAGCACCTTCAGGCGCTGGCGCGCAAGGGGGTGATCGAGCTGGTCAGCGGCACCTCGCGCGGCATCCGCCTGCGCAGCGAGGCACTGCGCTCACTCAACGCCTCGCGCGTCACGCAGCTGAGCCTGCCCCTGCCCAATCTGGCCCAGCTGGCCTTGCCGCTGATCGGCCGAGTGGCTGCCGGGCACCCGATTTTGGCGCAAGAGCACATTGACCAAACCTACTACGTCGAAGGCAGTCTGTTTCAGCGCAAGCCCGACTACCTGCTCAAGGTGCGCGGCATGAGCATGCGCGATGTGGGCATCATGGACGGCGACCTGCTGGCCGTGCAAAGCACCCGGGAGGCGCACAACGGCCAGATCGTGGTCGCGCGGCTGGGCGACGAGGTGACCGTCAAGCGCTACCGGCGCGGCCGTGACAGCATCGAACTGCTGCCCGAAAACCCGCAGTTCGAACCCATCATCGTCGCTCCGGGCGACCCGTTTGAAATCGAAGGACTGGCCGTTGGCTTGATCCGCAACACCATGCTCATTTGAGGCCCTGACCACCATGGGCCGAACCACAGACCGCAGCAGACGCCGCATGCCGCCCCATGCCGGGCCCGCTCAAGCCACCGGCTTGCTGCGCACGGCCAGCGCCGCCCTGCTCGGCGGCTGGGTGGGGTTGGTCCTCGACGCCCTGCTGCAGCGGCCAACGGCCGTCCCTGCGCATCGCCGCCCGGGCCGCTCTCGCCCGCCCTGAGCTCCCTAGCGGCTCCGAGCACCGCCGCCGCCCAAACCACCCCGGCCACCCCGGGTCAGCTGTCAGCCTGAGCGGCGGCGCCGCCCCGAGCCGGCGGCGCTCTTGCGGGCACAATATAGGGCATGAACATCGTGATCCTGGACGACTACCAAGATGCCGTCCGTAAACTTCAGTGCGCGGCCAAGCTCGACGCATTCCCCGCCAAGGTCTACACCAACACCGTCAAAGGCATCGGCCAGTTGTCGGTGCGCCTCAAAGATGCCGAAGTGCTGGTGCTCATCCGCGAGCGCAGCGCCATCTCACGGGCCTTGATTGAAAAACTGCCCCGCCTCAAGCTGATCTCGCAGACCGGCAAGGTCGGCGGCCACATCGACATTGCCGCCTGCACAGAACGCGGCATCGCCGTGGCCGAAGGCAGCGGCTCACCCACCTCGACGGCCGAGCTGACCTGGGCGCTGGTGCTGGCGGCAATGCGGCGCGTGCCCCAGTATGTGTCCCACCTCAAGCACGGCGCCTGGCAGCAATCGGGACTCAAAGCGGGCTCGATGCCACCGAACTTTGGCATTGGCTCGGTGCTCAAAGGCAAAACCCTGGGCGTGTGGAGCTACGGCAAGATCGGCCGCTTGGTCGCCGGTTACGGGCGCGCTTTTGGCATGCGCGTGGTGATCTGGGGCAGCGAGCCCGCGCGGGCCCAGGCGCGCGCAGACGGCTACGAAATCGCGCCCAGCCAAGCCGAACTGTTTGCCATGAGCGACGTGCTCAGCCTGCACCTGCGCCTGGCCGAGGCCACCCGCGGCTGCGTCACGCTTGAAGACCTCGCGCGCATGAAGCCCACGGCCTTGCTCGTCAACACCTCGCGCGCCGAGCTCATTGCGCACGACGCGCTCATCACCGCGCTCAACCGCGGCCGTCCGGGGCTGGCGGCAGTCGACGTGTTCGAGTCCGAGCCGATCTTGCAGGGCCACGCCCTGCTGCGCCTGGAAAACTGCATCTGTACGCCCCACATCGGCTACGTCGAGCAGGAAAGCTACGAGCAGTACTTTGGCGCCGCGTTTGACAACGTGGTCAATTTCATCAAGGGCACGCCCACCAACATCGTCAATCCGGGCGCGCTGCAGGTGCGCCGCTAAACAAGCGCCGGCTCTCGGCCAGACCCCATGAACGTGACCTTTTCCACCATCGCCGTGATCGGTGCCGGCGCCATGGGCCGAGGCATCGCGCAGATCGCGGCCCAGGCCGGCAGCCGCGTGCGCCTGGTCGACAACAACCCCGATGCCAGCGTGCAAGCCAGGGCCGCACTGGCCGAGCAGTGGGACAAGCTCGTGGCCAAAGGCAAGCTCGAGGCGGCACTCGCGCAGGCCTGCAAGGACCGCGTGCAAGTGTCCACCTTGAGCGAGCTGGGTGACTGCGATCTGGTGATCGAGGCCATCGTCGAGCGCCTGGATATCAAGCGCGCCCTGTTCGCCCAGCTCGAGGACATCGTCGCGCCCACCGCTGTGCTGGCCAGCAACACCTCTTCGCTGTCGATCACCGCGCTGGCGGCCGATCTGAAACGGCCGCAGCAGCTGGTGGGTCTGCACTTTTTCAATCCGGTGCCGCTGATGAAGGTGGTCGAGGTCATCGGCGGGCTCAAAAGCTCACCGAGCATCACCCAGGCCCTGAGCGCCTACGTGCGCGAAATGGGCCACACGCCGGTGCAGGCGGCCGACACACCGGGCTTCATCGTCAACCACCTGGGCCGCGGCTACAACACCGAAGCGCTGCGCATCGTCAGCGAAGGCGTGGCCGACTTCGCCACCATCGACCGCATCTTGCGCGATCAGGTCGGCTTTCGGCTCGGCCCTTTCGAGCTGATGGATCTGACCGGCCTGGACGTCTCGCACCCGGTGATGGAGTCGATCTACAACCAGTACTACCAGGAGCCGCGCTACCGCCCCAGCGCGATCACGGCCCAGCGCCTGGCCGGCCGCGTGCTCGGCCGCAAAACCGGCGAGGGTTTTTACAAGTACGCCGAAGGCAAGGCCGAGATCGCGCCCGAGCCGGCTGCGCCGGTGGTCCAGGAGATGCCGCCGGTTTGGGTCTCCAGCCGCGCAGCGCGCCGCTCCGAGCTCTACCAGTTGCTCAAAGATCTGGGCGCCAAAATCGAGACCGGCCAGTCGCCCTCGGCGCAGGCGCTGACCTTGGTCGCGCCCCTGGGTTTTGACATCACCACCGTGGCCGTGGTCGAGCGGCTCGACCCAGCGCGCACCGTCGGCATCGACCTGTTGATCGACGATGCGGCCACGCGGCGGCGGGTACTGGCCACCAACCCGGCCACTCGAGCGGACATGAGGGCGGCCGCACATGCGCTGTTTGCGCGCGATGGCAAGGCGGTGAGCGTCATCCGCGACAGCGGCGGCTTCGTCAGCCAGCGGGTGGTGGCCAGCATCGTCAACATCGCCAGCGACATGTGCCAGCAAGGCGTGTGCAGCCCGGCCGACCTGGAGACGGCCGTGACGCTGGGCTTGGGCTATCCGCTGGGGCCGCTGGCCATGGGCGATCGCTGGGGACCGACCAACGTGCTGGAGGTGCTCTTTAACATGCAGACGGTCTACGGCGACCCGCGCTATCGCCCCTCGCCCTGGCTGCGCCGGCGCGGAGCGATCGGTCTGTCGCTGCTGCAGCAAGAAAGCTAGACCACATGGCTGCATCGCTCAAAAGCACCAGTGACGGCGCCACCCTGGTGCTGACCATCAGCAACCCAGAGCAGCACAACGCGCTCGGACCTGAGATCTACGCGGCCGGGGTCGAGGCGATCAACGCCGCCGAGACCAACCCCGATGTGCGCAGCATCGTCATCGCCGGCGAGGGCAGCACCTTCAGCGCCGGCGGTAATCTGCACCGGCTCAAGGCGGTGCGCGAGGGCCAGCTCGAGCTGCAGCGCCAGTCGCTCGAGAGCCTGAACAGCTGGATTGAGGCCATCCGCAGCTTTCCCAAGCCGGTCATCGCTGCGGTCGAAGGCGCTGCGGCCGGCGCCGGCTTTTCGCTGGTGCTGGCCTGCGACTTCGTGGTGGCCGCCGACAGCGCCTACTTTCTGATGGCGCACAGCAAGATCGGCCTGTCACCCGACGGCGGCGGCTGCTGGCAGCTCGCCCGCGCCTTGCCGCGCCCGCTGGTCAGCGATGCGGTAATGCGCGGCACGCGCCTGAGCGCAGCCACGCTGCATCGCTACGGCCTGATCAACGAACTGACCGCCGCAGGCCAGGCCCTGGGCGCGGCCCTGGCCCTGGCCGCTGACCTCAATGCGCGGCCGAGCAATGCGCTTGGGGATATTAAAGACCTCATCGGCGAGGCGCAAACCCAGCCGCTGAGCGCCCATCTCGAGCGCGAGAAGGAGCTGTTCATGCGCAACTTGGTGCACGCCAATGCGGGCGAAGGCATCGCCGCCTTTCTTGAAAAGCGCAGCCCGCGCTTTCGCTGAAGTCGCCCGGGCGTCAGCACTGGCCGAAAGCGGGCATTACAGTTGGCCATGAGTCAGCCCATGGACGATCCCATCCTCACGATAGAAGAGCGCTCGGCGATCAACGCTGGGCTGTGGTTTTCTTCGCTCTCACCGTCTTTGCGCCACGACATCCTGCGCTGCGCCTATGTCAAACGTTTCAAGGACGACGCCCTGATTGCCGCGCGCGGCGACACGCCCGAGGAGTGGATGGCCTGCGCCAAAGGCGCGGTGCGCGTGAGCTCGACCTCGGTGACGGGCAAGCAGATCATCCTGACCTATATCGAGCCGGGCATCTGGTTTGGCGATGTCGCAATTTTCGACGGCGACGCGCGCACGCACGACGTCTATGCCCACGGCGAGACCACCTTGCTGTGCCTGGCGCGCGCCGACTTCAACAAGGTGCTGGGCCAGCACGTGGAGTTTTACCAGGCCATGCTGCGCTTGAACGCCAGGCGCATCCGCCAGCTCTACGGCCTGGTCGAAGACCTCAACACGCTGCCCCTGCGCGCCCGCCTGGCCAAACAGTTGATCCACCTGGTGCGCAGCTACGGTGTGGCCAGTCTGGCCGACAGCAGCGAGACGCGCATCGGCCTGCAGCTGGCGCAGGAGGAGCTGGCCCAGCTGCTGGGCGCCTCGCGCCAGCGGGTCAACCAAGAACTCAAAAGCCTCGAGCGCGAGGGCATCATCCGCATCGAGCCGGCCGGCTTGGTGGTGCGTGACCGCCAGGCGCTCACCCAACTGGGCCTGGCCGCCGACTAAGGCCTGCACCGTCCGCAAGGCCCTCCATGAAACCCTCTACCGCCAGCCATTTCCCACACGCCTATGAACCCTGAGCAATCTTTTGGCGGCACGCAGGCTGTCAGCGAGTCGCACCGCATCGATCTGCAGGCCTTAAGCGGCTACCTGCACGATCGGCTGCCCGACTTCAAGGGCCCTTTGCAGGCCGAGCTGTTCAAGGGCGGCCAATCCAACCCCACCTACAAACTCATCACGCCCCAGCGCACCTATGTGATGCGGGCCAAGCCCGGCCCGGCCGCCCGGCTGCTGCCCTCGGCCCACGCGATCGAGCGCGAATTTCGCGTCATGCAGGCACTGGCCGACACCGAGGTGCCAGTGGCCAAAATGCTGTGCCTGTGCGAAGACGAATCGGTGCTGGGCCGAGCCTTCTACGTCATGCAATTCATCGAAGGGCGCGTGTTTTGGGACCAGGCCCTGCCCAGCCTGCACCGCAACGAGCGCGGCGCGGCTTACGATGAAATGAACCGCGTCATTGCGGCGCTGCACCGGGTCGACTTTGCGGCGCTGGGCCTGAGCGACTACGGCCGGCCCGGCAATTACTTCGAGCGCCAGATCGGGCGCTGGAGCAAGCAATACGCCGCCTCGATCACCGAGCCGATTGCCGCCATGGACGCGCTCATCGCCTGGCTGCCCGAGCACATTCCGCAGACCGCCCGCGACGACGGGCGAACCTGCATCGTGCACGGCGACTTCAGGCTCGACAACCTGATTTTTCACCCCACCGAACTGCGGGTGCTGGCGGTGCTGGACTGGGAGCTGTCGACGCTGGGCCATCCCATGGCCGACTTTGCTTACCACTGCATGTCCTGGCACATCAAGCCCGGCGTGTTTCGCGGCATCGGTGGGCTCGATCTGGGCAACCTGGGCATCCCGATGCAAGGCCCCTACTTGCGCCGCTATTGCGAGCGCACCGGCGTGCCCGAGCCCTCGCCGCGTGACTGGAACTTCTACCTCGCCTACAACCTGTTTCGCATCGCCGCCATCTTGCAGGGCATCGCCAAACGCGCCGAAGACGGCACGGCCTCAAGCGAGCGGGCCAAAGACTCGGGCGCAGGCGCCCGGCCCCTGGCCGAGCTGGCCTGGCAATTTGCGCAGCGCGCCCAATAAACACCCCACGCCCAAGGAGAACCCGGCATGAATTTCGACTACACCCCCAAGGTCAAGGACATGCAGACGCGCCTGCTGGCCTTTATGGACGAGCACATCTATCCCCAGGAGCACCGCTACCATGAAGAGGTGGCGGCCAACCGGGCCCAGGGCAACGCCTGGGTGCCCACGCGTGTGATCGAGGAGCTCAAGCCCAAGGCGCGCAGCGCCGGTCTGTGGAACCTGTTCCTGCCGCATTCGCCGCGCGCGCCCGAAGGCCTGTCCAACCTGGAGTACGCGCCGCTGTGCGAAATCATGGGCCGCGTGCACTGGGCCCCCGAGGTCTTCAACTGCAACGCGCCCGACACTGGCAATATGGAGACCATCGAGCGCTACGGCACCGAGGCGCACAAGCAGCAGTGGCTCGAGCCGCTGCTGCGCGGCGACATCCGCTCGGCCTTCCTGATGACCGAGCCGGCCGTGGCCTCGTCGGATGCCACCAACATCCAGTGCTCGATCCGCCGCCAGGGCGACCACTATGTGATCAACGGGCGCAAGTGGTGGTCCTCCGGTGTGGGCGATCCGCGCTGCGCCATCTTCATCGTCATGGGCAAGACCGACGCCGATGCGCCCCGGCATTCGCAGCAATCGATGGTGCTGGTGCCGGCCAACACGCCGGGCATCAAGATCCTGCGGCACCTGCCCATCTTCGGCTACGACGACGCACCGCACGGCCACATGGAAGTGCTGCTCGAAGACGTGCGCGTGCCGGTGGACAACCTGCTGCTGGGCGAAGGGCGTGGCTTTGAAATCGCCCAGGGCCGCCTGGGGCCGGGTCGTATTCACCACTGCATGCGCAGCATCGGCGCGGCCGAGCGCGCGCTCGAGCTCATGTGCAAACGGCTCAACGAACGCGTGGCCTTCGGCAAGCCCGTCTCGGCGCAGTCGGTCTGGCACGAACGCATTGCCGAGTCGCGCTGCATGATCGAGCAAGCCCGACTGCTCACGCTCAAGGCCGCCTACATGATGGACACCGTGGGCAACAAGGTGGCCAAGGCTGAAATTGCCATGATCAAGGTCGTGGCGCCCAATATGGCGGCCAAGGTCATCGACTGGGCCATCCAGGCCCACGGCGGCGGCGGCATGTCAGACGACTTTCCGCTGGCCTACTCCTACGTGTGGCAGCGCGCGCTGCGCTTTGCCGACGGCCCGGACGAAGTGCACCGCGCCTCGCTGGCCAAGCTCGAGCTTGCACGCCAACTGGCCAGTGCACACGAGCCCGACATGCCTGTGACCCGCGGCTCCTAAAGCGCACTGCAAAGCCAGCGGCGGCCGTGGCCAGCGCCTCACACCGGCCCTTGGCCGCAGCCGCGCTGAGACTCGTCGGCCTCTAGGTTGGCGATCATGCGGACCAGGGTCTGGCGAAACTGCGCCACCTCTTGCGCCGACAGATCGCCCATGGCCACCGCATTGACCTCCTCGGCCAGAGGCACCAGCACCCCCTTGAGCGCACGGCCCTCGGGGGTTAGGCAGACGCTGAGGTTGCGCATATTGCTGGGCAACTTGTGCCGCGTGATGTAGCCCACCTTTTCCATGGACAGCAAGGCGCTGTAAGTGGTGGGCTCGCTCACGCCAGCGAGCTCGCTGAGCTCGCGCTGCGTGATGCCCTCGCGCTCCCACAAGATGCGCAAAAACACCCAGTGGCCGATCGAGACCGAATGGGCCGCCAACCGGATCTGCATGGCGCGCTGGATCATGCGCAACAGGTCCTTGACCGCATGGGCCATGCGGTCGTTGGGCACGGCCTCGCGCCATTTGCGCAGGCCCGGCAATGAGGTGACGGTGCTGTCTTTTGGGTTCATCGGCCGATTTCGTGACGGACAGGTGCAATTGCAGCCGGCGCAGCCAGATGCCGGAAGATTCTAGCCAGCGCGGCAAGACCCTCGCGCCTTTGTTTGCATTGGTAACAACGGTGAGCAGATCAGGCTCAGCCGTGGCCGGCTACACATGGGCTTACATCTGCGGCTGGGCTGGCACTGCCACAGGCCCACTGAGCCACTACGATCGCGGCCAACGCTGAGCCAGGCCCTGCCACAAGAGGCCTCGGGGCATCCCTCATCACCCGGCAAAAAGCAGCGACACCTCCGAATGCACCGAGTGGGCAACAAGGGCCCGAACAGCCCTTTTTTGCACTGCAAGGCGCAGCCCTGTCCGCCGCAACACGAGCAGGCGTCTGACCGACGCTTGGAACACCATGCACTACTCTGCACCGCTGACGATCGACCACTCCAACCGCAACAGCCACCCCAAGCGCAGCAGCGTGCGCCCGCTCGGGCCGCTGCGCCTGCACGTCCTGGCCCTGGCCGCTGCTTTGTGCGGTGCAAGCCAGGCCGCCGACATCGCGCCCTACTTCCAAAGCTGGGGACCGGGCACGCTGACCGCCGCCCAGAAAAACGGCCTGAGCGGCGCCACCTTGGCCTTTGGCATCACCCGCGGCAGTTGCGCGCTCGACGCCAACCTGACCAATATGCTGCCCGACGCGCGCAACTACGCAAGCCTGGGCGGGCGCCTCATCATCTCGATGGGGGGCGCAGACGGCATCTATGCTGAAGTGTCTTGCAGCGACGATCAGCTCATGGCCCTGCTTGAAAAACTCATGCAGGACGCCGGCACGCGCCGCATCGACTGGGACATTGAAGGCCAGCAGCTCAACAACACCGACGCCACCGCACGCCGCAACCGCGTCTTGGTCAGGCTGCAAGCCAAATACCCCGACCTCTACACCTCATTCACCTTGCCGGCCTGGTTCAGGGGCCTGAACGACAACTCGCTCAACCTGATCAAGAGCGCCGTGGCCGCTGGCGTGAAGGTCAGCCGGATCAACGCCATGACCATGACCTTTGGCGCCGACAACATCAAGACCATGATCTCGCCGCCCACGCTGGCCCAAGCCTCCATCGTGTCCTTCAAGGCCACCGCAGATCAGATGCAAGCGATCTTTCCGAGCAAGAGCCGCGCCGAGATTCACGCCATGATGGGCATCACGCCCATGATTGGCTGGAACGACGACTGGACCGTCTTCACGCTCACCGATGCGCAAACCATCGCCGACTATGTCAAGGCCAACGGCATCGGTCTGCTGAGCTATTGGTCCTACAACCGCGACATCGCCCAATCGAGCACCGGCCTGACCCCGATCAACACCTACAGCGGCGTGGCCCAGTCGGCCCAGCAATTCCTCAAGATCTTCAAGAGCGCTGAAACGGCACCCGCACCCGCTCCCGCTCCCGCACCCGCTCCCGCACCCGCTCCCGCTCCCGCTCCCGCTCCCGCTCCCGCTCCCGCTCCCGCTCCCGCTCCTGCTCCTGCTCCTGCTCCTGCTCCTGCTCCTGCCCCGGCCCCGGCCCCGGCCCCGGCTCCGGCTCCGGCTCCGGCTCCGGCGTGCATCAGCAGTGCAGCGGCCTGGGTACAGGGTCAAGCCTACCCGGCAGGCAGTGTGGTGTCCT
>JAIXWZ010000224.1 GCA_027491035.1 Comamonadaceae bacterium | reverse complement strand
TGCCGCGGCTACAGAGTCACAATGTGGTTTCGCTGCAGGCTCACCCAGTGAGCCCGCGCTAGGGGTCTAATCGGCCCTACTCCTATGCACCGCTACTCCCTTCGTTCTTTTCAAAGACCATCTGCTCAGATCTTGCTGATCGCCCTACTCTTTTGGGCTGCCAGGGGCTCGGCGTGGGCTACCGAGCTCTCTGCGCAATCGGCCTTTAAGCGTCTGCGGCCATCTGTCGTGGAGATTCGGATTGAGGTCAAAGGCAACCGCGGTACGTCAGCCGGAGCCAGCGGGTTTATCGCCTTCCGGCCCGATCTGGTGGTGACCAATTACCACGCCGTCACCGAAGCGCTGTACGAGCCCGCGCAACACCGTATCTCCGTGGTCACAGCTGGAACTGAGCAAATTGAGGCGCGCATTCTGGCGCTGGATGTCGTCAACGACCTCGCCCTGCTCCAACTCGAAAAGTCACCAGGCGTGCCCCTGCTGCCGCTGCGCAGCAGTCGCCCGGCCCGAGGTGAGATTGGTTTTTCCATGGGCAAGCCTGGCGGCTTCGAGGTCGGCATCGTCAGTGGCACCTTTAACGGGGTCATGAACGACGACCCCAAAACCCTGTTGGTTTTTAGCGGTGCCATCAATCGCGGCATGAGCGGCGGGCCCATGTTTGATGCGCAAGGTCAGGTGGTGGGCGTCAACGTGGCCACCAGCACCCGCCATCAACTGGTGGGCCTGGCTGTGCCCGCAGAGGCATTGCTCAAGCTCTACAAGGGCACCGATGACGGCCAACCACCCGACCAGCAGAGCCTGCTCAAACAGGTGGCGTCGCAAGCCGTTCAGTTCGGGCAGCATCAAGTCCAAGCAATGGAAAGCAGCCCCACGCCAGAGCGCACGCTGGGCCCTTTCACCGTCAGGGGCGACCTCAACAAAGACAACCCCTGCCGAACCGAGCATTCGGCCGATGCCTCGCGCCCGTATGTTGAACTCGAGCAAGTCTGTAACGCCGGGGTCGGCGTCTCGCTGATGCCAGGCCGCAGTGCCGGTCGCATCAACAGCGAGTCGGTCTGGCTGAGCAGCAGCAGCCTTTCGCCCTGGCAAATGAGCAACCTGCTTGAACGGCGGCTCAACAGCACGCGTGAGTTGCCTGAATCACAGCGCGGCACACCCCCATGGAAGTGCCGGCAGCAGAGCATGCAAAACGTTGAAGCGCTCCCGCTGCTCGTGTATGGCTGCCGCCGCCCCGTCAAGCACCTGCCCGACCTGCATGACTACCGCTTCCGATATGTCTCCAAGGTGCAGGGGCCAAACGCATTGCTGGTATCACTCGACCTGACTGGCATGGATGAAAAAACCGCCCAAGCAGCCCTGCTTCTGGTTATGAAGACTTCCCGCTGGCAGCCCGCCACCAAGGCGGCACCATGAAGCCACTCGCCAACCCCTTGGTCGCCGCAGCTCTGGTGGGGCTGTACCTGGCACTCTACGCCGGGCTCATCCATATTCACCGGATCGAATTGACCGACCTGCCTTCCTTTGCGTCTGGCTTTGTCATTGAGACGGCCTTGCTGGTGCTCTGGTGCCTGGCCTGGTCGGCGGCAAGCTGGCTGCATGCCCGGCGCGATGACTTCATCATGCATCTGTCGGTCACCGCGATCGGCGGAACCATTTGCCTGCTGGCCCTCTACCTGGCCATGCCCTGGACTTTCTACCTGCTCGACCTGCCGTGGCGGGCGACCTATTACGAGCTCGCGCGCGTGCCGAGCATCATGCTCTTTGGCTTGTGGCAATGGCGAATCGTGACCCAGCGCATGCCGCCACTGCGCTTGTGGGCGGGCATCAGCCTCACCCTGATTGGCCTGCAATGCGTCCAATCCTGGTCGCAACTGAACACCGTCGAAAGCATGGCCAGGCTACCCTTTGAAGCCAATACCGTCTTGCCCCTGGGTTCACCGCTGCCCGCTCCTGACCTGAACCAAGGTGTCGACCGACTGTGGTCGGCCGGATGGGACTGAAGCCAAGCGTTTAAATCCTGACCCGCTGGCGTTTAAATCGCTGGGTCGGGTACTTAAATCGAGTTGTGCGGAGCCCTAGGGACAGTCTGCACAAGTCCCATTTGTCATTGCGATTGCCACGTCGCTTCGCTCCTCGCAATGACAGGAGCGTGGCAACCCAATGCCCAGCAGTTGTCATTCTGGAAAGCTAGTGTTACAAACCTTCAATGTCAGAGACAGACCGTCTATACCGCTACAAAACCCTGCTTAGCCACCGCCGCGCCATGAGCGCTCAAGAGCTCATGGATGCCCAGGAAGTCTCGCTGGCCACCTTCAAGCGGGACATCGCCAAGCTGCGCGACCGCCTGGGCACGCCCATCGTCTTTGATAAAGACCTCGGCGGGTATCGGCTTGATGCCGACCCCAACGCCACCGAGCTGCCCGGCCTTTGGTTCTCGCAGGACGAGATCTTGGCGCTCATGACCATTCAAAACATGATCGAACAGCTCGACCCAGGGCTGCTCGGCCCCAAGCTCAAGCCCTTTCGCAAGCGGCTCGACGACATGCTTACGCGGCAGGGGCTCGATCCGCAAGAGCTCACGCAGCGGGTGCGCGCGGTACACGCCGGCAAGCGCCGCATGCACCTGGCCGCCTTCGAGACCATCGCCAAGGCCACCTTCGAGCGCAAACAGGTCAAGATTGTTCATACCAATCGCCAAAAAGCCGAAACCACATCGCGTGTGATTTCGCCGCAGCAACTGGTGCATTACCGCGACAACTGGTATGTGGATACCTGGTGCCATCTGCGTAAAGACTTGCGCAGCTTTTCCATCGACGCCATCACCCAAGCCGACCTGTTAGACGCCACCGCCCGAGATGTCGACCTTGCCGCCATGCGCGAACAGCTGGGCAGCAGTTACGGCATCTTTGGCGGCGCGCCGAAAGACTGGGCCGAACTCACCTTTAATGCCAGCCGCGCCGAATGGGTACGCCATGAAAGCTGGCACCCTGAGCAAAAAGGCGTACTGCACGCTGACGGCCGCTACAGCCTGAGCGTGCCCTACTCGGACGAACGCGAGCTGATCGGCGACATCTTGCGCTTTGGCGCCGACGTGCAAGTTACCGCACCGGCGAGCCTGCGCAAACAGGTGCAAGAGCAGATCGAGCGGATGCGGGGCATGTACCGCTAAATCTTGGGCCGCAGCGGGCGCAGGCCTGTAGGAGCCGCGCCCTCGCGGCGATGCGGCACCAAGGCCGACTTCAGGTCTGCGTGCGCCTGCCCTCTGCCATCTTGCGGCGCAAGAATGCGGGCACCTCGACTTCATCGGCCTCGCGGAAGCACACCTCATCGGTGCTCGACAGGCGCTGACTCATCTTGCGTGACTTGTAAAGCATCTCTTTGGACATGCGCTGCTGGTCGCGCTCGCGCATCAGTTGCCGGGTGAACGCAATCGATGCGGCCACCCAAGGCTCGTGGCGGCCCAGGGTTTCGAGCTGGGTTAGGAGCTGCTCAACCCGGATCCAATCGCCCCGCAGCGCCGCCTGCCTGATTTGCAGCTGCAACTGCGCGGCAGTCATTTCATGCACGCGGCGTTGCACCAATTCATGCGCTTGCATGGCTTCGTACTCGGCCGCCTGCACTTCGGGCAAGGCTGGCAGTTTGCCGGTGAAGGTTTGGCGCTCGCCACTGGCGTCGGTCGCCTGCACCGTGACGGCGAGCACCGTGCCATGCTGCCGCTGGAGGCGCAGTGCCTCGTGCATGGGAATGCGAAGCAGTGCCCAGCATTCAGAGCCCATGGCCACCGATGGCATGCGCCAGCCGTCGCGGGTGCGGTCGTAGTCATTGAGCATTTCAAGGCCGGCCGGTGCACCATCGACAGCCAGCTCCACAGAACGCCATTGCAGTTGCGAGAGCAAGCCGATCTCGGCGTCGAAGGTTTCGGCCAGGTCTACCGCCCGCTCACCGTAATGCGCCCGGCCCTGTCCGGCCTGTGCCATGGCGGTCATCAGCTCCTCATTGAAATCTGCCCCCAGGCCCACGGTGGTGGTGGTCACGCCAGCTCCCGCCAAAGCAGCCACCTGCTCGCAAATGTGCGCCGTATCGGTCAGGCCACGATTGGCCTGACCGTCAGAAAGCAACACCACATGGCAAGCAGCGTCGCGCCCTGCGTGCGGCGCCAGCATCTCGCCGCCTCGCAACCAGCCGGCGTGCAGATCGGTGCTGCCGTTGGCGGTGATGCCCTGCACCAGCGCCTCGATCACGCCACCCACCTGCTCCACCTGCGATAGCGGCATCACCGTGTCGACCGCATCGTCGTACTGCACCACACCCACCTGGTCATCCGAAGTCATGCGCTTGACCAGATCGATCACGCAGCGCTTGGCCTCGGTGAGCTTGCTGCCATCCATCGAGCCCGAACGGTCGACCACCAGCACCAGGTTCAGCGGCGTTCGCTTGAAGCCGGCAGCGGGCTCCGACTGCAGACGCACCAGCAGGTGGAAGTCTTGGGCGGCCTCGCACAGCGCGGGCCGAATGGGGTTGATCACAATTTTCATACTGCACCTTCTTTCGGTTCGGGGGTTGAGGGGGGCAGGCTGGGCTGAGCCTGCATGTGTCTTTCAATCGCGTAAAGCTTTGCCGCCGTCTCGGCTTCTAGCCTGTCTATCCGATACATCACTTCTTCAAAAAACTGCTTCTGCATGTGCCGCGTCTCTTCAAGTTGCTGCGCCTGGCGCTCGAAAAACTGCCTGAGCTCGCCGCGCTGCTCCTGCAACAACTGGCCAAACATCTGCTCCAGAAAATCTTTTTGCTTGTGCGCCTCGTCGAACAAGTAACGCTGCTGGTCCATCTGCTTTTCGATCATCAGCATGGGCTTGTGCAGCATGCGGTCGAAGCGGTGGGTGGCGTCTTCCATCATGTCGGCCAGCTTGCTCACGGCCACCTTGAGCTCCACCGGGTCGATGCGCTGCACCTGCACCCGCGAGCCCGCGTCGCGCAAGGCTTCTTCCACCATGGTGTGCACCTTGGCCTGCAAATCCTTAAGCTGCACATGCACCCGCTGCTCCATGTCGCGCATCTCGTGCATCACGTCGACCATGCCCATGCCGGTGGACAAGCTCGGTAGCGGTTTGGGCGATGCGGCCCTGCGCGATGCAGTCACCGGCGGCGTGCTGCGCCCCGCCCCTTCGGAGCGAAAGGCTGCCACCAGCAACTCGGCCTCGCTCTTGCGGTCGGTTTTTTCAAGGTAGTGGGCCAGATCGTCGGTGCCCACCACGGCGGTGTATTTGGCGATTTGGGCCAAGGAAAAGCCCTCAGTCAGCAGCCGGCGGGCGGCGACAAACTGCACCAGGTGCCGAAAGCCATAGAGCGCGTCACGCCCCTCGCGCAGGGGCTTGTCGACCACACCGACCGACACATAGTGCCGCAGCAGCCGCTCATTGCCCTCGCTGGCCTCTTGCGCCAGGCTGAGCTTTTTTACCAGTATCTGGGCCGCGTCAATCAGCGCCTCTGCGCCGCCCTGAAAGTCTTGGCGCAGCTTTTCTATCGTTCGATTCATGGGGTTTACCTCCTGTCG
>JAIXWZ010000185.1 GCA_027491035.1 Comamonadaceae bacterium | reverse complement strand
GGGCAGCGGCCTTCGCCGGTGTTGAACGAAAAGCGCCCCGGGCCGTAGCCGCGCGCCTTGGCTTCGAGTGTGTCGGCAAAGAGCTTGCGGATGGTGTCCCAAAAGCCGATGTAGGTGGCCGGGCAGGAGCGCGGGGTTTTGCCGATGGGCGTCTGGTCGACTTCTAGCACGCGGTCGATGGTCTGGTAGCCGCTCACGCTGGTGCAGCCGCTCCAGGCCGGGTGCTTGCCGGCCTCGTCAAGTTTGCGGCCGGCAGCAGTGGAGCGCTGGGCGACAGCGGCTTGCACATTGGCCAGAAGCACGTCACGCGCCAGCGTGGATTTGCCCGAGCCCGAAACGCCGGTGACGGCAACAAGGCGCTGCAGCGGCACCTGGAGCTTGACCTGCTGCAGGTTGTGGAGGTGGGCGCCATCGACTGTGAGCCACGGTGTGTAGGCCTGGCCCTCACCCCTGCCCTCTCCCAGAGGGGGTGAGATGGCGGCGTTGTGCTCGGCGCTGGCTTGGGCGGCGGCGTCTTTGAGCGCCTGGGCTTTTTGCGCGGCTTGCTTGGCTTTGCTCAAGGGCTTGGCGGGCGTCGTGCCCCCACCCCCGCCCTCCTCCAGGGGGGGAGGGGGCAAGGCAGAGGGGTCGGTATCGCGCCTGGGGCGCAGGGGGTGGCGGATGGCGTGCAGCAGGTAGCGACCGGTCAGTGAATCTGGGGCGGCTGACAGGTCGGCTGCGCTGCCTTGGGCCACCACGCGGCCGCCTCGCTTGCCGGCGCCGGGTCCGATGTCGATGATGTGGTCGGCGCGGCGGATGGTGTCTTCGTCGTGCTCGACCACCACCAGGGTGTTGCCCCGGTCGCTGAGCTTGCCCAGTGCGCCCAGCAAAATCTGGTTGTCGCGCGGGTGCAGGCCGATGGTGGGCTCGTCGAGCACGTAGCACACGCCTTGCAGGTTGGAGCCCAGTTGCGCAGCCAGACGGATGCGCTGCGCCTCGCCGCCCGAGAGCGTGGGCGCGCCGCGGTCGAGGGTGAGGTAGCCCAACCCCACCTCCTGCAAGAACTCGAGCCGGCTGCGGATTTCGGGCACCAGGTCGCGGGCGATGTCGGCTTCGCGGCCCGACAGCTTGAGGCCCTCAATCCAGGCGTGCACATCGGTGACCGACAGCCGCGCCACCTCGGTGATCGACCAGGCCTGCCCGCTGGCGCTGCGCAAGCGCACGGCGCGGGCCTGGGCATTGAGGCGGGTGCCGGCGCAGCTGGGACAGGCGCTGTCGCTGACCTCATCAAGCTCGGGCTCGGCAAAGCTTTGCTCGCGGCCCTTGTGGTCGTCGTCCCGCACCGAGTCGTCGAGTGCGCGGCGCTGCTCGCGGCTGAGCGCCACGCCTGTGCCCACGCAATCGGGGCACCAGCCGTGCTTGCTGTTGTAGGAGAACAGGCGCGGATCGAGCTCGGGATACGAGGTCGAGCACACCGGGCAGGCGCGCTTGGTTGAAAACACCTGCACCTGACCGATGCCCTGGGCCGATCGACCCTCCAGCATGGCTTGCTGCAGACCGTCGAGCGGGGCGAGCACATGCACCACGCCCTTGCCGTGTTCAAGGGCGCTGCGCAGCGCCTCGCGCAGCGCGGCCTCGCGCGCGGGAGCGACCACCAGGTCGGCCACGGGCAGCTCGATCGTGTGTTCTTTGAAGCGATCAATGCGCGGAAAACCGGTGGTCGGCAAGAACTCGCCGTCCACCCGCAAATGCGTGTGGCCGCGTGGTCGGGCCCAGTCGGCCAGCTCGGTGTAGACGCCCTTGCGGTTGCTCACCAGCGGCGCAAGCAGGCCGATGTGCTGGCCGCGGTAGCTCTTGAGCAGCTGCGCGGTGATGGAGTCGCTGCTTTGCGGCATAACGGCCGCGCCGTCTTTGACGCAGTGCTGTATGCCCAGCTTCACATACAAAAGCCGCAGGAAATGCCAGACCTCGGTGGTGGTACCCACGGTGGACTTGCGCCCGCCCCGCGAGAGCCGCTGCTCGATGGCCACCGTGGGTGGTATGCCGTAGACCGCATCGACTTCGGGCCGGCCCGCCGGCTGCACGATGGAGCGGGCATAGGCGTTGAGCGATTCGAGGTAGCGGCGCTGGCCTTCGTTGAACAAGATGTCAAAGGCCAGCGTGGACTTGCCCGAACCCGAGACGCCGGTGACCACATTGAACTTGCCGCGAGGGATGTCGACGCTCAGGCTCTTGAGGTTGTTCTCGCGGGCGTTGACGATTTGGATGGCGTTGGGGGCGATCTTGGCTCCCTCTCCCTGCCTAGCTCCCTCCCCCTCTGGGGGAGGGTTGGGGTGGGGGCGGCTGCCCTGGCGTGCTCTGGAAGCGTTCGTGGCACGCGTGCCCTCACCCCTGCCCTCTCCCAGAGGGAGAGGGGGCAAGACACGGGGAAGATCGTATCCGGCGGTTTTTTCAGCCACGCCATGCAGCTCCCCCATGGCCTGCGCATACTCGCGCAGGGCCTGCGCGGTGTACGAGGCCGGATGCTGGCGCAGCTCTTCGGGAGTGCCCTGGGCCACCACTTGGCCGCCCGCCTCGCCCCCCTCGGGGCCCAGGTCAATCACCCAGTCGGCGGCGCGGATCACATCGAGGTTGTGCTCGATGACGATGAGCGAATGACCGGCCTCCAGCAACTTGCGCAGCGCACGCATGAGCTTGGCGATGTCTTCAAAATGCAGGCCGGTGGTGGGCTCATCAAGCAAAAACAGCGTGCCGCGGTGCTGGCGCAGCGCCAAGGGCTGGCGGCTCTGGCTCACCGGCGCCTTGGCGGCGCGCGCAGCCTGGGCCGATTTGGACTGCCCCTCGCCCTTGCCTGCCAGAAAGCCCGCGAGCTTGAGGCGCTGGGCCTCGCCACCCGAAAGCGTCGGCACGCTCT
>JAIXWZ010000100.1 GCA_027491035.1 Comamonadaceae bacterium | reverse complement strand
GATACGACCGGCTGGTGAACCTGGGCCCACAGGTGATCCGCTTGCGTCCGGCGCCGCACAGCCGCAGCCGGGTCCTGGCCTACTCGCAAAGGGTCGAACCGGCAGAGCACTTCATCAACTGGCAGCAAGACCCGTTTGCCAACCACCATGCGCGGCTGGTGTTCCCCAAGCCGACACGCGAGTTCACCGTCAAGGTCGACCTGCTGGTCGAAATGGCGGTCTACAACCCCTTTGACTTTTTTCTGGAGCCGCAGGCCGAGCAGGTGCCCTTTGCTTACAGTGCCGCGCAGGCGCAAGACCTGGCGCCTTATCTGCAAGCCGACCTGGCCGGGCCCCTGCTACAGGCCTATCTGGCTGGCGTCGAGCGCAAGGCGCAGCCGACGGTGCAGTTTCTGGTCAGTCTCAACCAACGGCTGCAGCAAGACATTGCCTACCTGATCCGCATGGAGCCGGGCGTGCAAACGCCCGAGCAAACGCTGCACAAGCGATCGGGGTCCTGCCGCGACAGCAGCTGGCTGCTGGTGCAACTGCTGCGCCATCTGGGCCTGGCTGCGCGCTTCGTCTCGGGCTACCTGATCCAGCTCAAGCCCGATGTGCCCGCGCTCGACGGCCCGAGCGGGGCGGCGGCCGACTTCACCGATCTGCACGCCTGGTGCGAGGTGTTCCTGCCGGGCGCCGGCTGGGTGGGGCTCGATCCCACCTCGGGGCTGTTTGCTGGCGAGGGCCACATTCCGCTGGCCTGCACGCCCCAGCCCTCGAGCGCCGCACCGATCGAAGGCGCGGTCGACCCCTGCGAGGTGACCTTCACGCACCAGATGTCGGTGCAAAGAATGCACGAGTCACCGCGTGTGACGCTGCCGTATTCCGACGCGCAGTGGCAGGACGTGCTCAGGCTGGGCCAGCAGGTCGAGCGCGACTTGCAAAAGCACGATGTGCGCCTGACCATGGGAGGCGAGCCCACCTTTGTGGCCACCGAGGGCCGCGACGCGCCCGAATGGAACACCGATGCGCTTGGGCCCAGCAAGCGTCGCTACGCCACCGACTTGGTGCAACGCTTGCGCCAGCGCTATGGCAGCGGCGGCTTCCTGCACTTTGGTCAGGGCAAGTGGTACCCGGGCGAGCAGCTGCCGCGCTGGGCGCTGTCGATTTACTGGCGCGCCGACGGCCAAAGCGCCTGGGCCGACCCCAGCTTGCTGGCCGACGAAAGCCAAAGCCAGGCCTGTCACTACACCGGCGCAGATGCCCAGCGCTTTGTGCAGACCTTGGCCAGCGAGCTCGGGGTCCGGGACCAGTGGATCACCCCAGCATACGAGGACACCTGGTACTACTTGTGGCGCGAACGCCGACTGCCGGTCAACGTCGACCCCTTTGACGCCCAACTCGGCGACGCCGTGGAGCGCGAGCGCCTCCGGCGGGTGTTCGGCCAGGGCCTGCAAACTGTGGTCGGTTACGCCCTGCCGCTGCAAGCTCACGACAACCCGGCCGGCGCCAGCACCAGCTGGCGCAGTGGTCCGTGGTTCCTGCGAGACGAGCGCATGTACCTGCTGCCCGGCGACTCGCCCATGGGTTATCGGCTGCCGCTGGACTCGCTGCCCTGGGCCGCGCCAACCGACTTGCCCCAGCTGATCGAGGTCGATCCCTTCGCGCCGCGCGAGCCCCTGAAGGCCAGCGTGCCGCTGCGCGCGCAGCAAGGCGGGGCCGCAGAAACTGTGGGGCAGACCCTGGGCGCCACGGGAGCCGGTGCAGCGCCCAAGCTGGGACAGTCGGCCGCCGGCTTGAGCCGCACCGCGCTGTGCGTGGAGGTGCGCGATCCGCGGCGGGCCCATGGCCCTTCTGGCGGATCGGCGCCGGGCCAGACGGCGCAGGACGTGGTGGGCGCCCTGTACATCTTCATGCCGCCACTGGCCCGCCTGGAGGACTATCTGGCGCTGCTCTCGGCCGTCGAGGCCACAGCCAGGCGCCTGGGCGTACAGGTTGTGCTCGAAGGCTATCCCCCGCCGCGCGATGAGCGGCTCAAGGTCTTGCAGGTCACGCCCGATCCGGGCGTCATCGAGGTCAACATCCACCCGGCCCACAACTGGAGCGAGCTGGTCGAGCATACCGAGTTCCTGTACGAGGCGGCGCACCAAACCCGCCTGAGCGCCGAAAAATTCATGACCGACGGCCGCCACACCGGCACCGGCGGGGGCAACCACTTTGTCATGGGCGCCGCGCGGCCGGCCGACAGCCCTTTTCTGCGCAAGCCCCCATTGCTCGGCAGCCTGATTGCCCACTGGCACAACCATCCGAGCCTGAGTTACCTGTTCTCGGGCCTGTTCATTGGCCCGACCAGCCAGGCCCCGCGGGTCGACGAGGCGCGCAACGACCAGGTCTACGAGCTCGAGATCGCACTGGCACAGTTGCAGGCGCAGACCGGGCGCCGTGCGGCGGGCTCGTCGGACCCATCCCAAGGCGCAGTGATACCGCCCTGGCTGGTCGATCGCACCTTGCGCAACATCTTGGTCGATGTGACCGGCAACACCCACCGCAGCGAGTTTTGCATCGACAAGCTCTACTCGCCCGATTCGGCCAGCGGCCGGCTCGGCCTGCTCGAGCTGCGCGCTTTCGAGATGCCGCCGCACGCGCGCATGAGCATCGTGCAGCAGTTGCTGCTGCGCGCCCTGGTCTCGCGCTTTTGGCAGCGCCCCGGCCACGCCAAGCTCACGCGCTGGGGCACCGCCTTGCACGACCGCTTCCTGCTGCCGACCTTTGTGCGGCTCGACTTTGAAGACGTGCTGCACGACCTTGAATCATTCGGCTACCGACTGCCCATGGACTGGTTCGAGCCGCACTTTGAGTTTCGCTTTCCGCTGATCGGGCAGATCGAGCAGCGCGGCGTCACCTTGAGCCTGCGCAGCGCGCTCGAGCCCTGGCATGTGATGGGCGAGGAAGGCTCGGCCGGCGGCACGGTGCGCTTTGTCGACTCCTCGCTCGAGCGCATCGAGGTCAGCGTGCAGGGCTTTAACCGCGAGCGCTATGCGGTGCTGGTCAATGGCCAGCGCCTGCCTCTACACGCCACCGGCACGGCCGGGCAGTTTGTGGCCGGCGTGCGCTTTAAGGCCTGGAATCCGGCCTCGGCCCTGCACCCCTCGATTGGCGTGCACGCCCCGCTGACCTTCGACATCGTCGACAGCTGGAACGGTCGCAGCATCGGGGCCTGTCAGTACCATGTGGCCCACCCGGGCGGACGCAACTACGACACCTTGCCGGTCAATGGCTTTGAGGCCGAGAGCCGGCGCCTGATGCGGTTTTTTCAGATGGGCCACACCCCTGGCTTGCTGCAGGTGCCGCCACTTCAGGCCAGCCAGGAATTTCCCTTCACGCTCGATATGCGCCGCGGCCAGGCACCGGGCGGCTGATCGCCGCCCCGGCCCCGCCAGCGGGGCCCTGGCGTGCAAGGGCATACTGTCTCACCGTGGATCAGAGCAACCCCCTCCCCCAGGCCCGCGCCACTGCGCTGGCCGCCAGCGCCCTGGCCTTGCCGGGCCACTACGATGAGCTGCGCGGACGCTGCGCGCCCACTGCTGCACCGGCGCTTGGGGCCTGGCAAGACTTTTTCGCAGCTCTGGGTCCAGCCGGTGCCGCCGAGCTCGACCAGCGCCAGCGATCGCTCGAGCGGCTCATTGGCGACAACGGCGTGACCTACAACGTCTACGCCGATGCCGACGGGCCGCAGCGCCCCTGGGCGCTGGACCTGCTGCCCATGCTGATCGGGCCCGAGGACTGGGCCTCGATCGAGTCCGGTGTGCGCCAGCGGGTGCAATTGCTCGAGGCCATCATGGCCGATGTGTATGCATCCCAGCAGCTCATCGCGCAAGGCCTGCTGCCGCAAGAGCTGGTGCAGGGCCATCCCGGCTATCTGCGCGCCTTGCAGGGGAGCGAGCCGGTGGGCCAAACGCACCTGCGCATCGCCGCCTTTGATCTGGCGCGCAGCCCGCAAGGCCACTGGTGGGTGGTCTCGCAGCGCACGCAGGCACCCTCGGGGCTGGGCTACTTACTGGAAAACCGCAACTGCATCTCGCTGCAGTTTCCGCAGCCCTTCGAGGCGCTGCAGGTGCGCAGCCTGGCGGCCTCCTACAAGGCGCTGATTGACGCCATGGCCAGCGCCTGTCCCGAGCTCGACGGCGGGCCCAAGCGCATCGTGCTGCTCACGCCAGGGCCCTACAACGAGACCTATTTTGAACACGCCTACCTGGCGCGTCACCTGGGCCTGAGTCTGGTCGAGGGCAGCGATCTGACCGTGCGCAACGAGCGCCTGTACCTCAAGACCATCGCGGGGCTCGAGCCGGTGCACGGCGTGCTCAAGCGGCTCGATGACGAGTTTCTCGATCCGCTGGAGTTGCGCGCCGACTCGACCCTGGGTGTGCCCGGTCTGCTTCAGGTGGTGCGCGCAGGCCATGTGCTGATGGCCAACGCGCCGGGCTCGGCCTTTCTGGAGTCGCCGGCCTTGCTGGGGTTTCTGCCAGCGCTCAGCGAGCACCTGCTGGGCCAGCCACTGCAATTGCCCTCACTGGCCACCTGGTGGTGCGGCGAGCACGCCGCCTTGCAAGACGTGCTGCCCAAACTGCGCGAGCATGTGATCAAGCCGACCTACCCCAGTGGCCATGGGCTGTCGGTCATCGCCCGCGACCTGGGCGCGGCCAAGCTGGCCGAGCTGAGCGCCCGCATCGCCGAACGCGGCCAGGACCACACGGTGCAGGCCTATCAGCCCCTGTCGCAGACGCCCACCTGGCGCGCGGGCAAGATGATGATGCGCTCGGGCCTGATCCGGGTGTTTGCCCTGGCCGACGGCCCGCGCTCATGGCGCATCCTGCCCGGCGCGCTGGGCCGGCTGGCCCAACGCGACGAGGCCATCGCATCGATGCAGCAAGGCGGCAGCAGCGCCGACATCTGGGTGCTTGGCCGCGCGGGCCAGCGCGGCGCCAACGAGGCCCTGGCCCCTGCCGCGGCCAACACCGCACCGGCCCACCGGCCGGTGCAAAGCAGCAGCGCAATCAGCAGCCGCGCCGGCGAAAACCTGTATTGGCTGGGCCGCTACACCGAACGGGCCGAAAACACGGTGCGCCTGGCTGAGCTGACGCTCAAAAGCCTGCACGGCGAAGACCGGGAATGCCCACGCTTGCTGGACTGGCTGGGCCGCAGCGCGCAGGTCAACGCCTTGGTGCTGCCCGACACGCCAACCGCGCTGCAGTCGAGCCGGGTGTTCGCGCGCGCGTTGATGGCCGGCCTGGCCGACACCACCCGGGTGACCAGCGTGGCCTACAACCTGCTGGCCCTGAAAAACGCGGCAGCACAGGTGCGAGAGCGCCTGTCGCAGGCGCAGTGGCAGACCATCGTGCAGGCCGAGCAGGACTTTGGCCAGCGCTGCCAGACGCAAGAGGCCCCGCTGCAGACCGGCGAGCAGCTGTCGCAAGCTCTGAACGCCTTGCGCTGGGCCAGCCACTGGCTCGAAGCGATCACCGGCGCGCAAACCGATCGAATGATGCGCGACGACGGCTGGCGGCTGCTGAGCATCGGGCGGCATGTCGAAAGATTGGGCAGCCTGGCCGCGGCCATGGGTCGCGCCCTGTCCACACAGGCGCTGCACACCGAAGGCGGCCTGCGCGCCGTGCTGTCCCTGTTTGACAGCACCATCACCTACCAGGCGCGGTTTCAGCAAAGGCGCGACCTGGGCGCCGTGCTCGAGCTGCTGGTGCAAGACGGGGACAACCCGAGGTCGCTGGCCTGGGTCACCCAAACCTTGCGCTGGCGTCTCGATCGACTGCAAGCCGGGCGCATGCCCGAGCCGCTGTCGGCGCTGCTGCCCGATCCGGCGCGCTGGTCACTGGGCGCCTTGTGCAACGCAGGCGCCAGCCAAAGGCACGACGAGACGGCCTTGCAGGCGCAGTGCTCGGCGCTGGCGCAGGCGGCCTGGAATCTGTCCGATCAGATCGGGCGGCGCTGCTTTAGCCACGCGGTCGATGGCCGCAGCGTGGGCGCCTGAGCGACTGCCATGCTGCTGCACATCCTGCACGAAACGCGCTACGACTACAGCCCGGCTGTAGAAGATGCACAGCATCTGGCCCACCTGCGCCCGCTCGATGACGCGAGCCAAAAGCTGCTGCGCCATGCGCTGCACATCAGCCCGAGCCCCGCCCACCAGCGCACCCTGAGCGACGCCCACGGCAACAGCCGAACCTTTTTTTCGCTGCACAGCCACCACGCCCAATTGCGTGTGCAGGCCGACAGCGTGGTGCAGACCCTGGTCAGAGCAACGCCGCAGAAGCTGGCCAGCGCGCCCTGGGAGCAGGTGCGCGAGCTGCTGCGCTACCGGGCCGCGGCGCCCCCGCAGCCGGCCTCGCCCTTTGTCTTTGACTCGCCCGGGCTGCCCCACCACGCCGAGTTCGCCCATTTCGCCCTGCCCAGCTTTCGCCCGGGCCGGCCGATTGCTGACGCAGCCTGGGACCTGATGCTGCGCATCGCGCGTCACATGCGCTACGAAAGCCTGAGCACCGATGTGGCCACGCCGGCGCTGCGAGCCCTGCGCCAGGGCAAGGGCGTGTGCCAGGACTTCGCCCACATCCTGATCGCCTGTTGTCGCAGCCTGGGTCTGGCCGCCCGCTATGTCAGCGGCTACCTGCTGACCACGCCGCCGCCGGGCCAAAGCCGGCTGATCGGCGGCGACGCCTCCCATGCCTGGGCATCGGTTTACTGCCCGCTGGCCGGATCGGGCGGGCAGGCGGACGCGGCGCAAGCGGGCTTCTGGCTGGACCTCGATCCGACCAATTCGCGCCAGCCCGGCGCCGACTACGTGACGCTGGCGCGCGGGCGCGATTTTCTCGATGTCTCGCCCCTGCGCGGCGTGATCCACGGCGGTGCCCGACACGTGCTCAGCGTGGCGGTGACGGTGCGCGAGATCGGGCTGCACGAGGCGGGCCTTGAACACGAACGCCCCCAGCGGCCATCCTAAAAGTCCCCCCGGTTTCATGGTCAGCCCCAGGTCCGATGATTGTCAATTTGTAGTAAAAACGCGTACCCGCAATCTCTTGCGTGTCGCACCGCAGGGTCGGTGCGTGAAAAAGCCGAAAAGACATCCCATCAAGGAGATTTCCCATGAGTCGTCGTGAGTTTTTGACCAAAGGCGGCGCTGCCGCCGTCGCGGCCGGTGCGACCAGCCTGTCCGCCCCTGCCATCGCCCAGTCTGATGTGGTGCGTTGGCGCATGGCCTCGAGCTTTCCCAAAAGCGTCGAGGTGCTGTTTGGCACGGCTGAATTGATCGCCCGGCGGGTCGGCCAGATCACCGGCGGCAAGTTCCAGATCAGCGTGCATGCAGCCGGCGAGATCGTGCCGCCGCTGCAAGTGCTCGATGCGGTTGAAAAAGGCACGGTCGAGTGCAACCAGACCGCGCCCTACTACTACATCGGCAAAGACCCGGCCTGGGCGATCGGCACCTGCGTGCCCTTTGGCTTCAACAGCCGCCAGTACAACGCTTGGTGGATGCATGGCGGCGGCGAAAAACTGTTCAACGACTTCACCCGCGAAGTTGGCGTGGTCAACCTGCTCGCAGGCAACACCGGCTCGCAAATGGGCGGCTGGTTCAAGCGGGAAATCAAGGATGTGGCCGACCTCAAAGGCCTGAAGTTCCGCACCGGCGGCATGGGCGGCCAGGTGCTGGCCAAGCTGGGCGTCGTGACCCAGCAATTGCCGGCCGGCGAAATTTATTCGGCTCTGGAAAAAGGCACCATCGATGCGGCCGAGTTCACGGTGCCAGCCGACGACGAGAAGCTGGGCCTCAACAAGGTGGCCCGCTACTACTATTACCCCGGCTGGAACGAAGGCTGCGCTGCGCTGGGCTTTCAGGCCAACCTCAAGGCCTACAACGCGCTGCCCGAAGCCTACCGCTACGCGCTGCAAGCGGCCACAGCCGAAGCCAACACCTGGATGCAGGCCCGCTATGACGCACTCAACCCGGCGGCCCTCAAGCGGCTGGTTCAGGGCGGCGCCGTGCTGCGCCCCTTCACGCAGCCGGTGCTCGATGCGTGCTTCAAGGCCAATCTGGAGCTGATGGCCGAAGCCTCGGCCAGGAGCGCACCCTTCAAGCGCATGTACGAGCACATGCTGGCCTTCCAGCGCGACCAGGTGGCCTGGTTCCGCGTGGCTGAAGACAGCTTTGACTCCTTCGTGGGCCGCCAGAAGATCTGATCGTCAGCCGATCCCCGAGCCTCGGTGGGTGTGCGGCCCGCCGGGGCTTTTTTAATGGCTTGTCAAGGCGGTTGTCGGGCTCCTGCCGAACTGCAGCCCAAAACCAAGGGCTGCGAGCTCAGTTGCGCTTGAAGTAGTCGGCCGGATCGGCGGGCGCGCCAGAGCCTGGGCCACCCGATGATCCAGCCGCACCGCCCGCGTCGGCCGGCGGCGGCTCGACCCGAATCTCGACGGCATCGAGGTTGCCCTCAAAGGGCTTGTCGAGCATGCCCGTGACGATCTCGGGGTAGAAGATCAGCACGCCCACCAGCAGCAGTTGCAGCAGCACCCAGGGAATGGCGCCAAGGTAGATGTCGCTGCTCTTGACCGAAGGTGGCGCGATGCCGCGCAAATAAAACAGCGCAAAGCCAAATGGCGGGTGCATGAACGAGGTCTGCATGTTCACGCAGATCAGCACGCCAAACCAGATCAGATCAATCCCCAGCTTGTTGGCCATAGGCACCAGCAGCGGCACCACGATGAAGGCGATCTCGAAGAAGTCGAGGAAAAACGCCAGGATGAAGATCATGATGTTGACCACGATCAGGAAGGTCACCGCATCGTCGGCGCCCACGGCGATGAAGAGGTGTTCGACCCAGATCGCGCCGTCGACGCCCTGAAACACCAGGGTGAAGACGGTCGCGCCGATCAGGATGAAGATCACCATGACGGTGATCTCCATGGTCGACTCCATGCCCTGCCGCACCATCTTCCAATTCAGACGCCGGTGCAGGCCGGCCAGCAAGATCGCACCGACCACGCCCATGGCGCCGGCCTCGGTGGGCGTGGCCAGCCCGACGAAGATCGTGCCGAGCACGATGAAGATCAAAACGGACGAAGGCAGCACGCCCATGGCCACCTTGCGCGCCAACGCCCAACCGGCCAGGGTACGCGCCTCGGGCGGCAGCGGCGGCATGGACTTGGGCCGGATCAGCGACATCACGAAGATGAACAACACGAAGATCGCGATCTGCGCCAGCGAGGGACCGACCGCGCCCAGGTACATATCGCCCACTGACTTGCCCAGCTGGTCGGCCAGCACAATAAGCACCAGCGAGGGCGGGATGACCTGAGTGATCGTGCCCGATGCCGCGATCACCCCCGTGGCCAGCCGCGGGCTGTACCCGTAGCGCTGCATGATGGGCAGCGCGATCACCCCCATGGCAATGACCGAGGCGGCCACCGTTCCGGTGATGGCACCCAGGATGGCGCCGACCACGATCACCGCATAGGCCAGCCCGCCGGGCAAGGACCCGAACAACTGCGCAAAGCCCTCGAGCAGGTCTTCGGCCAGGCCGCTGCGCTCGAGAATGGCACCCATCAGGGTGAAAAACGGAATCGACAGGAGCAATTCGTTGGACAAGATGCCAAACACGCGGTAGGGCAGATTGGCCATGAATTGAGCCGGAAACAAACCCAGCTCGATGGCCACCAGGCCCGAGGCCAGCCCGAGGGCAGCCAGCGAAAACGCCACCGGCAAACCCAGCAGCAAAAACGCCACCAGGGCGGCGAACATCGCCGGGGCCATGAAATCGATCGGGTTCATGGCTACTGCAGCGGCCTTTCGTAGTGGGTGTCCAGCGCGATATCACCGCGCAGCGCGGCCACGCGCTTGATGATTTCAGACAGCCCTTGCAGGATGAGCAAACCAAAACCCAATGGCAGCAAAAGCTTGACCGGCCAGCGCACCAGCCCGCCCGCGTTGGCAGAAATCTCGTTGATCTGCCAGGCTTCTACAAACCAGGGCCAGGAATAGAGCACCATGAAGTACGAGAAAGGCAGCAGGAAGAAAATCAGCCCGCCCAGATCGAGCCAGGCGCGCTGGCGGTCATTGAGCTTGGCGTAAAACAGGTCCACCCGGATATGGCCGTTTTTGTTGAGCAGGTGCGGCGCGCCCAGCAAAACCGTGGCGCCGAACATGTACCACTGCATCTCGAGCCAGGCGTTCGATGACAGGTCCAGGGTGTAGCGCGACAGCGCATTGCCGGCCGACACCAGCGCGCAAATGAGCACCAGCCAGAT
>JAIXWZ010000189.1 GCA_027491035.1 Comamonadaceae bacterium | reverse complement strand
TTTGCTGGCTGTCTGGCGGAGAGGGCGGGATTCGAACCCGCGGTGAGTTTTACCCCACGCACGCTTTCCAGGCGTGTGACTTAAACCGCTCATCCACCTCTCCGCGGCAGCCGGCCATTGTAGCAGCGGGCTGGCGCTGGGCCCCGGGGCCGGTCGGTGGTGTTTAGCCGGCGTCGTTGGTCTTTTGGGGGCGCTGGGGCCGTTGGGGGCGGTAGGCGTGGCGCTGCAGGTCTTCTAGGCTGACGAATTCGAGCGCGCGGTGGTGGGTGCACTCCAGAATCACGGGTGGGGCCAGATTGGCTTGCAGAGCCTGGCGCCAGCGCAGGGCGCAGACGCACCAGCGGTCGCCGGGCTTGAGTCCGGCAAAGCGCCACTGGGGCTGAGGGGTGATGAGGTCGTTGCCTACGGCCAGTTGGAACTCCAGAAACTCGGCCGTCATGCGCGCGCAGATCAGGTGCGAGCCGACGTCGCTTTCGTCGGTTTGGCAGCAGCCGTCGCGGAAGTATCCCGTCAAGGGGTCGTAAGAGCAGGGCATCAAATCGGTGCCCAGGACATTGCGTGTTTTCATGCGGCGGTGATGGGTCTGACAGCTGGCATCCCATTATCGGCACAAGCGGCCGGGCAGATCAGCCGACACGCGATGGCGGCTGGGGCGCGCGGTGTGTGTGGGCTGCTCGGCCTGGCCCGGTTGAGTCTTTTAATTTCCGTACACTCTGCGCTTTTCCATCCCTTGTGGGGCCCGCGCGGCCATTGCCATGAAATTTCGCTTCCCGATCGTCATCATTGACGAAGACTTTCGCTCCGAAAACACTTCGGGCTTGGGTATCCGCGCGCTGGCCCAGGCCATCGAGACCGAGGGGTTTGAGGTGCTGGGGGTGACCAGCTATGGCGACTTGTCGCAGTTTGCCCAGCAGCAAAGCCGCGCCAGCGCCTTCATTTTGTCGATCGACGACGAGGAGTTCACGCCCGGGCCCGACCTCGATCCGGCCGTGCTGAGCCTGCGCAGTTTTATTGAAGAGGTGCGGCGCAAGAACCTGGACGTGCCGATTTACGTCTACGGCGAGACCAAGACCTCGCGGCATATTCCCAACGACATCCTGCGCGAGTTGCACGGCTTCATCCACATGTTCGAGGACACGCCGGAGTTCGTGGCCCGGCACATCATCCGCGAAGCCAAGAGCTACCTGGAAGGCGTGCAGCCGCCGTTTTTCAAGGCCTTGCTCGACTATGCCGAAGACGGCTCGTATTCCTGGCACTGCCCGGGGCACTCGGGCGGCGTGGCCTTCCTCAAGAGCCCGGTGGGGCAGATGTTTCACCAGTTCTTTGGCGAAAACATGCTGCGCGCCGACGTCTGTAACGCGGTCGAGGAGCTCGGTCAGTTGCTCGACCACGACGGCGCCATTGGGGCGAGCGAGCGCAATGCCGCGCGCATCTTCAACGCCGATCACTGCTTTTTTGTGACCAACGGCACCTCGACGAGCAACAAGATGGTCTGGCACCACACGGTGGCGCCGGGCGATGTGGTGGTGGTCGACCGAAATTGCCACAAGTCGGTGCTGCACTCGATCATCATGACCGGTGCGATTCCGGTGTTTCTCAAGCCCACGCGCAACCACTTCGGCATCATCGGGCCGATTCCGCAAGCGGAGTTTGAGCCCGCGGCCATCCGCGCCAAGATCGCCGCCAATCCGCTGCTCAAGGGGGTCGATGCCAACAAGGCGCGGCCGCGCGTGCTGACGCTGACCCAGTCGACCTACGACGGCGTGCTCTACAACACCGAGACCATCAAGGGCATGCTCGATGGCTACGTCGCCAATTTGCATTTTGACGAAGCCTGGTTGCCCCATGCGGCTTTTCATCCGTTTTACGGCTCCTACCATGCCATGGGCAAGAACCGGGTGCGGCCCAAGGAGTCGGTGGTGTATGCCACGCAGTCCATCCACAAGCTGCTGGCGGGCATCAGCCAGGCCAGCCATGTGCTGGTGCAGGACTCGCAAAACGTCAAGCTCGATCGGCATCTGTTCAACGAAGCCTACTTGATGCACACCTCAACCTCGCCGCAGTACAGCATCATCGCCAGCTGCGATGTGGCCGCGGCGATGATGGAGCCCCCCGGTGGCACGGCCTTGGTGGAAGAGAGCATTGCCGAGGCGCTTGATTTCCGGCGGGCCATGCGCAAGGTTGACGACGAATACGGCGAGGACTGGTGGTTCAAGGTGTGGGGTCCGGAATCCTTGGCCGAAGAGGGCATCGGCCGCGCCGACGACTGGATTTTGAAGGGCGAGAACGCCCGCAACGGCACGCGCAGTGGTGCGTCAAACTGGCACGGCTTTGGCAAGATCGCGTCGGGCTTCAACATGCTCGACCCGATCAAGTCGACCATCGTCACACCGGGCCTCGATCTCAATGGCAAATTTGCCAAGACCGGCATTCCGGCGAGCATCGTGACCAAATTCCTGGCCGAGCACGGCGTGATCGTGGAGAAGACGGGCCTGTACAGCTTCTTCATCATGTTCACCATCGGCATCACCAAGGGCCGCTGGAACACCTTGCTGACGGCCCTGCAGCAGTTCAAGGACGACTACGCCAAGAACCAGCCGATGTGGCGCATCTTGCCCGAGTTCTGCAAGAAGTACCCGCGCTACGAGCGCATGGGTTTGGCCGACCTGTGCCAGCATGTGCACGAGCTCTACGCCAAGTACGACATCGCCCGGCTGACCACCGAGGTGTATTTGAGCGACCTGACGCCGGCCATGACGCCCAGCGATGCCTATGCGCACATTGCCCACCGCAAGACGGAGCGGGTCGAGATCGACCAGCTCGAGGGGCGGGTCACGGTCGGTTTGGTGACCCCCTATCCACCGGGCATTCCGCTGCTGGTGCCCGGCGAGGTGTTCAACCGCAAGATCGTCGACTACCTCAAGTTCGCCCGCGAGTTCAACGCCCAGTGCCCCGGCTTTGAAACCGATATCCATGGCCTGGTCGAGGAGGTCGATGCGGCCGGCAAGGTGCGCTACTGCGCCGATTGCGTGAGGCTCTAGGGCAGGGCGGCTGCAGCACAAAGATATGGATTGCCACGGCGCTGCGCGCCTCGCAATGACGGAAGGGGCGGCTGCGCCTCGCAATGACGAGATTGCGGCTGCGCCTTGCAATGACGAAAGGGGCGGCGGCGCCTTGCAGTGACGAAAGGGGCGGTCATTGCGCCTCCGTCCTGCCGCGCGGTGTCATTGCGTCTCGGCCCTGTCGTTGGGACCGGGCCCTGTCACGCGCCCCTGGCCTGTCATTGCGAGGAACGAAGCAATCCATTGCGGCGCTCACACAGGCACATGGATTGCCACGGCGCTGCGCGCCTCGCAATGACGGAAGGGGCGGCTGCGCCTTGCAGTGACGAAAGGGGCGGTCATTGCGCCTCCGTCCTGCCGCGCGGCGTGATTGCGTCTCGGCCCTGTCGGATCGGAAGGGCGTCGTGAAGGGAAAGAGGGCAGATCTTGGTG
>JAIXWZ010000156.1 GCA_027491035.1 Comamonadaceae bacterium | reverse complement strand
GCGGTGGTGTATGACGCGCAAACGGGCCAGCTGCTCACCGGCAGCCTGATGGACTACACCGCGCCGCGGGCCAGTGACAGCCCGCACTTTCTCACCGAGATGGACCAGAGCGTGCCGTCCAAGAACAACCCCTTGGGTGTCAAGGGGGTCGGTGAGCTGGGCACCATCGGTGCCACGCCCGCGGTGGTCAATGCGGTGGCCGATGCGCTCGCCCGTGCCGGCCGCACCGAGCTTGCGCCGAAGCTGCAGATGCCTCTGAGCAGCGCCAGGATGTGGCAGCTCTTGCAGGGCTGAGCCGGCGACAGGCTGCTTGGGGTCGCGCCTAGACCAGCTGGCGCATCGCCTGCGCAGTCTCGGTGAGCACGCCCAGCACCCGGGCCAGCGCATCGTCAGCCGACTCGTGGCCCATGGGCATGGTCACTGACAGCGCCGCCTGCACTTGGCCGTTGCGGTCGCGCAGCGGCACCGCGATGCCGCGCGAATTGAGGTCGAGCTGCTGCTCCGACAGCGCCCAGCCTTGGTGGCGCACCCGCGCCAGCTCGAGCTTGAGCCTTTCCTTGCTGTTGATCGTGTAGGGCGTGTAGCTGCTCAACTCGTGGCTCGCCAGCCATTGCTCGAGCCACAGCGGATCGCGCATGGCCAGCAGCAGCAGGCCCGCCGCGGTGACCTCGGCCTTGACCCGCGCGCCAAGCACATAGCCGATGTTCATCACGCGGTTGGAGCCGTTGCGTGCAATAAAGACGACGTCCTGGCCATCGAGCACGCTCACATAGGCGTTTTCCTGCGTGCCCGCGGTCACCCGCTGCAGGTAGGGCTGCACCAGCCGCGGCAGTCGGGCCGATTCGAGGTAGGCCTGGCCCAGCCGCAGCACACGCGGTGTGAGCCAGTAGAGCCGGCCGTCGCTGGCCACAAAGCCCAGATGCTGCAGCGTCAGCAGGTAGCGCCGGGCGGCGGTGCGGGTCAGGCCGCAGCGCTGTCCGACTTCGCTGGCCGTCAGGCGGTCGTGGTCGGCGTCGAAGCAGCCGATCACGTCCAGGCCGTTTTCCAGACCGGCGATCCAGTCGCGTCGCTGCAGAACGTTTCCAGGGGTCACGGGGGTGGTCGATTCGGGCAAGGTCTTTAAAACCCCGTCATCGCGAGGCGCGCAGCGACGTGGCGATCGATAAGTCTCTGATGGGTCCGCGTTGTCTGGCTTGCCACGCTGTGCCCGCAAGGCAAAACAGACGCGAGCAGAATTTAGGGAAAACACTTAATTCGTGCGATTATCGCTCACCTGCGTGCGTTCATCGCACGATTTCTCCTCGCCGGTGCACCGATCGGGCCAATGGATGCAGGATTTTCAGCCACACTGCTCACTCAATCGTCAACCCACTGCCACCCCATGACCCTCGCTGATCCGACCCAGCGCGAAGCCATCCCCGAGACGCTCAACCCCCTGGGCCTTGACGGCATCGAGTTCATTGAATTCGCCACCGCCCGGCCCCAGGCGCTGGGCCAGGTGCTCGAGATGATGGGCTTCAAGCCGGTGGCGCGCCACCGCTCGCGTGAGGTGCTGCTGTACCGGCAAGGGGCGATCAATGTCATCGTCAATGCGCAGCTGCCCGGTGCTGTGGGTGATGCCCCTGACAAGCCCTGGCTGGCGGCCATTGCGCTGCGGGTGCGCGATGCCAGTGCCGCGTACCGGCGTGCGCTCGAGCGCGGGGCCTGGGCGGTGCCAGCCCGGGTCGAGGTGATGGAGCTCAACATTCCGGCGATTCACGGTGTGGGCGCCAGTCGCATCTATTTCGTTGACCGGTATGACAAGTTTTCCATCTACGACGTGGACTTTGTACCCATCCCCGGCGTCGATCCGCATCCCCCGGCGGTTGCAGGGCTGCATTTTTTTGGCGTGGTGCAGTACATCGGCAACGAGCGCACGGCCGACTGGACCGAGTTCTATCGGGAGTTGCTGGGGTTTGTGGAACTGCCGGCCCAGCAGCGCTTTGGCATCTTGCCCAAGGGCCGAATCCTGCAAAGTCCCTGCTCAGCCGCGACCCGGTTCTACATTCAGCTGATCGAGCCGGAGGCGGGACTGCTCGACGTGGAGGATGACGAGCAGCTGCAGCGGGTGGGTCTGGGCACGGCCGACGTGCTGGGCACGGTGGCCCAGTTGTCGCGCCGCGGGGTGGAGTTTGTGCAGTCCAAGGCGGTGCAGAGCGAGGACCGCGGCGCGCTCACCCGCACCTGGCTGGGCAGCGTGAGCTTCGAGTTGGTCCATGACAGCAGGCCTTGAGATGGACTACCGCGCCAACATCAGGGACTTCGGGATGGACACCATCTCCTTGGCCGGGCCATTGGAGGCCAAGCTCAAGGCGGTGCGTGAGGCCGGCTTTTCGCAGATCATGCTGTCGGCCCGCGATGTGGTCGGCCATCCCGAGGGGCTCGACGCGGCCGTAGAGGCCGTGCGGGCCAGCGGCCTGCGGGTGACGGGCTTTCAGGTGCTGCGCGACTTTGAGGGCCTGTCGGGGCATCTGCACGACTACAAGGTCGACATCGCCAAGTCCATGCTCGAGATGTGCAGCGCGCTGGGCGCCAGGGTGCTGCTGGTGTGCTCGTCGACCTCGGTGCATGCCACGCACGAGGCGCAGGCGCTGGCACGCGACCTGCGCAAGCTGGCCATGCTGGCCATCCCCATGGGCATCAAGGTGGCCTATGAGGCCCTGTCCTGGGGTCGCCATGTCAACGAATTTCCGCAGGCCTGGGACATCATCTGCCGCGCCGACATGCCCAATCTGGGACTGGGTCTCGATTCGTTTCACATGTTTGCCACCCAGACCGCGCTGGACGACCTCGACCTGCTCGATCCGCACAAGATCTTTCTGGTGCAACTGGCCGACTTCATGTGGACCGAAATCAAGTCGGTGGAGGAGCGCATCACCACCGCTCGCCATTTCCGGGTGTTTCCGGGCGAGGGCGTGCACAGTGCCGATCTGGCAACGCTCGTGGCCAAGCTGCACGCGCTGGGCTACCGCGGCGACTACAGCTTTGAGGTGTTCAATGACGACTACCAGCAGATCCCGCTGCCCACGGTGGCCGCCCGCGGCTGGCGCTCGGCGCTGTGGCTGGCCGAAGACGTGCTGCGCCGCTCGGTTCCGCTGCCCAATCAGATGCGTCTGCGTCGCTGAGTCGGCGCGCGTCTTAGGGGATTTTTTATGAGCAGTGTTTTCGAATCTTTTTTGTCCACCGCCGAGATGCAGCAGGCCTGGGGCGAGCGCGAGTTCGTCTCGGCCATGCTGCGCTTTGAGGCGGCGCTGGCACGGGCGCAGGCCCAAGTCGGCCTGATCCCGCAAGCCTGCGCGCAGTCCATCATCGGCACTTGCAAGGTCGAGCTTTTTGATGTGGCGCGCATTGTGCGCGACAGCGCACGCGCCGGCAGCCTGGCCATTCCGCTGGTCAAGAGCTTGAAGGAGACGGTGGGGCTGTTCAATCCGCAGGCGGTCGAATACGTGCATCTGGGCAGCACCAGCCAGGATGTGATTGACACGGCAGTGGCCCTCATCGCCCAGCCTGCGCTGGCCCTGATCGATGCCGATCTGCAGCAGGCCATCGACGCCTTGCTGGCCCTGGCCGAGCGCCATGCCGACGATCCCGTGCTGGCGCGCACCCTGATGCAGCCCGCCTCGGTGACCAGTTTCGGTTTCAAGTGCATGGGCTGGGCTGCGCCTTTGTTGCGCAGCCGCCAGCGCCTGCAAGCGGCTGGCGAGCAGAGCCTGTGCCTGCAGCTCGGCGGTGCGGTGGGCACGCTGGCGCAGATGGGCGGCCGGGGGCCCGAGGTGGCTCGCCTGATGGCTGCCGACCTCGGCCTGCGCTGCCCAGAGGTCGCCTGGCACACCCAGCGCGACCTGTGGGTGGTGCTGGGCTGCGAGCTGGCAGTGCTGGTGGGCAGCCTGGGCAAGGTGGCCAAGGACATTTCGCTCATGGGCCAGTTCGAGGTCGGCGAGCTTGCCGAGCCCTCTGAGGCGGGTCGGGGCGGCTCGTCGGCCATGCCGCACAAGCGCAACCCGGTCGCTTGCATGGTCAGCCTGGCGGCGGCCACGCGGGTGCCGCAGCGCGCCGCGGCCCTGCTGGCCAGCATGGTGCAGGTGCACGAGAGCGCCCTGGGTACCTGGCAGGCCTAGCTGGCCGAGTCGGCAGGGCTGATGAT
>JAIXWZ010000008.1 GCA_027491035.1 Comamonadaceae bacterium | reverse complement strand
GTCATTGCGGTGCTCGCAGCGCAACCCGTCATTGCGAGGAACGAAGCAATCCATGGGGCGGTTGATCGAGCGCGTAGATTGCCACGGCGCTGCGCGCCTCGCAATGACGGGGCGGGTGCGCAAGGACGGGCGCGGCTTCAACACACCGGCTCCGTCATTGCGAGGAACGAAGCAATCCATGCGGCGGTTGATCGAACGCGTAGATTGCCACGGCGCTGCGCGCCTCGCAATGACGGGGCGGGTGCGCCAGACGGGCTGGCGCGCATTGACGGGGCTACGACGTTTTGATGGGGCTGCCACGCATTGACGGGGCGGGGGCTTATGATTTCGGGTTAACCCCGAGATCGCCATGCCCAAGACCCCTGCCGCCACCGCCCGAGCCCTGCAGCCCGAGGACTACCTCAAGAAGATCCTGACCGCGCGCGTTTACGACGTGGCGGTTGAGTCGCCGCTGGAGGTGGCGCGCAGCCTGAGCGCGCGGCTGGGCAACACGGTGCTGCTCAAGCGCGAAGACCAGCAGCCGGTGTTTAGCTTCAAGCTGCGCGGGGCCTACAACAAGATGGCGCATCTGAGCGCGGGGCAGCTCAAAAAGGGCGTGATCTGTGCCTCGGCTGGCAACCACGCGCAGGGTGTGGCGCTGAGCGCGCGCAAGCTGGGCACGCGGGCGGTGGTTGTCATGCCGGTGACGACGCCGCAGCTCAAGGTCGATGCGGTGCGCGCTCTGGGCGCCGAGGTGGTGCTCCATGGCGACAGCTATTCAGATGCCCACGAGCACGCCGCCTGGCTTGAAAAGAAAAAGGGCCTGACCTTTGTCCACCCCTTTGACGACCCAGACGTGATCGCCGGCCAGGGCACGATCGCGATGGAGGTGCTGCGCCAGATCCAGAGCACGGGCGATCGGCTCGATGCGGTGTTCGTGGCCATCGGCGGCGGGGGCCTGATTTCGGGTGTGGCCAACTACATCAAGGCGGTGCGACCCGAGGTGCGGGTGATCGGCGTGCAGATGAACGATTCCGACGCCATGATGCAGTCGGTGGCCGCCGGCCGGCGTGTGGCGCTTGGCGAGGTGGGCCTGTTTTCGGACGGCACGGCGGTCAAACTGGTCGGCGAGGAAACTCTGCGCATCAGCCGCAGTCTGGTCGATGAATACATCACGGTCGATACCGACGCCGTGTGCGCAGCCATCAAGGACGTGTTTGTGGACACCCGCAGCATCGTCGAGCCCGCCGGTGCGCTGGCGGTGGCGGCGCTCAAGCAGTATGCGGCGCGTCATCGCAAGAAGGGCGAAACCTACGCGGCGATTTTGTGCGGCGCCAACATGAACTTCGACCGCCTGCGTTTCGTGGCCGAGCGCGCCGGGGTGGGCGAGGAGCGCGAGGCGCTGTTTGCGGTGACCATTCCCGAAGAGCGCGGCAGCCTGCGGCGGTTTTGCGAGTTGATCGGCACGCTGCCGGGCGGGCCGCGCAATGTGACGGAGTTCAACTACCGCATCAGCGACAGCGATCAGGCGCATGTGTTCGTGGGCCTGACCACGCACGGCCGCGGCGAAAGCAGCAAACTGGCCGCGGCCTTCACCCGCAGCGGCTTCAAGGCGGTCGATTTGACCCACGACGACCTGGCCAAGGAGCACATCCGCTACATGGTGGGCGGGCACAGCGCGCTGTCCAAGGACGAGCGCCTGCTGCGCTTTGTTTTCCCCGAGCGGCCCGGTGCCCTGATGAAGTTTTTGCTGAGCATGCAGCCAGGTTGGAACATTTCGCTGTTTCACTACCGCAACCAAGGCGCCGACTACGGCCGCATCCTGGTCGGCCTGCAAGTACCACGCACCGACCACGCGGCCTTCAAGCAGTTTTTGCAGACGCTGGGTTATCCCCACGTTGAAGAGACCGACAACCCGGCCTATCGGCTGTTTCTCAAGAGCTGAAGGCTCAATCGTGTCGAGGGCGGTGCTGATGCATCCCAGGACTTTGTGCGGCGGCCGATGGATCGCTTCGTTCCTCGCGATGACTGAGGGGTTTGATGAACCGGCTGCAAAGTAGCCGCAGTGACAGCGCACCGGCCTGTCATTGCGAGGCGCGCAGCGCCGTGGCAATCCAGGTTTTCATATGGCGACCGATGGATCGCTTCGTTCCTCGCGATGACGGGGTGTTAGCCGCGCCCTCGCGGCGATACGGCGCAGCCTCAGGGCTGGCCGCCGCCGCCGTTGGCCACGCCGCTGGCCACATGGCCGGCGGGCACGTGTTCGGCGGCGGAGTTGACGTGGCCGGTTTGGTCGTCGAAGAAGAAGTCGGGTTCGAACTCGCGCAGGAACTGACCCTTGTCCAGGCCGCCGAGAAACATGGCCTCGTCGACTTCCACATTCCAGTTCATCAGCGTGCGGATCGCGCGCTCGTGGGCTGGCGCGCTGCGCGCAGTCACCAGCGCGGTGCGCACCCGCATGCGCGAGGTGCCCACGTGCTGCAGCCGATGCAGCGCCTCAAGAAGCGGCTTGAAGGGGCCTGCCAGCAGCGGCTGCGCCGCCTTGTTGCGCTCGTGCTCTTGGAAGGCGTGCAGACCTTGCGCCTGAAACACGCGCTCGGCCTCGTCTGAAAACAGCACCGCATCGCCGTCAAAGGCGATACGCACCTCATGGGGATGGGCGGCGCTGGCTTGCGCCGATTGCGGATACACCTGCGCGGCCGGCACGCCCGCCTCGAGTGCGGCGCGCACATCGCTCAGGTGGGTCGACAAAAACAGGTTGGCGTGCAGCGGCTTGAGGTAGCGCCAGGGCGGCTCGCCTCGGTTGAAGGTGCCGCGCAGGATGTTCAAGCCGTAGTGCTGGGCCGAGCGGAACACGCGCATGCCCGAGACCGGGTCGTTGCGCGAGAGGATCACCACCTCCACGCGCTGCTTGGGCTGCTGCGGGCTCAGCGTCTCTTCGATGCTCTTGGGTGCCTCGTTGAAAGCCAGCAGCTTTTTGATGAGTGAAAACGCCACGCCGGGTTTGGCCGGCACGTCCAGCCGCTCGAGCTGCAGTTTCATGTAGGCGGCATCGGGCTTGATGCCCGGCGCTGCGCCACGCGCAAGGCCTTCTTCGAAGACGCGGTTTTCTTCTTCAAAGTCGAACAGGGCGCGCGAGGAAATCGCCACCACCAGTTGGCCGTCGAGGTTGACGCTCATGAGGGCTCCAGCAGGCCGAGTTCTTTCAGCCGCGCCCCCAGGCAGGACGGGCAGTAGCAGGAGGCGGCCAGCCGGCCCAGCTCCTGAGGCGGCAGCGCCGGCAGGCTCACGCACCAGCAGGGCGTGTCGCTGGGCTGAGCGCCGCATTCGAAGGCGCTGCCGCATTGCGGGCAGTCGGTGGCTGTCATGGGTGGCAAGAATAACGCGAGGATGCGATTGTGGCGCGGCCGATCGCGCAGGAGGCGGCGGTGGTCGACCGCAGGCCCGATCGCGCCGGGGGCGGCGCTCCTACAGGGCGGGGACTTGATCAGACGCTTGCTGTGGCAGCCGCGCGGAAAAATATC
>JAIXWZ010000075.1 GCA_027491035.1 Comamonadaceae bacterium | reverse complement strand
CTCGGCTGATGGCCACTTCGGCGGACATCTCGAAGCGCTCGACGGATTGGGCTATTTTGACCAGATGTTTCAGGCGACCGGAGTCACCAAAATACCGATCAAACTTGGGGCGCGCGATTCGCGTTTCCAGTTCGTGCCAAGTGTGCTCGTTCTGGGCGATCACGAAGTGCTCGACGGCCAGCGCCAGGACCTGGGCAGTTTTTGACCGCGGCAGCAAGCCGGCGCTGATGAGGACGTTGGTGTCGATGACGATGTAAGCCTGCTTAGTCTTCATTGAGCAGGCGCGTCACGTCAGCTTCAGTCAGGCCCTCGTCGGCCGCTTTGTTGCTCATCTTGGCAAGGTGCTGGCGCATCGAGTCACCGGCCTCTTTGCCTCGCAGCGGATAGTTTTCGCTGATGAGTGCCGCCACATGGAATGGGAGGGTTTGGGTGACGGCTTGGTAGTCTTCATAAGACAGAACAACAGCCACCGGCCGGCCATGCCGCGTGACGGTCACCGGCTGACGCTGAGAGGCGTCGATGAGCGTCCCGAATTGATTTTGGGCAGCCAGCGAGGTCATGGTCAACATTTTGTATGTCCTTTAATGGCGGTAACGTCTATTATGGCTGTTTCAGCAACTTCGGGGGGCGGTTGGTGCCGGTGAAGGCCGCACTTCTATAATGACACCATGCGGCTGACCCCCCACCAGAGGCAGGTTTTGACTCAAACCGCCCGCGACTGTTTTGACCCGGCGGTGCAGGTGCGTTTGTTCGGCTCGCGCGCTGACGATGCGCGCAAAGGTGGGGACATCGATCTTTTGATCGAAACCCAACTTCAAGACCCGGCCCAGATTGCCCGGGCCCATGCCCAGTTCCTGGCCCGGGTCTACATGGCTTTGGGCGAGCAGAAAATCGATGTTCTGATCGACTACCCCACGCGCCAGAGCCAGGCGCCAATCTACCGAGTGGCCAAGTTAGGGGTGTTGCTGTGAGTGACCCAGCTGCCTGGGCCTTACAGCAGGCTTGGCAAACATGCCAGCGCCATTGGCACCATATGCAGCATGCCCTGCAGGCGCTGCGCCCGTCGCTGCCCATACAGGGACAAGGTCTCGCACAGCTGGACGACGAGCAGGTGCAGGATTGGGACCAATTCATCCTGCGCTTTACCAAGTTACAAGATGCAGTCGGTGCGCAGCTTTACCCGGCTCTTTTGGCCCATTTGCAGGAGCCCTATGAAGACCGCCCCATGCTGGACAAGCTCAACCGCCTGGAAAAAATGGGTTACCTGACGAGCGCAGAGCAGTGGCAAACCTTGCGCGTAATCCGGAATCGGCTGACCCATGACTACCCCACCGATAATGCTTTGAAGGCAGCCTACTTGAATGATGCCGTCCAGGCGGTGACTGTACTGGGTGACCTTCTGGACCGGGTGAAGCCGGTTGTCCCTTGAGCCGCTGCTCGAGTTAGTCCGAATCTGGCCCCCTATGCGCCGCCCAGAACGCCGCCGGAAAAATCGGGGTCAGATACCGATTCTTTTATGCCCTTGCGCAACTCGCCCCGGGGTCAGCACACGGAGCAAGAGGGCACTATCTGAAAGCCTTGCTTTCAAATGCAGGCTTGAAGTCATTGATGTCGTGCGCCTGCAGTCCCACCGCTGGGCAGAGGGCCACCTCTTTCCAGCGCTTGACTGCTGTGGCCACTTCCTCGAACACGGTCTGCGCTTGTGAATTCGACAACTCAAAGCGGGCTGCTTGACCCATCAGTTGCTCGATCGATGTGATCGGGCCGCTGTCCTCGCTGAGCCAGGTCTTGGACTCCGGGTCCTTGTCGGGGAATGGGTTCAAGTCAAAAGCGGGCGACAGTCGCCACTGGTTTCGGCCGCTATACAGGAACCCGATGTTCTGCAGGTGGTCGTCTACGTTGGTGATCAGGTGGTTGAACACCAGTCGTCGCCACAGCTGTTGAGCGTCATCGATGAAGTTCTCGCACTTGGCGCGCATCACGTCGACGATTTCAGTGTACGAATGCTCGTCATCGCGCCTGGCCTGCAATAAGGTGGCGCCCGAGATGTAGGGGATGCGATTTTGTTCAGGCGTGCGATCAAAGCGACGGATCATGGCCACTGGTTGGTCTTGAACCATCACGATCCGTGCCTGCGCGCTGGCGATGCCTGCCATTTGCGCCAGTCGCAGTGCCAGCACCTCGCCGCGCGTCACAGAGCGTTCATCGTTCACGCTGGGAAACTTGCCCAGCGACAAAGCACCCTCTGAATCGAGGATGGTGCACTTGGGGCGCATGCCGCCCAGGGATGTGGCTTTGCCTTGGAGGTAGGCCAGATCTTCGGCTGTTTCCTGGCTCATTTCCACCGCTCGGGACGCCAGCAGAATTTTTTCCAGCTCCAAAAATGCGGGCGTTGGGCGCGCACCATCAGCCGCGCGGCGCAGGGAGTGGCCATCCTCATCGCGCAGGCGTAGCGCGCCCACCCGGCTGAAATCGTCCACGCAGGAGAGGTAGTCTGCTTCGGTCAGTGGTCCGAGCGTGGCATCCTTGGCCCGGGCCTTGGCATGAGCGCGTGCAATCACCCGCCTTCCCCAAGCGTCCGGCTCTGTGTCGGCCAGCGCCAAGAAGAAGCAGCTGTCGTTTGGGGTGGGTGGCTTGCGCAGCTGGTAGCCGCTTTGTCGATGGAGATCGGGGGAGACGTCGAAGAACTGGGCATCTGACAGCCATTCCTCGCTGTAGGCGAATTGAGAAAACTCCCGCTGGCCGTCCTTGACGAAGATGAGCCGCCCCAGCGGCTTTTCGGCCTTACCCAGGCAGACATCGAAGGGCGTGCGAGTGGGAGCCAGCTTGGCGGCGGCTTTGGTGGCCATCAAAACGCTCCAGTTTCCGGCGTCTTGCGGGACTTGCGCACGCGCTGAGGCAGTTTCTCATCCATCAGGGTCAGGCCTATGGTGTCTTGTGGGGTGTCGAGCAACTGATCGAGCTGGCCGAGCTCGCCGAACACCTGCATGGCCCTGGCGACGTGAACCAGGGCCGTACCCGGATGGCCCGCCTCCATGCGCCGCACGGTGTTGGCAGAGCTGCCTATGCGCTGTGCCAAGTCCTGCTGCGTCAGATGCCGGCGCCGCCGCGCAAGCGAGATCGCCTGACCCAAGCGGGTCAGGCTGCGCATGACGGGAAGTGGTGCAGGGGAGTCGGTCTTCATAAAACACTTTTTACGGTTGTTTATATCATATAAAAAGTCACATATAAAACTTTAATGTATCTTCGGAGGCTGAGTTAGGGGTCTGGATTCAAGGGGCTGCTGGCATCGTCCAAGTTCCTTGATCTTGGTTTCGATGGCGCCCATTGCGTTGCTTGTTGACTCAACCCCCACCAGAGGCAGGTTTTGACTCAAACCGCCCGCGACTGTTTTGACCTGGCGGTGCGGGTGCGTTTGTTCGGTTCGCGCGCTGACGATGCGCGCAGAGGTGGAGACATCGATCTTTTGATCGAAACCCAACTCCAAGACCCGGCCCAAATTGCCCGGGCCCATGCCCAGTTCCTGGCCTGGGTCTACATGGCTTTGGGTGAGCAGAAAATCGATGTTCTGATCGATTACCCCACACGCCAGAGCCAGGCGTCCATCTACCAAGTGGCCAAGTTAGGGGTGTTGCTGTGAGTGACCCAGCTGCTTGGGCCTTACAGCAGGCTTGGCAAACATGCCAGCGTCATTGGCACCCTATGCTGGAGCCCTATGAAGACCGCCCCATGCTGGACAAGCTCAACCGCCTGGAAAAAATGGGTTACCTGACGAGCGCAGAGCAGTGGCAAACCTTGCGCGTGATCCGTTATCGGCTGACCCATGACTACCCCACCGATGATGCTTTGACGGCAGCCTAGTTGAATGATGCGGCCCAGGCGGTGACTGGACTGGGTGACCTTCTGGACCGGGTGAAGCCGGTTGTCCCTTGACGTGCTGCTCGAGTAAGTCCGAATCTGGCCCGCCGTGCGCCGCCCAGAACGCCGCTGGGGTGATGCCCGCAATGCGATCGGCCAGTACGAGCAGGTCTTTGTCGCCTGTGATCAAGTAGTCGGCCCCTCCCGCTCTTTGAGCGCTCAGCAAGGTTGCCAGGATGGGCTGATCATTGGTGTCTTGCAGGTCCTTTTCCGGGCCGGCCTCGGCCTGCGGTTCGATGACTTCAACTTGGAAGCTTAGGGCGTCGACCAGACCATCCATGTCAGGGGCCGACCATCCGTGGCGATGCTTCAGGCGCGGCAATACGCCGTCACCACCCCGTCGTTGCGAGGCGCAGCCTTTAGCCGCCAGAAGCTTGCGACGCGGGGGTTTGGCCATCCAGGAGGCTGGTCCGGCCGGCCGTCAGGT
>JAIXWZ010000223.1 GCA_027491035.1 Comamonadaceae bacterium | reverse complement strand
TCGGCGCCGCAACTGGTGGCCGAGGAGCTCGATGCCGACTGGAGCCGGGTGCGGGTGGAGTACGTGCCCGCGCACGAGAATCTGGCGTCCAAGCGCGCCTATGGCGACATGGCCACGGTGGGCAGCCGCACCATCCGCCAGTCGCAGGACTACTTGCGCAAAGCCGGTGCAACGGCCCGCCACATGCTGGTGGCCGCCGCCGCTCAGCAGTGGGGTGTGCCGGCCAGCGACTGCACCACATCCAGGGGGCGCGTCATGCACGCGGCCAGCAAGCGCTCGCTGACCTACGGCAAGCTGGCCGAAGCGGCGGCCAAGCTCGAGCCGCCCAAGGAGGTCAAGCTCAAGGACCCCAAGACTTGGGTCATCGCTGGCAAGCCGATTGCCCGCGTTGACATTCCCGACATCGTGACCGGCCGCATCCGCTATGGCATCGACGCCCAGGTGCCGGGCATGTTGCATGCGGCGGTGGCCGCCTGCCCGGTGTTCAACGGCAAGGTGCGCAGCCTCGACGCCTCCAAGGTGGAAAACCGCCGCGGCATCGTCAAGGTGCTCAATTTGGGCGAGTTCGTGGCGGTGGTCGCCGACAACTACTGGCGTGCCAAGGAGGCCTTGCGCGAGGTGGCGGTTGACTGGGACGTGGGCGAGCACGGCAAGCTCAATAGCGCGGCCATCATGGAGCATTTCAAGGCCGGCTTCAGCCAGCCCGAGCTGGCGGTGGCGCGCAACGATGGCAACACCGGCGAAGCCCTGGGCAAGGCCGGCAAGGTGATCGAGGCAGAGTACTACACACCCTACCTGGCCCACGCAACCATGGAGCCCATGGTCTGCACCGCCTGGCTCGAGCCCGACCGGCTGCAGATCTGGACCTCCACCCAGAACCCAGAGGCCACTTTGGCCACAGCGGCGCGTACCGCTGGCATCGACCCATCCAAGGTTTTGGTGCACCCGATGCAGCTCGGCGGCGGCCTGGGCCGCAAGAGCCCGCAGGACTTCACCCGCCAGTCGGTGATGATTGCCAAGGAGATGCCGGGCAAGGCGATCAAGATGGTCTGGAGCCGTGAGGAGGACATCCAGCACGGTCTGTATCGGCCGGCCAGCCTGGTGCGCTTTAAGGGCGCGCTCAACGACAAGGGCACGATCGAGGCCTTGCATGTGCGGGTCTCGGCGCCCTCGATTCTGGCGACCTTGCTGCGCCTGCCCCTGCCCCGGGGCGTGGACGGGCAGGCAGTGGCCAGCTTCAGTGACCACCCCTACGACATCCCCAACAGCCTGGTCGACTATGCCCAGCGCAACACCAATGTGCCGGTGGGTTTTTGGCGCACTGTGGGCCACTCGCAGAACCCCTACATGCGCGAGTGCTTCATGGACGAGATGGCGGCAGCCGCGGGCAAGGATCCGCTGGCTTTTCGCTTGAGCATGCTCGGCGGCAAGCATCCGCGTGACCGCTCGATTCTGGAGGCCGTGGCCAAGGCCGCCAATTGGGGCAAGCCGCTGCCGGCGGGCGTGTTTCGCGGCATCGCTGAGACCGAGGGCTATGGCAGCTACACCGCCTGCGTCTGCGAGGTCTCGGTCAGCGCGCGCGGCGACGTCAAGATTCACCGCGTGGTCATGGGCATTGACTGCGGCTATGCGGTCAACCCCGACAACATCGAGGCGCAGGTCCAGGGCAGCGTGGTGCACGGCCTGAGCGCGATTTTCTGGGGCGAGATGACGGTCAAGGAGGGCCGCATCGAGCAGTCCAACTTCCACGACTACCGCATGATGCGCCTCAACGAAATGCCCAAAGTGGAGACGGTCATCGCCTGCACCGGCAACTTCTGGGGTGGCGTGGGCGAGCCGGCGCAGGCGCCGCTGGCGCCGGCGCTGGTCAACGCCATCTCGGCGGCCACTGGCAAGCGTTACCGCTCGCTGCCGCTGAAGAACCACGGGCTCAACCTGGCTCGCGCATGAGGGCGGCGCCCCTCGGGGCGCTGCTTGCGCTGGCCTGTTGGGGTGCTGGCGCGGCAGCGCAGCAACCCGCTGGCCCGGCTCTGGACGTGGCCAGCATCGAGCGTGGCCGCGCGCTGCTGGCCAATCGCCACGAAACGGGCTGCGTGCTCTGCCACGTGGTGCCTGGCTTTGCGGCCGGCGGCGAGCTGGGCCCGTCGCTGGCCGGCATTGCGCAGCGCGGCCCGGCGGACCAGCTGCGCCAGCGCATCGCCGATGCCCGCCTGCTCAACCCGCACACCATCATGCCGGTTTACGGCAACGCCAAGGGCTTGCAGTCGGTGGCGCCGGCCTACCAGGGCCAGCCGGTGCTCAGTGCGCAAGGCCTGGACGACATCGTGGCTTACCTGATGGCGCTGGCGCGATGAGCGGGGCTGCGCAAGAATAGACAGGCCATGACATCTTCCCAGCACCGCACCGACAGCCTCGCAGGGCAAGCGGCGGCCTGGCCCCAGCGGCGCTCGCTGTGCCGTGCTTTGCTGGGCGCGGCCGCGGTCGTCGCCAGCCCTCTTGTCCAGGCCCAGCGCATGTACTCGGGCACGCTGCTGAGCCTGCCGCAGATGATGGACCCCATCGTTGCTGGCCGGCCGCTGCGTGAAGGCGGGGTGCTGATCGACATTCCGGTGCTGGTGGACAACGGTTTTCTGGTGCCCGCTCGGGTGGTGGTCGACAGCCCCATGACCGAGCAGGACCACGTCACCCATCTTTACCTGCTGTCGCAGCGCAACCCGGTCACCCAGATGGCCCTGTTTCACATGGGGCCCTGGAGTGGGCGAGCCGAGATCGGCACCCGCCTGCGCCTGGCCGGCTCACAAAAAGTGGTGGCGCTTGCGCGCCTGTCCGACGGCAGTTTTCGCTGGCAGCAAACCGACGTGATCGTGACCGAGTCGGCCTGTGTGGACGGGACCTGAGCCATGAGCCAGGCGCGCATGCAGCTGCCCAGCCGCGTCCAGACGGGTGAGCTCGTGCGGGCCCGTTTGCTGGTGGCCCATCCGATGGAGACGGGTTATCTGCAAGACCTCAATGGCCGCACCATTGCGCGCAACGTGATTCGCGAGCTCACCTGCGACTATGGTGGGCGACAGGTGTTTCGGGTCGAGCCGTCTTCGGGGATTTCGGGCAATCCGTTTTTCGAGTTCTTCTTTCGCGCCGAACAAACCGGTGAGTTGCTGGTGCGCTGGGTCGATGACCAGGGCCTGCAGGGCCAGTTGCGCCAGACGCTGCAGGTGCAGCCGCCGGCCTCGCGCCCCGCTTCTTGAGCGCCATGCCTTGGCGTGCCCCCCTGTTGGTGCTGGCCCTCCTGATGGGCCCGGCAGCAGCGCAGCAGCGGCTCATTCCTTTGAGCGAGCTGCGCTCAGGCCTGAGTTACGCCGGCGCCGATGTGCGCGCCTTGCAGGCCGATGAGTTTGGCAACCCAGCCCAGTTGTGGCTGATGCGCGGCGAGCAGCGCTGGAGCGAGGCGGTGGGTGCGGCCGGCAAGAGTTGCCAAAGCTGTCATGGCACTGCGGGCGATTCGATGCGCGGTGTGGCTGCCCGTTACCCGGCCCTTGAGCGCAGCAGCGGCCAGTTGATGAACCTGGAGGACCGCGTTCGTCAGTGCCGCACCCAGCGCCAGCAAGGCCCCGAGCTGGCCTTCGAGTCCGATGACTTGCTGGCGCTGAGCTTGTATGTCACGCAGGCGTCGGCCGGCATGGCGCTGCAGGTCGACATTTCGGGCGCGGCCTTGGCCCACTGGCAGCAGGGCGAGCGCTTGTTCATGCAGCGGCGCGGCCAGCTCAATCTGGCCTGCACCCATTGCCACGATCAAAACCACGGCAAGCGCTTCTACACCGACCCGCTCAGCCAAGGGCAGCCCAACGGCTATCCGCTGTTTCGCATGGAGTGGCAAAAGGTGGGCTCGCTCGAGCGCAGGCTGCGCAGCTGCCTGGTGGGCGTGCGGGCGCAAGTGCCGCCCTGGGGCGCGCTCGAGATGCGCCAGCTTGCGCTGTATTTGGGGTGGCGCGGCCAGGGCCTGGCGATCGAGGCGCCGGCGGTGCGCAAGTAGCGCTGCCTGTGCGCCGGCGGGCTTAGCTGCTGCAGCTGGCCGGGCCGCAGGCGGCCGCCTCACCGCTTGCCGTGGGGGCTCGGCTCATTTGCCCGGTGAGCGGATCGAAGCCCACTTGATCGAGGTGCCAGGTCAGCATCGCGTCCATGGTCTGTGCGTGCTGGGCAAACCATTTGCCCAGCTCGGGCAGGATTTCGCGCGTCAGCTCCAGGTCGCCCTCTTCCCGGGCGCGGCGCAACAACTCTTGCAGCGTCTGGATCACCACCTGGTGCTGTGTGCCGTGGCAATGCTGCGGGCCGAAGGCGCTGGCCTTCATCCAGTCGTCTTCCATCGCGAAGTGCTCCACCGTGTGCTCGAACAGCGCTTGCAGCCGCACGATCAGGCTGGCGTCGTCGGCCGCCTCGGCCTGGCCCAGCAAGTCGATGAATTCCTGGTGGGTCTGGTCGAGAACGGCGTGACCCAGGGCCAGGTCTTGCGACCAGCTCAGGCTGGGGGCGGCGGTGGTGTTCATGCGCGGCCTTCGAAGGTGGCGGGGGTCAGAGCATAACGTGCCCAAGCGAGCACGATCAGGCGCGCTCGAAAATCGCCGCAATGCCTTGGCCGCCGCCGATGCACATGGTCACCAGCGCGTAGCGCCCGCCGATGCGCTCGAGCTCATGCAAGGCCTTGACCGTGATGAGCGCGCCCGTTGCCCCGATCGGGTGGCCCAGCGAAATGCCCGAGCCGTTGGGGTTGACCTTGGCCGGATCGAGGCCGAGTTCTTGGGTCACGGCGCAGGCCTGGGCGGCGAAGGCTTCGTTGGCCTCGATCACATCCAGGTCGGCCGCGGTCAGGCCGGTTTTCTTGAGCACCAGCTGCGTGGCCGAGATGGGGCCCACCCCCATGTACTTCGGATCGAGCCCGGTGTGCGCATAGCCGACCAGGCGGGCCATGGCTTTGACGCCCCGGGCGCGCGCGGCGCCTGCCTCCATCAGCACGACGGCAGCGGCGGCATCGTTGATGCCCGACGCATTGCCGGCGGTGACGCTGCCGTTTTCTTTCATGAACACCGGCTTGAGCTTGGCAAAGTCTTGGGCGGTGGCCCCGGTGCGAAAGTGCTCGTCGGTGGTGTAGGCGACGTCGCCTTTTTTGCTCTTGAGCATGACCGGCACGATCTGGTCTTTGAAGTAGCCGGCGGCGGTGGCTTTTTCGGCCCGGTTGTGGCTGGCCAGGGCCAGGGCGTCTTGCATCTCGCGGGTGATGCCGTATTTGGCCGCAACGTTTTCGGCGGTGACACCCATGTGGATGCCATGGAAGGGGTCGTGCAGGGCGCCCATCATCATGTCGACCAGTTTGGCGTCTCCCATGCGTGCGCCCCAGCGTGCTGTCAGGCTGGCAAACGGGGCGCGGCTCATGTTCTCGGCGCCCCCGCCGATGGCCACATCGCAGTCGCCAAGCATGATGGCCTGGCTGGCTGAGACGATGGCTTGCAGCCCCGATCCGCACAGGCGGTTGACGTTCATCGCGGGCGTGCCTTCGGCGCAGCCCCCATGGATCGCCGCCACGCGCGAGAGGTACATGTCTTTGGGCTCGGTGTTGACCACATGGCCGAACACCACATGGCCGACGTCCTTGCCTTCGGTGCCGGCGCGCGCCAGCGCCTCGCGCACGACCAGCGCGGCCAGCTCGGTGGGTGGGGTGTCCTTGAGGCTGCCGCCAAAGGTTCCAATGGCGGTGCGCACACCGCTGACGACAACGACTTCTCGGCTCATGGGGCTTGACTCCTCGTGGGTTGGCAGGTTTTCAGTGTCGCAGCGATGCGCTACGTCAGGCTGACAAGACCGCTCGCGCGGTCAGCTGGGTGGGCCGATCGTACAATCAACGCCTTAGGCCTTTCGGCCAAGCGGGACCGTCGGGTTGGGCCCGGGTGCGGTGAGCGCCCCTGCAGACAGCGCCGACCCCTTGTGCCCATATGCTAAACCGCAGTCAGCGGCCCCAGAGCCCTCGGCTGTCAAGAGCGGGACTGCGCTCAGCTTGGCGCGGGGCCGCCATCAGCAAGGATTTGCGCATGCTCGCTTACACCCATCCGCAGGCGTTTGACGTGATCGTGGTCGGCGGCGGCCATGCCGGCACCGAAGCGGCGCTCGTCAGTGCCCGCATGGGCTGCAAGACCCTCTTGCTGACCCACAACATCGAGACCCTGGGCCAGATGAGTTGCAACCCGTCGATCGGCGGGATCGGTAAGGGCCATCTGGTCAAGGAGGTCGACGCCATGGGTGGCGCCATGGCCTTGGCCACCGACGAAGGCGGGATTCAGTTTCGCATTCTCAATTCCAGCAAGGGCCCGGCGGTGCGGGCCACCCGCGCCCAGGCCGATCGGGTGCTGTACAAGGCAGCGATCCGCCGGCTGCTTGAAAACCAGCCCAATCTTTGGCTGTTTCAGCAGGCTGTTGACGATCTGATGGTCGAAGGTGACCGTGTGGTGGGGGCTATAACGCAAGTGGGCGTTCGCTTCTCTGCCCGGGCGGTGGTGCTGACGGCGGGTACTTTTCTGGACGGCAAGATCCATGTGGGGTTGAACCACTACGCTGCGGGGCGCGCAGGCGATCCGCCGGCGGTCTCGCTCAGCGCCCGGCTCAAGGAGCTCCAGCTGCCGCAGGGGCGGCTCAAAACGGGCACGCCGCCGCGCCTCGATGGCCGCAGCATCGACTTTTCAAAGTGCACCGAGCAGCCCGGCGATGGCATGCCGGGAGGCGAGGGGAATTCGGTGCCGGTGTTCAGTTTCATGGGCCACGGCATTGCCCATCCGCGTCAGGTGCCGTGCTGGATCACCCACACCAACGAGCGCACCCACGACATCATTCGATCGGGCTTTGACCGCAGCCCCATGTTCACCGGCAAGATTGACGGCGTCGGCCCGCGCTACTGCCCGAGCGTGGAAGACAAGATCAATCGCTTTGCTGGCAAGGACAGCCACCAGATTTTCCTGGAACCCGAGGGCCTGAGCACCCACGAGTTTTATCCCAACGGCATTTCGACCAGCCTGCCCTTTGACATCCAGTACGAGCTGGTGCGCTCCATGGCCGGCCTCGAGAATGCCCACATCCTGCGGCCCGGCTATGCGATCGAGTACGACTACTTTGATCCGCGCAGCCTCAAGTCCAATTTTGAGACCCGTGATTTGCAGGGTCTGTTTTTCGCCGGCCAGATCAACGGCACGACCGGCTACGAGGAAGCGGCTGCGCAGGGCCTGTTTGCCGGCATCAATGCCGCCTTGCAGTGCCGCGGCCAGGAGCCGTGGCTGCCCCGCCGCGATCAGGCTTACCTGGGCGTGTTGGTGGACGACCTCATCACCAAGGGCGTGACCGAGCCCTACCGCATGTTCACCAGCCGCGCCGAATACCGCTTGATGCTGCGCGAAGACAATGCCGACATGCGCCTGACCGAGGTGGCCCGGCAGATGGGGTTGGTCGACGATGCGCGCTGGGATGCGTTCAACCGCAAGCGCGACGCGGTTTCACGTGAAACCGAGCGGCTGCGCAGCGTGTGGGTGCATCCCGGCAAGTTGTCGGCGGCAGAGGCTGAGCGGGTCTTGGGGCAAGGGATTGAGCGCGAGTACCGCATGCTCGATTTGTTGCGCCGGCCGGGCGTCGGCTACGAGGCCCTGATGTCGTTGGACGCCGGCCAATATGCCAACGGCCAACTGCTGGCGGCCGATGCGCCGCCCGAACTCAGGGCCGCGGTGATCGAGCAGATCGAAATTTCGGCCAAATACGCCGGCTACATTGATCTGCAAAAAACCGAGGTCGAGCGCGCCGCCCACTACGAGAACCTCAAGCTGCCCGACGCGCTGGACTACATGCAGGTCGCGGCCTTGAGCGTGGAGGTGCGGCAAAAGCTGGCGCGCCACCGGCCGCAGACACTGGGTCAGGCTTCGCGCATTTCGGGCGTCACGCCGGCGGCGATCTCGCTGCTGCTGGTGCATCTGAAAAAGAGCTTGTGGAAGGGCAGACAAGAGGCCACCGGGGAACAGGCGGCGGCATGAGCGCGGCCGCCGCGCTCGAGCAAGGGCTGGCCGATCTGGGGCTGGTGCTGCAAGCGGGCCAGCGCGACCAGTGTCTGGCCTATCTGGCCCTCATCGGCAAGTGGAACCAGGTGTACAACCTGACCGCGGTGCGCCAGAGCGAGCAGATGCTCACCCACCACCTGCTCGACTGCCTGGCCGGGCTCGGCCCGCTTCAGCGCCACCTCGCCGCATCGGGCCTCTTGCAGGGCGGCCGCCTGCTCGATGTGGGCTCGGGCGCCGGTTTGCCGGGCATTGTGTGGGCGATCGGTTGCCCCCAGTTGCAGGTGTGCTGTGTGGACACCGTGGCCAAGAAGGCCGCCTTCATCACGCAGGCGGCGCTGACCCTGGGGCTCAAGAACCTCAAGGCGGTCCATGCTCGGGTGGAGAGCTTGAGCGGCCCTTTCGATGTCATCTCCTCGCGCGCCTTTGCCTCGCTGCCCGACTTTGTGGCGGGGTCTTCGCAGGCCTTGGGCGAGGGCGGCGTGTGGTTGGCCATGAAGGGCAAGCACCCAGCCGATGAAATTTCTGCCGTGCCGGCGGACGTGTTTCACGTGGAACCCCTCCAGGTGCCCGGCTTGTCGGCCGAGCGTTGCCTCGTCTGGATGCGCCCGCGCCCCGCTCAGTCCACCCCCGGTTGATTGGGTCGGGCTTGGGTTTTGGCGCTGGTTTCACGTGAAACCTGTTGAGCTGCGCTCATCAGCCCTTACACTGGCCGCTTGATTGTTGGGGTTCAGATGCTGGGTTCGTTCGCAGGGATTGCAGATTTCGGTGCTTTTGTGCTGGCCATCGTCGTGTTTCTGGCGATCCCAGGGCCGGGCAATTTGGCGCTGGTCACGTCCACGGCCAAGGGCCGCATTCCCGGCGGGCTGGCTGCCACCTTGGGCGTGATTGCGGGCGATCAGGTGCTGCTTTGGGCAGCGGTTGCCGGGGTTTCGGCGGTGCTGATGGCCTCGCCCGCAGCCTTCGGCGTGATTCAGTGGGCCGGCGCAGCCTACCTGGCTTGGCTGGGCTGGCGCATGATCGTCAGCCGGCCGGGCGACGCGCCGATTTTGGAGATCCGGGCGGGCCAGTATTTCCGGCAGGCGCTGCTGATCACCTTGCTCAATCCCAAGGCCATTGTGTTTTACATGGCGTTTTTCCCGCTCTTCGTCGATCCGGCCCAGCACCAGGGGCTGCTCACCTTTGCCGTCATGGCCGCCACCATCGCGGCCCTGACCTTTGCCTACGGTTTGGGTGCGACCTTGCTCACCTACTTTCTGGCCGAGCGACTGCGTGCCCGCCCCTGGATCAAGTCGCTCCTTGAAAAGCTGGCGGGCACCTTGCTCATCGGCTTTGGCCTGAAGCTGGCGTTTTCGCGCTGACCCCTCCTCCTGACTCAAGCCATGGCCAAAATATTTTGCGTCGCCAATCAAAAGGGTGGGGTGGGCAAGACCACCACCACCGTCAACCTGGCCGCCGGCCTGGCCAAGCTCGGGCAGCGCGTGCTCATGGTCGACTTGGACCCACAGGGCAATGCCACCATGGGCTCGGGCATCGACAAGCGCGAGCTTGAGCTGTCGGTCTACGACGTGCTGCTCGAGTCGGCCAGCATCGAAGAGGCGCGGGTGAGCAGCCAAAAGCTGCTCGATGCCGGCTGCAGCTTTGATGTGCTCGGCGCCAACCGCGAGCTCGCTGGCGCCGAGGTCGAACTTGTGGGGCTGGAGCGGCGTGAAAAGCGCTTGCGCGCAGCCCTGGCCGAAGTCGATGCCCAGTACGACTTTGTGCTGGTGGACTGCCCGCCTTCGCTGTCGCTGCTCACGCTCAATGGGCTGTGCGCGGCGCACGGCGTGATCGTGCCCATGCAGTGCGAGTATTTCGCGCTCGAGGGCCTGACCGATCTGGTCAACACCATCAAGCGGGTGCACGCCAACCTCAACCCCGATCTGAAGATCATCGGTCTGCTGCGCGTCATGTTCGACCCGCGCATCACCTTGCAGCAGCAGGTCAGCGAACAGCTCAAGGACCACTTTGGCGACAAGGTGTTCGACACGGTGATTCCGCGAAATGTGCGCCTGGCCGAGGCACCGAGCTACGGCCTGCCGGGTCTGGCCTTCGATGCGTCGTCCAAGGGCGCGCAGGCCTTCGTCGCCTTTGCGCAGGAGATGGTCGAGCGCATCAAGCGCTGGTCCTGAAGCCAACAAAAGCTATCGACACATATTGATCGATAGCAAACACCAACAGACCCCACCACCGAAAGACACCCCAGATGGTTACCAAGAAACCCAAGGGCCTGGGCCGCGGCTTGAACAACCTGTTGGGGCCCGATCTGGGTCAGGCCTCGGTGGCCGAGGCGCCAGAGGCCGGCCTGCCCACCGCTTTGTCGCTGGCCGATCTGGTGCCGGGCAAGTACCAGCCGCGCACCCACATGGACGAGGGGGCGCTCTACGAGTTGGCCGAGTCGATCAAGGCGCAGGGCATCATGTCGCCGATTCTGGTGCGCAAGCTCAGCCAGGGTCCGGCCGCCGGCCGCTACGAGATCATCGCCGGCGAGCGGCGTTTTCGCGCTGCACGTCTGGCCGGCCTGGACAGCGTGCCGGTGCTGGTGCGCGATGTGGACGATCAGGCGGCCGCGGCGATGGCGCTGATCGAGAACATGCAGCGCGAGGACCTCAACCCTTTGGAAGAGGCGCAGGGTCTGCAGCGGCTGATCCGCGAGTTCGGCATGACGCACGAACTGGCTGCCCAGGCGGTGGGCCGCTCACGCAGCGCCGCCTCCAATTTGCTACGCCTGCTCAATCTGGCTGAGCCCGTTCAGACCATGCTCATGGCCGGTGACATCGACATGGGCCATGCCCGGGCGCTGCTGTCGCTTGAGCGCGCCACCCAGATCACGGCGGCCAACCAGATCAGTGCCAAGAAGATGTCGGTGCGCGAGGCCGAAAGCCTGGTCAAAAAATTGGCGGCCGAGTTTTCTCTGCAACCGCCCAAAGTGACCAAGGAAAAGTCGCGCGACGTGCGCCGGGTCGAAGAAGAGCTGTCGGACCTCTTGACCGCCGAGGTCGAGGTGCGCATCAAAAAGCAGATCAAGCGTGGCGGGCGCCGACAAGATGTCGGCGAGCTGGCGATCGCTTTTTCGTCGCTCGACGAGCTCAACGCCCTGATCGAGCGGCTGCGCGGCTCACCCGTCTGAGCCGCGCAGACGGCTTACGTGATCTGGATGTTGCCGGCCTTGATGATTGGCGCCCAGACGCGCAGCTCCTTCTGGATGAACTCCAGAAACTTTTCTGAGCCCAGGGGCGTGAGGGCCATGCCAAACACCGGGTCGGCCAGGCGGGTGCGAATCGCGGGCTCGGCCAGGATGGACAAGATCTCGCGCTCCAGGCGCTGCGTCACCGCCGCCGGCGTGGCCGCTGGCGCCGACACGCCGACCCAAGAGACGGCCTGCACATTGGGGGCCACTTCGGACAGGGCCGGTACATCGGGGTAGAGCGGCATGCGCTTTTCACTGGTCACGGCCAAGATGCGCAGCTTGCCGGCGGCCACCAAGGAGGCGGCGCTGGAGGTCATGACCATGTCGAGCCGCCCGCCAAGCAGGTCGGTCATGGCTGGCGCCGGGCCTTTGTAGGCCACATGCACCATGTCGAGCTTGAGCGTTTGCTTGAGCATCTCGCCGGCCAGAAAACCCGAGGTGCCCACACCCGCAGATGAATAGTTCACCGTGCCCGGTTTGGCCCGCACCATGGCCAGGAAGTCTTGCACCGTTTTGGCCGGATGCTCGGTGCGCACCACCATGTACTGCGGAAACACGCCCACCAGCGCGATGTGCTTGAAGTCCTTGATCGGGTCGTAGCCGAGCTTGTTGTACAAAAGCGGCCCCGGCGCAATCGACGAGTTGTAGGTGGCCACCAGGGTGTGGCCGTCGGCTTGTGCCCGTGCGGCCTGCTCGGTGCCCAGGGTGGAGCCGGCGCCGGCGCGGTTGTCGATCACGATGGCCTGCTTGAGGTTCTCGCTGAGCCGATCGAGCACCACCCGCAGCGCGTTTTCCGACGAGGTGCCGGGCACAAAGGGCATGATCAGCTTGATGGTCTGGCTCGGGTAGCTTTGAGCCCAGGACGACAGGGGCAGGGACATCATGGCACCCATGCCCAGGAGGGCGTCGCGGCGTTGCAGTTTCATGGTGGGATCCTTCATTAAAAAAAGGGAAGACAACAAGGATAAGACAAGCAAGGCTCAGGCCATCAAGCCCGGGTTAATTCGTGGTGAGCCCGCAGGCGGGTGTGCACCCAGTGCGCGGCCAGCAAGGTGCGGGCATCGTCGTCGATGCGGCCCACCACCTGCATGGCCAGCGGCAGGCCGTTCGGGCCATACCCGCCGGTCACCGAGATCGCCGGCCCGTGCATCAGCGTCCAGACCTGGTTCATCGAGGTGTCCCCCGAATGCTCTTGCCCGCGCGGCGCCTCGCCGGTGGCCGCCGGTGCCAGCAGCACGTGGCAGGGGCCCAGCACATCGTCCAGCATCTGGCGGCACTGGCGCGCCAGCGTCTGCGCCTGCTGGTACTGCTCGCCCGTGACCTGCAAGCCCTTGAGCGTGCGCTCGAGCAGGGCCGGCCGCATGCGATCGCTGTGCCGCTCGACCAGATCGGCAAAGCCCCGACTCATCTCGTAATGCACCACGGTGGTGTGGGCCTGCAGCATGCCCTTGAACGGCTCGGGCAGCACGATCTCGCGCACCTGCGCGCCAGCGGCTCGCAAGATGCGGCCGCACTCCTCGAAGGCGCGGCGCATGGCCTCGTCGGTGCGCTCCCACTCGTGCGTGCGGCACAGGCCGATGACGGGCGCTTGGTCGAGCGCCACCACATCGTCGGGCAGACGCAGCGCCGGGTAGCGCGCCATCTCGGCTGCAAAAAACGCCACATCGCGCACATCGCGCGCCACCAGCCCAACGGTGTCGCAGGAGTCGGCGTTGGGCCAGACCCCGCGGCGGGGCATGAGGTTGTAGCTGGGCTTGTAGCCGGTGACGCCGCAGTAGCCGCAGGGCCGCACGGTCGAGCCCATGGTTTGCGTGCCGGTGGCAAAGCTGACCATTTGCGCGGCCACGGCAGCGGCCGAGCCGGACGAGGAGCCGCCCGGCGTGTGCGCCAGGTTCAGCGGATTGCGGGTGCCATTGGTGGGAAAGGTGGCCAGCTCGGTGGTGATGGTCTTGCCCAGCATGACGGCGCCTGCTCGGCGCAGCGTGGCCAGCACGGCAGCGTCTTGAACACTCTGGTGGCCGGCAAAGGCGGGCGAGCCGCCCTCGGTGGGCATGTCGTAGGTGTCAAACACGTCCTTGATGCCGATCGTCAGGCCGTGCATCGCCCCCTGGATCGCGCCGGCGTCCAGTGCCTTGGCCCGGGCCAGTGCGCCTTCGCGGTGGATGTAGGCAAAGGCGTGAACCTCGGGCTCACGCGCATCAATTTGGTCAAGGCAGGCACCCAAGTAGGCCTGGGCCGACAGGCTGCGGTTTTGCAGTGCGACGGCCGCATCAAAAGCGGTTTTCTGGTGCCAGGCAGCAAGATGGTTCAGACAATCCCCCTCATTTTGATCAGCACCCGGCACGGCCGGGCGCAGCGCTTGACTCGGGCCGCAGTCTCGCCCACTGGCCGCTGCGGTCAAGGGGTTTAACCCCTAGGGCGGGCTGTCCTGAGAAAGGGGCTGGGAGCCGCGCCCTCGCGGCGTGGCGGCTTTTGATCGGATGCAGCGCTTGATCGGCCGCCCCATCGCGCCGAGGGCGGCGCTCCCACAAAGTCGTGAAGCTCATCGGGCCGAAGGGGACGCGGCCAAGAAACTGATCGAGCTCATCGCAGTCAGGAGTGGGAGCCGCGTCCTCGCGGCGATGCGGCTTAGAGAAAGTGTGAGCCGCCGTCGACCATCAGGGTTTGGCCGGTGATGAAGTTGGCACCGTCCGACAGCAGGAAGGCCACTGCGCCGGCCACATCGGCGGGCTCCTGGTCGCGCGCGAAGGAGCGGGCCGAGCGCGAGACCTCGCGCAGGCGCTGCATCTGCACCTCGTTGTCCCGCACGCCCTCGCTGAGTGTGAAACCCGGTGCCACGCCGTTGACATGGATGTTGGCCGAACCCAGTTCACGCGCCAGGGCGCGGGTCATGGCCAGAACCGCGCCCTTGCTGGCCACGTAATGCAGCATGTAGGGAATGCCTTTGTAGGGCACGCCTGAGATGATGTTGACGATGCGCCCGCCGCCTTGCTGGCGGTAGTGCGGCACCACGGCGCGGCAGCAGGCCATCAGGCCGAAGACGTTGACGTCAAACAGCGACTTCCAGTCCGCCAAATCGATTTCTTCGAAGGGCCGCGGCACGATCGACGAATAGACGCCCGCATTGTTGACCAGCCCATCGAGCCCGCCCAAGCCGGCGATCGCGCCGCTGACCATCGCCTCGACCGACTGCGGCTGCGAGACGTCGGCGCGCAGACCGACGGCCATGCCCCCGCCGGCGCGCACTTCTTCAATCACCGCATCGGGCGCTTGCAGGTCGGCCACGGCCACGGCCGCGCCCTGACGCGCCAGTTCCAGCACAATGGCCCGACCGATGCCGGTGGCCCCGCCGGTGACCAACAGGCGGCGGCCCGCCAGCGGCAGCCGGGCGTCCTTCGGTGCGTCACGCATGCCCGGCTCCTGCGGCGGGCTGCGCCTCCTGTTCGATCAAGCGCTGCACCACGCGACGTGCCGACACCGAGCCCAGGTCGGCGCGCACGCTGATTTCCGGTCGGCCGCGCTGGTCGGTCTCAATCAGTTTTTGTTGCGCCTGCAGCACCTCCACGTCTTCCATGAAGGTGGCCAGGATCTGGTCGTGAATGAGCTGGCTCAGCGCCTGGTCGTCCAGATCGAAGCAGCGGGTGATGGTCCAGTAGTAGCGGCAGCTGCGCTCGTCGATGGGCGTGATCGCATTGATGGAAAACCAGCGCAGGCCCTGGCTGATGTCGTCGCTGCCGGCCGGGTAGCCCCGTGCATCGATCGAGATGCTCGAGGGGGGCTGAAAGCGGATGAGCTGCCAGCGATCAATGGTCTGCAGGCCCCGCACCCGCTTGAACAGTGGTGGCGCGGGTGTGCCTTGCATGATGCGCCGCACATGCACTTCTTGGCCGATGACTTCCGACTCCATGGGGGTGTCGGCCACTGCGGCATTGCCGATGGTGCGCGAATGGACAAAGGTCTCGTGCGTCAGGTCCAGCAGGTTGTCGACCACCAGCTGATAGTTGGCCTCGACATGCAGTGTGCCGCCGACCACCGTCCAGCCCGGCGTGTCGTTGTAGGACAGATCCGGAATCAGCGCCTCGTCGGCCAGCGCCGGATCGCCCATCCAGATCCAGATCCAGCGCCACTTTTGCACCACCGGGTAGGCCCGGGCGCACATGGCCGCTGGGATCTTGTCCTGACCGTGGATATGAACGCAGCGCCCCTGGGTGTCAAAGCGCATGCCGTGATAGCCGCACTGCACCTCGTCGCCGACCAGAGTGCCCTTGGACAGCGAGGCTCGGCGGTGCGGACAGCGGTCTTCCAGCGCTTTGGGCTGACCGTCTTCGGTGCGATAGAGCACCACCGGCTCACCCACGATCCAACGCTGCGTCAAATGGCGGCCGATCTCTTGGGGTTCGGCTGCGACATACCAGCAGTTTTTCAAGAACACGCTCAGCTCCATACTGGATGGGATTGGGTCATGAGGCGGGTCCGCCGGCCAGCGGCGCCATCAGCCGCGCATCAGCGCCTCGATCTCGTCGGCCTGCACCGGCACGCCCCGGGTCAGCAGCTCGCAGCCCTTGTCGGTGACCAGCGCATCGTCTTCGATGCGGATGCCGATGTTCCAGAACTCGCGCGGCACGCCCTTGGCGGGCCGCACGTACAGGCCCGGCTCGATGGTCAGCACCATGCCCGGGCGCAGCACCCGGCTGGGGCGGCGCATGACGGCCAGCCCGGTGGCATCGATCTCCTCGCGCGCCCGTGTGCCCGGCTCGGTGTAGTCGCCGCAGTCGTGCACATCCATGCCCAGCCAATGGCCGGTGCGGTGCATGTAGAACTGGCGGTAAGCGCCCGACTCGATCACGTCCTCGGTGCGGCCATGCTTTTTGCGATCCAGCAGCCCCACTTCGAGCATGCCCTGCGCCAGCACCCGAACGGCGGCGTGGTGCGGATCAAGGAAGCGTTTGCCCGGGCGCGTGGCGGCAATCGCAGCCTTTTGCGCCTCGAGCACGATGTCGTAGAGCTGGCGCTGCGCCGGCGAAAACCGCCCGCCTGCGGGAAAGGTGCGGGTGATGTCGCTGGCATAGCCATCGAGCTCGCAGCCCGCATCGATCAGGCACAGCTCGTCGGCCTTGAGCGGCGCAGCACCGGCGCGGTAGTGCAGCACGCAGGCGTTGGCGCCGGCGGCCACGATGCTGGTGTAGGCCGGAAACTGCGAGCCGTGGCGGCGAAACTCGTGCAGCAGCTCGGCGTCGAGATGGTATTCACGCGCGTCCTGGCCGGCGCGCAGCATGGCCGCCGACGTGCGCATGGCCCGCACATGGGCCTGCGCCGCGATCTCGCCGGCGCGCCGCATGATGGCCACCTCGTGGCGGTCCTTGATCAGCCGCATCTCGTCGAGCACCCCGCACAAGTCGTGCTGACTTTGCGGGCAGATCACGCCCAGCCGCACCTTGGCGCGCAGCTGCCCCAGCCAACCGTCGATCTGCGATTCAAGGCCCGGGTGCGTGGCAAAAGGAAACCACAGCGCGCTCTGGTTGGCCAGCAGCTGCGGCATGAGCTGGTCGAGCTGCTCGACGCTGTGCGCGGCATCCACGCCCAGCGCGGCGGGCGCGGCCTTGGGTCCCAGCCGAATGCCATCCCAGATCTCGCGCTCGAGATTTTTGGGCCGGCACAGCAAGGTGCTCTTGCCGCTGGCATCGATCAGCAGCCAGCTCTCGGGCTCGTCAAAGCCGGTGAGGTAGTAAAAGTAGCTGTCGTGCCGGTAGGGGAAGTGGCTGTCGCGGTTGCGGCTTTGCTCAGGCGCCGTGGGCAGCAAGGCCACACCGCCGCCAGCGGCCTTGAGTGCGCGGGCCACCGCAGCACGGCGGCGGGCGTAGATCGTCATTGAGGTGGTCATGCATCGATTGTAGGAGCGCCGCCTCGGCGCGAAGGGGCTTTAAAACGAGCTGTGCCCGCGTTGAGTCCCCATCGCTGCGAGGGCGCAGCTCCTACAAGGCTTGGGGCCTTGATGGAGCGCTCAGGCTTAAATCGTGTTGAGCTCGGCCAGCCGCTCGGGCGTGCCCACATCGGTCCAGGCGCCGGTGTAGATCTCGGCACTGACTTGGCCTCGGTCCATGGCCTGGCGCAGCAGCGGGGCCAGGGCCAGCTTGAGGCCCTGCGGGTTGCCGGCCGGCACGCCGGCAAAGAATTCGCGCCGGTACAGCGCGATGGTGCTGAAGGTGTAGCGGCGCTCGGGATGCCCCGCGGCCAGGTTGAGCGCGCGCTGCGATTGGGCATCGAGGCCAAAGTCCCCGCCCGGGTTGTGGGCCGGATTGGGCACCAAATAAAGGTGGGCGAGCCCGCTGCTGGCCGCAAACCGGTCAAAAGCCTCGCGGCTGAAGGCAAACTGCGGTGCGTAGACATCGCCGGCGACCACCCAGAACACATCAGCCAGATGGGGCAGGGCACGGGCGATGCCGCCGGCCGTCTCGAGCGCTCCGCCAAAGTCCAGGCCCTCATGCGAGTAGCGGATGCGACTGCCCAGTTGCGCGGCCAGCGGCGCCAGCGTGGGCTCGATCTGCTCGCCCAGCCAGGCGGTGTTGATCAGCAAGTCGGCAAAGCCACCAGCGGCCAGGGCCCGCACATGCCAGGCCAGCAAGGCCTGGCCGCGCACCTTGAGCAAAGGCTTGGGGCAATGGTCGGTGAGCGGGCGCATGCGCTCGCCGCGGCCGGCGGCCAGGATCATGGCGGTGGTCATCGGGGGTGGGGGCGAAGTCGGCACCTGGGTCAGTGTAGGCCACGCGCTCGATGCGCGCTGCTGGGTCGCGGCCGTGCCACGGCCGCTGCAAACGCGACAGGCCCTGCCGGTAAACTAGGGGGTTTCCCCAGTCGCCCACCCTCCCCGGAGTCTTCATGGCCTATCCCCAGACGATGGCAAACGCGATTCGCGCGCTTGCAATGGATGCAGTTCAGCAAGCCAACTCTGGCCACCCCGGCGCGCCCATGGGCATGGCCGACATGGCCGTGGCCTTGTGGGGCCGGCACCTCAAGCACAACCCGGTCAATCCGCTGTGGGCCGACCGCGACCGCTTCGTGCTCTCCAACGGCCACGGCTCCATGCTCATTTATGCGCTGCTGCACCTGACCGGCTACGACCTGCCGATGCAAGAGCTGCGCAACTTTCGCCAGCTGCACAGCAAGACCGCGGGCCACCCCGAGTACGGCATCACCCCCGGCGTGGAAACCACCACCGGCCCGCTGGGCCAAGGCATCACCAATGCGGTGGGCCTGGCGCTGGCCGAAAAGCTGATGGCCAGCGAGTTCAACCGCCCCGGCCACGCCATCGTCGACCACCACACCTATGTGTTCATGGGCGACGGCTGCCTGATGGAAGGCATCTCGCACGAGGCCTGCGCGCTCGCCGGTGCCTGGAAATTGAACAAGCTGGTCGCGCTCTACGACGACAACGGCATCTCGATCGACGGCCAGGTCGCGCCCTGGTTTATCGACAACACGCCCCAGCGCTTTGCCGCCTACGGCTGGAACGTGATTGGCCCCGTCGACGGCCACGATGCGGACGCAGTTGATGCGGCCATTGCCCAGGCCAAGAAAAGCAGCGACAAGCCCACGCTCATTGTCTGCAAGACCGCCATCGGCAAAGGCTCGCCCAACCGGGCCAACACCGCCAAGGCCCACGGCGAGCCGCTGGGCGCCGAAGAGATCAAGCTCACGCGCCAGGCCATCGGCTGGAGTCATGAGCCCTTTACCGTGCCCGCCGACGTGTATGCGCACTGGAGCGCCCAGGCCGCCGGCGCCCAGCGCGAGGCCGCCTGGCAAAAGCGCTTTGCGGGCTACGAGGCGGCCTTCCCTGAGCTGGCTGCCGAGTTCAAGCGCCGCATGGCCGGCGACTTGCCCAAGCACTTTGCCGATGTGGCCGTGGCCGCGGTGCACGATGCGCACAGCAAGGCCGAGACCGTGGCCAGCCGCAAGGCCAGCCAGCTCGCGCTTGAGCATTTCACGGCCGCCCTGCCCGAGATGCTGGGCGGCTCGGCCGACCTGACGGGCTCGAACCTCACCAACACCAAGAGCACGCCCAATCTGCGCTTTGATGCGGCCGGCAGCGTGATCAAGAACGAGGCGGGTCAGGGCGGGCGCCACATCAACTACGGCGTGCGCGAGTTCGGCATGGCCGCCATCATGAACGGCGTGGCCCTGCATGGCGGCCTCATCCCGTATGGCGGCACCTTCCTGACGTTTAGCGACTACAGCCGCAACGCGATCCGCATGGCCGCGCTCATGAAGATCCGCGTGGTGCATGTGTTCACGCACGATTCGATCGGCCTGGGCGAAGACGGCCCCACGCACCAATCGGTCGAGCATGCGGCCAGCTTGCGCCTGATTCCCAACCTGGACGTCTGGCGCCCGGCCGACACCACCGAGACGGCGGTGGCCTGGAGCGTGGCGCTGGCCAACAAGCACAAGCCCACTGCGCTGCTGCTGTCGCGCCAGAACTTGCCCTATGCGCCCAAGCAGGACGCCGACCTGATCACCCGCGGCGCCTACGTGTTGGCTGAGCCGAGCGAAGTGGGCAGCAAGAAAAAAGCCCAGGCCGTGATCATCGCCACCGGCTCAGAGGTGCAGCTGGCGCTCAAGGCGCAGGAGCTGCTGGCGCGCGACCACAAGATCGCAGTGCGCGTGGTCTCCATGCCCAGCACCACCACCTTTGACCGCCAGTCGGCCGCCTACAAGAGCTCTGTGCTGCCCGCCGGCCTGCCGCGCGTGGCGGTGGAGATGGGCAGCACCGACGGCTGGTGGAAATACGGCTGCGCCGCCGTGGTCGGCATCGACAGCTACGGCGAATCGGCGCCCGCGCCGGTGCTGTTCAAGCACTTTGGCTTCACGCCCGAGAACGTGGCCGATACGGTGCGCGCTGTGCTGCGCAAGTAAGCCCTGTGCGTGAACATGTGGGCCGCTTGCGGCTTTGCACTCAAGAGGCGAGCGGAACTTGCCACCCCTGCGTCATTGCGAGCGAAGCCAAGCAATCCATGACCCTGCACCGCCACCGCTGGATCGCCACGGCCCTGCGGGCCTCGCGATGACGGGCGGATGCGGCAGATGGCGCAGGCTTGTTTTTCAATCTCAGACATTAACCTCAGGAGTTTATAGACCATGACCATCAAGATCGGCATCAACGGCTTTGGCCGCATCGGCCGCAACGTGCTGCGCGCTGCGGTGCAGAACTTCAGCGACATCCAGGTCGTCGCGATCAACGACTTGCTCGAGCCCGACTACCTGGCCTATATGCTGCGCTACGACTCGGTGCACG
>JAIXWZ010000200.1 GCA_027491035.1 Comamonadaceae bacterium | reverse complement strand
CTTCCAATCGTTGATCTGTGTGGGGTGCAGCTCGAACTCCTTGCAAAGCTCGGCCATGGTTTTATCCTCACGCAGCGCTGCCAGCGCCACCTTGGCCTTGAAGGCAGGACTATGAGAACGGTGGCCGCGCCGCCCTGACGACTTCTTGTTCATCGCAAAACTCCTATTTGCGGGTCCTACTGGACCCGACAGTTTGCCCGGAGTCTGCTTTATCTCACCTGTTCAGATTTGCGGAGCCACTTCTGTCCGAGTCGGCGTAGCTCAGAGGGTCCGAGTCCACCGTACTTTTGACGCAATTGTAGAAAGTCGCATCGCTGATGCCCATCTTGCGGCAGATCTCATCGACCTTCGTACCCAGTTCCGCTTGCTTGAGGGCAAATGCAATTTGCTCCTCCGTAAACCTGCTCTTCTTCACGACATGCCCCTTGTTCCATAGGGTGAAAAATCATGCCGGATTTTCTACTTCTCAACGGTTAGGTTTTCTGGGTCAGGGTCACCTGTCAACGGACCCCGATCCTGTCATTGCGAGGAACGAAGCAATCCATTGCGGCCTGAGCACAGGCACATGGATTGCCACGGCGCTGCGCGCCTCGCAATGACGGGAGGGGCGCTGCGCGCCTCGCAATGACGGAGGGGGCTAGGGCGCGGCTCCTACAGCCAGCTTCAGGCCTTGAGCACCGCGGGCGCGGCATCTGCGCTGGCGGGGAGGACCCGGCCGATGACGGCCGCGCGCAAGTAGCCGGCGGCGTGCAGCGCCTGCACACAGGCTGCAGCCTGCGCCGCCGGCACGCTGGCCAGCAGGCCGCCTGCGGTCTGGGGATCGAAGAGCAAGGGCAGCTTGGGGTGGGCGGCGTGGGCCTGAAGGTTGCGCAAGGCCGTGCGCACCTGGGCGTTGGCCGGCTGCGCCGAGCTCAGGTGGCCCGCTCCAGCTGACTCGATGGCGCCCTCAAAGACGGGCAGCGCCGCCAGATCGAGCTCGACATCGACGCCCGAGGGCCGGCTCATCTCGAGCAGGTGGCCCAGCAGGCCAAAGCCGGTCACGTCGGTGCAGGCGTGCGCGCCATGCTCGCGCAGGCACTGCGCGGCCTGCTGGCTCGACTGCATCATCGAATCGAGCGCGGCATCGATCCAATGGCCCCGCGCGCGCAGCATTTGATGGGCCACCAGCAAGCAGCCGGTGCCCACCGGCTTGGTCAGCACCAGCGCATCACCAGGCCGCAGGCCCGACTTGCGCAGCAGCGTGCTCAGGTCCTGATCGATCAGGCCGTTGATCGCAAATCCCAGCGCCAGCTCCTGCCCCTCGGCCGAGTGGCCGCCCACCAGCGCGCAGCCGGCCGCTTGCAAGACCTCGGCAGCGCCGGTCATCATCTGCGTGAGCACATCCTCGGTGCGCGACTCCAGCCCGGGCGGCACGGTGGCAATGGCCAGCGCGCTTTGTGCATCGGCCCCCATGGCCCACACATCGCCCAGCGCATGATTGGCCGCGATCCGGCCCAGCACATAGGGGTCGTCAATGAAAGCCCGGAAAAAATCCACGCTCTGCACCAGCGCCTTGCCCGGCGGCACGCGCACCACCGCCGCATCTTGCGCCTGCTGCAGACCGATGGGCACATCGTCGCGGGCACTGACCGGCAGGCGGGCCAGCACACGGCCGAGCACCGAGGCACCCACCTTGGCGCCGCAGCCGCCGCAGCGCATGGCCGAGGCGGCCAGCGCTTGCTCGCGCTCGGCCTCGGACACGGGCAGCAGGGGCGTCCCAGCGTGCGCGGGCATCGCCAGGGGCAGGTGGGTGAATTGGGCCATGAAGCGACGATCGATCCAGTCCTTCCAGCGCCAGACCCAGCCTCCGTGGGCCGACAACGCGCCGCGCGAGGCCACCGCCTGGGCGCCCCCCGTGCCCAGCAGCGCCAGCCAGCGCTGCTGCGCTCGATAGGGCTTGAGCGGCTGGCCGAGCACGCTGGCGCGCAGGTTGTGCAGCAAGGGCATGGCCTGGCGCACCGCAAACACGCCGGCCTTGGCCAGGGGCTGGCCCACCCGGCTGGCCACGTCGCCGGCTGCAAACACGCGCGCATCAGCGGTGCTTTGCAGGCAGTCATTGACTTCGATAAAGCCTTGCGCATCGAGGGCCAGGCCGGTTTCGCGCAGCCACGGCGCGCCCACGGCCTGGGTGACCCAGATCACCTCGTCGGCATCGAACACCCGGCCGCTTTGCGTCTGCAGACAACCGGCCCACACTTGCGTGACAGCCTGCCCGGTGTGCACCAGCACGCCGCGCTGGCGCAGCAGGTCCATGAAGTGACGCTGCACCCGCGCGTTGTGGGTGGGCAAAATCACCGGCGCGTCGGTATAAATTGAAAACTCGATCGCACCGGGGTCGCGCCCCAGGGCCTGCAGCTCACGGCGCAGGCGCCACTGCATGGCCAGCAACAGCTCAACGCCGCCGGCACCCGCCCCGACCACGGCCAAACGCCAGCGCGCCGGCCGCCCGCGAACCCGCTCGAGCAGCTCCAGCCAACGCCGGTTGAAGCGATCAATGGGCTTGACTGGCAGCGCATGGGCGCTGGCGCCGGCCGCGCCAAAGCCGGGCGTCGCACCGATGTTGATCGACAGCCAGTCGTAGGCCACCGGCGGGCGGCCCTGGCACAGCACCCGTTGGGCGCCGCGGTCCAGGCCGGTGACCTCGGCCTTGAAAAATCGCGCGCCGGCGGCTTGGGCCAACGTGCGCAGGTCGATATGCACCTGCTCGTGGGTGTAGTGACCGGCAATGTAGGCCGGCAGCATGCCCGAGTACGGCGTGTGCGTGTCGCGGCAGATCAGCGTCAGGCGTACCCCGGGCAGCGGCTGCATGGCCCAGCGGCGCAGCAAGACCGCATGGCTGTGCCCACCGCCGACCAAGACGATGTCACGCAAAACCGGGGTGTCAGACGCGCGCATGGCCGGTGCAGCTGAAATGAAGACAAAACCCCATTGTCACCGGGCGCTGCCCGCGCGAGGTGCCAGGCGCGGGTATCGGTCGCGCGGTCAGCCCCGGCGCCAGGCGTGGTAGCGCTCGAGCCAGCGCAGCGCCCAGGCCGGCTGGCGCCCCCGCACGAAGGCACCGGCCGCATACTTGTTGGCCTCCGACCAGGTCGGATAGGCGCGAACACCGGCCAGCAGCTGCCGCAGGCTCAGGCCCTGCTGCAGGGCCAGGGTGTATTCGGCCAGCAACTCGCCCGCGTGCGGACCGACCACGGTGGCGCCCAGCAGCTTGCCGCTGCCGGCGGCGGTGATGAGCTTGACGTAGCCCTCGCGCTGGCCCTCGATGATGGCCCGATCGAGCTCGGCCAGCTCGAAGCGGGTGACCTCATGGACCAGGCCGCGCGCCTGCTGCTCGTTGAGGCCGACGCGGGCGATTTCGGGGTCGAGAAAAAGCGTCTGCGGCATGGGCGCGCGGTCGGCGCGAAAACGCCGCAGCCCCTGCAGCGCATGCACCGCCGCATGCCAGCCCTGGTGCGCGGCCGCATGCGTGAGCTGCCATTGTTCGGTGACATCACCGGCTGCGTAGATGCCGGGGATGGGGGTCTGCAGGTAGGCGTCGAGCTGCAAGTGGCTCAGCCCCAGCTCCTGCAGCCCAAGGCCCTGCAGATTGGGTTGTCGCCCCAGCGCCAGCAGCAGCAAGTCAAACCCCAGGCGCAGCGGGCCAGCGGGCGTCTGCAGCCGGGCGTGGCACTCGGGATCGCGGCCAAAGTTCAGCGGCTGCGTTTGCAGCAGCACCTGCACGCCCGCGCCCTGCAAAGCCTTGAGCGCCACCGCACTGACGTCCTCGTCTTCGCGTGCCAGCAGCCGCGCACCGCGCTCAATCAGCGTGACGTGAGCGCCCAGCCGAGCCAGCGCCTGCGCGAGCTCACAGCCGATCGCGCCGCCCCCAAAAATCGCGATGCGTTGAGGAATTTGCGCGCTGGCCGCCAGCCGATCCCAAAGCGTGTCACTGGTGACCGGATCCACATCGGCCAAACCGGGCCACTGCGGCACCACGGGGTGCGCACCGGTGGCAATCACGATGGCGCGCGTGCTCAAACGCCGGCTCGGCCCGGCGCCGGTGATCTCGACCGTCCAGGGGTTGACGATGCGCGCATGCCCGCTGATCACGTCCACGCCCAACGCACTGTAGCGCTGGGCGCTGTCGTGGGGCTCGATCTGGGCGATCACCTCGCGCACCCGCTGCATCAGGACAGGCCAGTCCACCGAGGGCGTGGCAACCCGCAGACCGAGCTGCGCAGACTGGCCAATCTGGTGGAGCTGGCGCGAGACATGGATCAAGGCCTTGCTCGGCACGCAGCCGTGGTAGAGGCAGTCGCCGCCCAAGCGATCGGCCTCGACCAGGCTGACGCGGGCGCGCAGGGCAGCGGCCATGTAGGCCGCCACCAGCCCACCGGCACCGCCGCCAATGACCACCAGGTTGCGCTCGAAGCGACGCGGACGCTGCGCGCGCCAGGGCGCCAGGGCGCGCTGGCGCTGCCAGTGCGGCAAAGCCCAGCGCATCAACCAAGGCAGCAGCGCCAGCAGCGCGAGCGCGCCCAGCACGGGTGCCGACACGATGTCGGCCGGCGAACGGATCTGCCCCAGCGCGCCACCGGCATGCACATACACCAGCCCCGCCGGCGCCATGCCCAGCAAGCTGACCCAGGCAAAGGTCAGCGCACGCATCTGGGTCAGGCCAACCGCCAGATTGATGAGGAAAAACGGCAGCGCCGGCAGCAGGCGCATGGACAGCAGATAAAACACGCCATCGCGCGCCATGCCACGGTCGACAGCGGCCAGCCGCGCACCGCCGATGCGCAGCACCCAGGGGCGCAGCAGATAGCGCGCCATCAGCATGGCCAGGGTCGCGCCCAGCGTGGCCGAGAGCAAGGCCACTGCAGTGCCCCAGGCCAAGCCCAGCACGGCGCCACAGGCCAGGCTCAGCAGCGCTGCGCCCGGCAAAGACAAAGCCGTCACCGCAACATACACGCCGGCAAACGCCAGCCGCGCCTGCCAGGGGCTTTGCGCGTGCCACTGCAGCAAGCGGCTTTGCTGGGCCAGCAAGGTCTCCAGACTCAAGCTGCCCAGCCCACCGGCCCAGATCAGCCCAGCCAGCACAGCCAGCAGGACCGCCAGCGCCAGACGCGGCGAGCGCCAGAGGGGGCGGGCAGGCGTCGTGGCGCGTTCGGGCAACAAGGACATGGGGGGCGATCCGGTCAGAGCTGGCGCAGCAGCGGCAGGGCTCGCGAAGCACTGTAGCACCGCCTCCCCGAGCCGCAGGCGGCCGAGATGCGAAGGCATGAGGTGTGACAGGCGTATCGCTGTGTTTGTTTTCCACGGATGAGCTTGCCGCAGCGCTTTGCAGGGCTACCATCGTGACTTTGAACAAGGCCGATCTGGACACCGCTTGCGCACGGCGCAGATGCCCGATCTGATCACCCCCTGATGATCTCTGATCTCCCTCTGATGACCGACACCTTGCATGAAGAAGCTGCGCGCTACGCCTTGCTGCGGCGGGTGGCGCCGACCTTGCGCCACCACATGGCCGGCGAGTTTCAACCTTTGGGCATGATGGCAGCCCTGCTGGAGCGGCGCGTTCAAAAGAACGAGCTCACGGGCGTGCAGGAACAGTGCGCCGGGCTGGGACAGATGTCGCGGCAGGCGGCTGCGCACTGCATGGACCTGATGAACTGGGTGGCCCCGCGCGGGCCGCATGAGTTGGCGCTGGAGGACGGCTTGGGGCAGTGCGTGCATTTGTTGGCCACGAGCCTGCGCTTTCGCGGCTTTGCGCTGGTTCACGACAGCAGCGACGTGCGCACGCAAGTAGCCGGCGCTGCGCTGCGCAGCGTGCTGCCAGCTGCGCTCTTGTACTTGAGTGACAGCAGCCCCGGACCGGCGCAGCTGAGCCTCAAAGCGATGCAGCACGCGACGCAGCAGGTGCAGGTGCGCATCACGCTGACCCCCACCGAGCGCACCTCAGAGCCCGATCAGACGGCCGATTACCGCGCGCTGCAATGGGCCGATGTGTGTGCGCTCGCCCGGGCCGAGGCGGTCGAGCTGCAGCAAGGGCCCGATGGCCTGGCCTTGTACTTTGCAGCCATCGCCTGAAGCGCCAGGGGCGGCGTTCAGGGCTGTGAGGGTCGTTCAGGGCCGCAGCGGAATCGTCAGACTGCGATCGACAGGCACGGCGGTGACGCTGTTTTGCGGCGAGCCTTCGATCAGGCGCTCCGAATAGGTCAGGTAGACCAGCGCGTTGCGGGACTTGTCGACCATGCGCACGATGCGCAGCTTCTTGAACAAGATGGACATGCGTTCACTGAACACCTCTTCCTGCTGCGGCAGCGGCGAAGCAAAAGCAATGGGGCCGACCTGCCGGCAGGCGATGGACGCCTCGGCCTTGTCTTCGGCCAGACCCAGACCGCCCTTGATGCCGCCTGTCTTGGCGCGCGAGACATAGCAAGTCACGCCCTTGACGCGCGGGTCGTCATAAGCCTCGACGATCACCTTGTGGTCGGGGCCGATCCACTGAAAGGCGGTGTCGACCTCGCCGATGCGCTGCTGCGCCAGCGCCGGGCCGGCCAGCGCGGCAGCCAGGACAAACCAACCCACTTTGTGCTCAGTCATGATGAGATCCTCTGATCGGGTGCGTGTACTTCCATCTTAAGGGCGCGCCGTCGCAAGGGCTGCGTCGCTTAGCTGCGGTGCTGCTCGAGCCGGTACAGCGCAGGCGAGCCGCTGCTGTGCCCTCCCAGCATTTGCCAGCGCATCGGGTGGAAGGCGGCCAGCGCCGGCCGATGCGCGATCGAGACCAGGGCACCGCCGCTTTGGCGCACCTGTGCGAGCAGGCGGGCATACAGCGTCTGCTCGGCTGCCTCATCGATTGCGCTGGTGGCCTCGTCGGCAAACAGCCAGCGCGGCTTCTTGAGCAACACCCGCGCAATGGCCAGCCGTTGCTGCTCGCCGCCAGACAGCTTGTGGCCCCAGGCGTCTTCGTCGTTCAGGCGGCTCGCCAGTTCGGGCAGCAGCGCATCGCGCAAGGCCTGCTCGAGCTGGGCATCGGTGTAGCGGCTGGCCGGCTCCGGATAAGCCAGGGCATCGCGCAAGCTGCCATCCGGAAAGTAAGGCCGCTGGGCCATGAACATCGCATCGCCAGGCCGCTCGATGCGGCCGTGCGCGTGGGGCCAGATGCCCGCCAACGCCCGAAACAGCGTCGACTTGCCGCTGCCCGACGGGCCCTGCAGCAAGACCGAGTCACCGGCAGCCAACTCGATGTCCACGCCGGCCAGCAAGAGGCGGCCGTCGGGCAAGGCCAGATCGAGCCCATCGGCGGCCGGCGCGGTGCCCTCCTGCAGAGCCAGCGCATCGCTGCGGCGCAAGGCCATCGCCGCCTCAAAGCTGGTCAGGCGATCGGTGGTGGCGCGCCAGGCCGCCAAAGTGGAGTAGTTCTCGACAAACCAGCTCAAGGCGTCCTGCACGCGACCGAAGGCCGACGCAATCTGCATCAACTGGCCCAGCGCAATGGCACCGCTGAAAAAGCGCGGCGCGGCCACCACGAATGGAAACACCATCGCCGCCTGGCCAAAGAAGTTGGTGAACCACACCAGGTTCTTTTGCTTTTTCAGCAGCAGCAGGTAGTTGGACAGCACCCGCGAAAAGCGCAGATCGAGCTGCTCGCGCTCGACCGTCTGGCCGCCATCGAGCGCGATGGCCTCGCTGTGTTCACGCACCCGAACCAAGTGGTGGCGGAAATCGGCCTCGTGGCGCTGCTGCATGAAGTTCAGGGCAATCTGCGGCCGGCCGATGTAGTGGGTGATCAAGCTGCCGGCGGCGCAGTAAATCACCGCCATCCAGACCATGAAGCCCTCGATGGAGTAGCTTTGCCCGCCCAGCGCGAACACCATCTCGCCCGACAGACTCCAGAGTATGCCGACAAAGCTGAGCAAGGTGACCACCGCGTTGAGCAGGCCCATGCTCAGCGAAACGCTGTACGAGGTGAACAGCTTGAGGTCTTCCTGGATGCGCTGATCCGGGTTGTCGGGCGAGGCGCCCTGGCTGGCGGCGCCGTAGCGGGCCAGCTCCATGCGGTAAAAGCGCTGATCGGACAGCCAGCGGCCCAGGGTGTGGCGCGTCATCCAGGCACGCCAGCGCACCTCGAGCAGCTGGGTCAGGTAGAAGCGGTAGACCGCAATGACAATGAAGCCAAAGGCCAGGTAGCCAAAGCGCAGCAGCTCGCGCCAAAACACGGCCTCGTTGCGCTCCTGCAAAGCGTCGTAGAACAGGCGGTTCCAGTCGTTGAGCAGCACCAGCATGTAGACCGCCGCCAGGTTGAGCGCGACGATGGCCGCGAGCAGCCCACGTGCTTGCCAGCGCTGCTCGGAGCGGAAAAACGGCACGGCCAGGGCCCAGACGCGGCCCAGGAAAACTTTGAAGGAGGTCAGGGTGTGGGTCAGGGCCATGGCAGCGGTCTCGGTGATGACCCCATCGTAGCGGGATCCTCACCGGACAGCCCCAAGCCAGGGCACAGCCAGCCGAGCGAGCGCGCGCTCAGGACGGCGTCAGCGCCTTCTCGCGCCAGCGCAGCACCAGCAGGGCCAGCACACCGCTGGCAATGAGCCACATGGAGACGTGAATGGCTTTCTGGCTGATCGCGTAGGTGATGCTCGAATAGGTCAACCAGGCGCAAGCGCTGCAAAAGATGAGCGGCAGCAGCGGGTACAGGGGCACCTTGAAAGGCCGCTCGGTCTGGCCGTCGGTCTGGCGCAGCCAGATCACAGAAAGCCCGACCAGAAACAAAAAGCCCCAGAACACCGGCGCGGTGAACTCCACCATGGCAGAAAAGCCGTCGGCTTCTTGCGTGCCCAGCAAGATCAGCGCGATGCTGATGAAGGCCTGCATCCACAAAGCCTGGCGCGGGCTGCCCAGCTGCAGCTGCCACTGACCGAGCTTGCGCAGCGCGTTCCAGTCACGGCCCACGGCAAAGTTGGTGCGGGCGCCAACGATCATGGTGGCGTTGATGCTGGTCAGCGCGGCGATGGCCACAAACAGACCCAGGGCCTTGTGGGCCCAGGGACCAAAGGCCAGGCCCAGCAGATCAGAGGCGGCGGTCTTGCTGCTGGCCAGGCCCTTGAGGCCCAGGCCCATGAGCAAGGCCAGGTTGACGAGCAGGTAGATGGCCGTCAGCGCCGCCATACTCGCCACGATCACCCACACCATGGTGCGTGGCCCGCCGCGCAGCTCAGCCGAGACATAGGCCGACTCGTTCCAGCCACCAAAGGTCAGCAGCACAAAAACCAGGCACAAGCCCCATTGAGCCGGCGCAGGCGCCTGCACAAACCAGCTGATCGCGCCTGAAGCCGGTGCATCGACCCAAAAGCCAGCCACCACCACCGCCAGCAGGCCCAGCACCTCCAGCACGGTCAGCAAAGTTTGCACGCGCGAGGAGGCGTTCAGCCCAGCCACATTGACCAGCGTGAGCAAGACCACGACGCCCAGCGCCCAGATCGCACTCGAATACGCCCCCAGAGGAAGGAGTGTGCTCATGTAATCGCCAAACACGAAGGCCAACAAAGCGATCGAGCCGGTGTTGATGATGGTCGCGCGCGACCAGCCGTACATGAAGGACAGGTCGCGACCAAAAGCGCGCTGCAAGAAATGGTAGTCGCCGCCGGCATTGGGGTAGGCGGTGCACAGCTCGGCATAGCACAGCGCACCGGCAATCGAGATCAGGG
>JAIXWZ010000012.1 GCA_027491035.1 Comamonadaceae bacterium | reverse complement strand
GGCGAGGTCACGCCGAAGACGCCGCGCAGCCAAGGCTGGGTCATGACCATGTAGTAGAAGGTCACGCCGAAGCCTGCTGTCATGCCCAAGATGGCACCCCACTTGCTGGCTCGCTTCCAGAAGATGCCCAGGGTGAGGGCCGGGAAGAAGCCGGCGGCAGCCAGCGAGAACGCGGCGGAGACCAGGAACAAGATGTCAGCAGGTTTTTGCGCCGCGACATAGGCAGCGGCCAGGGCCACCACCAGCAGCAGAACCTTGGAAAGCATCACTCGGCGTGCAGTGGGCGCGTTCGGGTCGATCATCTTGTAGTACAGGTCGTGCGACAGCGCGTTGGCGATCGTCAGCAGCAGGCCGTCAGCCGTCGACAGCGCAGCAGCCAGACCGCCCGCGGCCACCATGCCGGAGATCACATAGGGCAGGCCGCCGATTTCGGGCGTGGCCAGCACGATGATGTCTCCGCCGATGCGCATTTCGCCCAACTGCAAGAGGCCGTCTTTGTTGACGTCGGTCACCGACAGCAAGGTCGGATCGACGGACGCCCATTGCGCCACCCAGGCCGGTAGCTTGTCAAACGGTGTTCCCACCAGCACGGTGAAGACCTCGTACTTGACCAGCACCGCCAGAGCCGGCGCGGTGAAGTAGAGCAGGAAGATGAAGAACAGCGACCAGGTCACCGAGCTGCGCGCCTGCTTCACAGAAGGCGTGGTGTAGTAGCGCATCAGGATGTGCGGCAGCGCGGCGGTGCCCAGCATCAAGCAGAACACCAGAGCCAGGAAGTTGCGCCGCGAGGTGTCGTAGGCGGTCTTGGCTTTTTCGTCGCCATTGGGGTCGCCTGCAAACTGCGTCGCATGGCGCGGCATACCAGCCAGCGGGGTGGTGCGTGCTGCATTGGCGGCCCTGGCAGCGGTCCAGGCCTTCTTGGCCGCTTCCTCGTCCTTGGGCAGCGCAGCCTGAGCCTTCTCGGCCGCTGCAATGTCTGCAGCCGGTGCGTTGGCGGCTTTGAGGTCTTCGATCTTCTTGGCTGCAGCAGCTTTGTCAGCCTCCAGCGCAGCCTTGACGTCCTTGAGCTTGGCGTCAAACTCGTCGGCGCGGGCCTTGAAGATGGCGCGAACTTCCTTTTCTTTCGGATCGTCGATCAGCGCTTTTTCCTTCTCGGTCACCTTCTGCAGCTGGTAGCCGTAGATGGCCTGCGGAATCGGCACGCCGGTCTGCTTGACCGACAGCCAGATCACGGGAATCAGGTAAGCAATGATCAAGATGATGTACTGCGCCACCTGTGTCCAGGTCACGGCGCGCATGCCACCCAGGAACGAGCACACCAAGATGCCGCCCAAGCCCAGGAAGATGCCCAGCTCGAAGGCCACGCCGGTCAGGCGGGTGGTGATCAGGCCCACGCCGTAGATCTGCGCCACCACGTACACAAAGGACACGAAGATGGCGATGACGATGCCCACAAAACGGGCAATGTTGCCGTCATAACGTGCGCCCAGGAAGTCGGGAATGGTGAATTGCCCGAACTTGCGCAGGTAGGGCGCAAGGAACAGCGCCACCAGACAGTAGCCGCCCGTCCAGCCCATGATGAAGGCCAGACCGCCGTAGCCGGTCAGGTAGAGCGTACCGGCCATGCCGATGAAGGACGCGGCGCTCATCCAGTCGGCGCCGGTGGCCATGCCGTTGTACATGGCGGGCACTCGGCGCCCGGCCACATAGTATTCAGCGGCGTCGTTGGTGCGGCTCATCACGCCGATGCCGGCATAGAGGAACACGGTTGCGGCCAAGAACAGGTAGCCGATCCAGTTGCGCGGCCGACCCATCTGTTCGAGGATAGCCAGTATCACCACAAAGATGGCAAAGCCGCCTGTGTACCAGGCATAGACTTTGTTGAGCTGCTTTTTGAAAGCCGCGTTGCTTGAGGCGGAGAAAACGCCGCCTCCGGTGTCAGGTGTCATTCCGGCCATGATCAGTCCTCCTCGACTTCAGCCACGCCATGTTCTTGGTCGAGCTTGTTCATGTAGTGGGCGTAATACCAGATGATCGCCACGTAGACGACCAGCGAGCCTTGAGAGGCCACCCAGAAGCTGAAGGGCCATCCAAAGAAGTTGAAGTTCAAGTCGCGGGCAAAAAAGCCCACGACAAAGGTCACCACGAACCACACAGCCAGCAGGACCGCTGTGATGTTCAGGTTTTTTTGCCAATATTGGCGGTGCGATTCAGTCAATTGCATGACATCTGTCTCCTTTTGTTCCCAACCCCGAGGGGCCGACCAACGCGCGATCCGGTGAAATGACTGCCCTCATTTCACCTTGCAGCCAGACCGCAACTAGACCGGGTTCGCTTTCACGTTGATCCCGGTTTCGCGTGCCAGTTGGGCGGCGACCTTGGGCTCAAACCCTTGCAGGTGGCGAATGATCTTCACCACCTCCTCGGGCTCCTGGCGTTTTTCATGAATCCGCGCCAGTTCGCACCAGGCGTAGGGACTCATGGGCTGCAATTGGGTGTTGCGCTTGAGCGCAACGATGGCCTCGTCGAGCCGGGACTGGCGCATGAGCACCAGCCCCAGGCCGAACCAGGCGCGATCGAGCGTGTCATCGAGAGCGATCGCACGGCGAAAGCTGACTTCGGCGTCCTGCAGTTGGCCGGCCGATTCCTGCAAAAAGCCCTGATTGAAAAAGTCGGCTGCCTTGGCGCCGGGCAAGGCATTGAGCCGGGCATAGTCTTGCAAGGCGCCGGGTTTGTCGCCGAGCTGGGCGCGCAGATGGGCGCGGCTGGCCAGGGCGTAGGCGTCCTGGCCGTCAAGGGCGAGCATGCGGTCAAAGCAGCTCAGAGCCGGGGCCTGGCGCCCAATCAGGATCCAGCCGATGGCCTGCCATTTGAGGCTGAAATACGTCCAGCCGCTCATCGGCAGCCCTCCATGCCCGCACTGATGCAGTGCTCGATCTTGGCCAGTGTGACCGCGATGTAGAGCACGGCCGTCACAAAGAAGGCCACCCAGCCATGGTGCCGCGGGTCGACCCGGGCCGGCGAGACCAGCCGGGCCAGCGCCATCCAGGGGCGGTTGAGCACTTGAAACAACTGGTAAAACAAATTGGTGTCGCGTTTTTGCCCGGCCAAAAGGAAGAGCAAGCCCTGTCCGAGCAGGGCCAGCAGACCGATGTACAGCAGCAGTTGCGCGATGTTGAGAGCTTGCAGCACGGGTGTTTTCGGGCCGGCCTCCGACCCAGTTTCTACGTAGTGTCCACACTGTTGGCGGTGGGCCTGACTTCAAGCTTACTGAAGGGTCATTCAAGGCGCAAGCTTGGGGCAAACCCCAGGATCTAAGCGCCCAGCTTCTACAGGCTTACCCTAGGTTTTGTGGTCGGACCAGGCGCAGCCCCACAGTTGCCCGGCGGGCCCGGCTTTGCTATGGTGGGTCCATGAGCGCACAGCCTTCGCATCAGCTGCTCGAGCATTGGGTGCAGTCCCTGCGCGCTCATTTGCCCTTTGCTCGCATGGCGCGCGACCATGTTGAGCAACTGGCGCTGGCCGCCCACGAGCGCTACTTTGCGCCCGACGCGGTGATCGCCTCGCCGGCCGCGCAGCTTGAGCATCTGATTTTTCTGCGCCAGGGCCGTGCGTTGGGTCGGCGCGCCCGTGCCGCGCATGACGTGTTCGAGTTGGAAGCCGGCAGCCTTTTTCCGGTGGCCGCCTTGTTGGCCGGGCGGCCAACAAGCAGCAGCTACAGCGCGCTCGATGACTGCTTTTGCCTGTTCATCCCCTGGGCGGAGGCCAGCGCCTTGATGAGCGCGAGTGC
>JAIXWZ010000195.1 GCA_027491035.1 Comamonadaceae bacterium | reverse complement strand
CGGATCGCGCAGCAACAGGCGGCGGTAGTCGTGCACCAGCAAGCTGCGCACAAGAAAGGCGCTGTCATCGCCGGGCGTCACACTGGCGCCCCACTGCCGCGCCATCGGCGCATAGGTTTTCACAAAGCCCCGGTAGGCCGCATCGAGATGCTGCAAATCCCAGGCCCGGTGCACCAGATCGATGTCCTTGCCCGAAGCCGGCAGGCCTGCGTTGGCGGCCACCAGGGGCAGCAGCGCGGCCCGCGGCAGCGATTGGGCAGCCAGCGATTCGAACACCGAGTCCAGATCGGCGCTGGGGTGGACGAAACACTCCGGGCCCAGCTCACCAAAGCCGTGCCAGAACAAGGCCCGGCGCAAGCGCTCGCGCTCGCTGGCCTCCAGCGAGCCGCTGACGGTGATCAGGCGCCAGCGTTGGTCCCAGGGCGGCGGTGCGGTCGCGTAGATCTGGCGCGAGGCCTCGACGAAACGGCGGCGCCCAGCGGCCGTGAGCCGGTAGTCCGAGCGCCGGCCATGGGCCAGCGCCTCCAACCAATCGTCCTGCGCCAGCCGAAACACGCTGGTGCGCACCAGGCGCTCGCTCAGACCCAGCGGGGCCAGCAAGGCAATCAGGCTGCCCAGCCAGATGCAGCCGCCACGCGGCAGCACCGCATCGCCAAAGACGCTGACGATGACCGAGCCAGCCTGACCCCGGCCCTGCGACTTGAATTGCGCGATGCGCTGGCAGCTCGGGCACGGCCCGGATGCCCAGGGCGCGCCGTGGCCACACCCCTCAAGAGGCACTTGAGCCTCAGCGCTCGTCATAGCTGAGCATCACCGAGGGCGTGAGCGCGACGGCCTGGCAGCTCAGCACAAAGCCCTTGGCCATCTCGTCGGCCTGCAAGGTGTAATTGCGCGCCATGCGGACCTCGCCCTGCAGCACCTTGCAGCGGCAGGTGCAGCACACCCCGCCCTTGCACGAGTAGGGCAGATCGAGCCCCGCATCGAGCGCCGCATCCAGCAAAAACTGCCCCTCGCGCACCGCGACCTCGTGGGCCTTGCCATCGAGCACCACCGTCAGCGCCGGCCCACCGGCTGCCGGCTTGGGGCCGGCATCCACATCGGCCTGCACCTTGGCCGCCTGCGCGCCGCTGGTGGTAAAGCGCTCGGTGCGGATGCGCGTCTGGGGCACGCCGACTTCGAGCAGCGCCGCCTCGGTCGCCTCGATCATCGACTCCGGGCCGCAGATGAACACCTCGTCCATGCTGGCCGCCGGCAGCAGGCAGGCCACGATGGCCTTGACCTTGGCGCCATCGATGCGCCCTTGCAGCAAGTCGACCTCCTGCGCCTGGCGCGAGAGGATGTGGATCATGGTGAAGCGGTCGGCATAGCGGTCCTTGAGGTCCTGCAAGGCCTCGTTGAACATCACGCTGGCCATGCGGCGGTTGCCGTAGACCAGGGTGAATTTGCTGCCCGGCTGCTCTTCCAGGGTGGAGGCGGCAATCGACAAGATGGGCGTGATGCCCGAGCCGGCGGCAAAGCCGACGCGGTGGATCGCGCGCGCGCGTTGCACGGTAAAGCGCCCCTCGGGCGGCATCACCGACAGCACATCACCGGCGTGGATGTGGGTGGCGGCCCAATTGGAAAACACGCCGCCTTGTACCGGGCGGATCCCCACCTCAATTTCACCGAGCCGTGCCAGGCGGCTGCGCGGGCTGCTGATGGAGTAGGTGCGGCGCACGTCCTGCCCTTCGATGCGCGCGCGCAGCGTCAGGAACTGGCCCGGCTCGAAGGCAAAGGTCTGGCGCCGCTCGGGCGGCACCGCCAGGGTGATGGCCACCGCACCGGCCGCCTCGGGGCTGACGCGCTTGACCTGAAGGTCGTGAAAGTGGGAAGAGGACATGGTGGGCCGTCGATCGAAAAAGAGGGGGGCTGACAGGGCTGATCGAGCTAGTAAGGCTTGAAGTAATCGAAAGGCTCGCGGCATTGAAGGCAGCGGTACAGAGCCTTGCAGGCGGTCGAGCCAAAGTGCGAGGTTTCCTGTGTCAGGCCCGAGCCGCAGCGCGGACAGGGCACGTCCTGCGCGGGCGGCGCGGGCGGCATAAAACGCAGCGTCCGACTGCCGCCAACGGGCCGTGGGCCGGGCGGTGCAATGCCGTAGTCACGCAGCTTGCGTCGGCCCGCTTCGCTGATCCAATCGGTGCTCCAGGCCGGTGCGAGCTGCGTGCTGACCTGAACGGTCACGCCGGCTGCGGCCAGCGTGCTGACGATGTCATCGGCCATTTGCGACATCGCCGGGCAGCCGCTGTAAGTCGGGGTGATCACGACCTGCCAGCCCTGCCCGGTCGGGCGCACATCGCGCACCACGCCCAAGTCGAGCAGGCTGATGACCGGAATCTCGGGGTCGCACACCTGCCCGAGCAGCTGCCAGATGCGCGCGAGCATGGCCGGCTCAGACGAGGCGGCGACCGCATCCGGGGCTTGGGACAGGGCCTGGGTCAAGATGCCATCCTGGCGGTCAACACGCGGGCGAGTGCCCCTACCACTGGGCGCCCGGATGGGCTCGCGCCAAGCTCTGCAGCTCGGCGAGCAGGTAACTCAGGTGCTCGCTGTGCACGCCCTGCTTGCCCTGGGTGATGTGGCCCGCGGCCGGCGGCGGGCACTGCAGGGTCGCCTCGGCCAGTGCCTCATCGAGCAGGGCCTGCCAGTCTTGCTGCAGCGCCTGCCCATCGACACCGAGCGCGCCGGCCTGCTGCTCCAGATCGGTGAGGCTCCAGAACTCGCGCGTGTAAGGCCACAGGTGCTCGAGCGCAGCCTGCATGCGTGCATGCGAGACGTCGGTGCCATCGCCGAGCTTGATCAGCCAGTCGCGCGAGTGGCGCAGGTGGTAGGTCGCCTCCTTGAAGGACTTGGCGGCAATCGCGGCCAGATCGGCATCGGGGCATCGGCTCAGCAGCTGCCACAGCGGCGCCATCAAGGCGCTGTAGAAAAAGTTGCGGGTGATGGTGATGGCGTAGTCAAGATCGCCCTGGGCATAGCCGACCAGCGGCGCGCGGTGGGGCAACTCGAGCAGGGTGTAGTTGCGAAACTGCGGCGCATCACGCCAGTAAGCGTAGCTGTCTTCGGTCGAGCCGTCGGCGGCGCGCTGCGCCACCAGGTCGTAGAGCAGGCGCGCCTGGCCAATGAGGTCCAGGCTGATGTTGGCCTGCGCCAGCTCTTCCTCGAGGATGGGCGCATGGCCGCACCACTGCGCGTTGCGCTGTCCGAGCACCAGGGCGTTGTCGGCCAGGTGCAGCAGGTAAGCCTGAGGCGCCTGCAAGGCCGCGTCGCCGCGCTGCGCCGGCTCGTCGATGAGCGCGTCCGTCACATGTGCCCCACTTCGTTGGGAATGTCGTAGAAGGTGGGGTGGCGGTAGATCTTGTCGGCCGCCGGATCAAACAGCTCGCCCTTGTCATCGGGGTTGCTGGCGGTGATCGCCCGGCTGGGCACCACCCAGATGCTCACGCCCTCTTGCCTGCGGGTGTAGACATCGCGGGCCATCACCAGCGCCTGCGCCGCGTCGGCCGCATGCAAGCTGCCGCAGTGCTTGTGCTCCAGGCCCTGCTTGCTGCGCACAAACACCTCCCACAGAGGCCATTCCTTCAAAGCGGCGGCTTGGGCAGCGGGCTCGGCCGCTGGACGGGTCGTGCTCATGCGGCCTCCTTGAGGGCGGCTTGCTGGCGCTTGCGGGCATGCGCGAGCGCCGCCTCGCGCACCCAGGCGCCGTCCTCGTGTGCCTTCACGCGCGTGGCCAGGCGTTCCTTGTTGCACGGGCCGTTGCCGTTGACGGTGTGCCAGAACTCGTCCCAGTCGATCGGGCCGTAGTCGTGATGTCCGCGCGCCTCGTTCCATTTGAGCAGCGGATCGGGCAGGCTCACGCCCAGCAGCTTGGCCTGGGGCACGGTGGCGTCGACAAACTGCTGGCGCAGCTCGTCGTTGCTCACGCGCTTGATGCCCCAGCGCATGCCTTGCACGCTGTTGGGGCTGTCGGCATCGGGCGGGCCGAACATGGCCAGGCACTTCCACCACCAGCGGTTGACCGCATCTTGCACCATGTCGCGCTGCGCCTGCGTGCCGCGCATCATGACCATCAGTGACTCGTAGCCCTGACGCTGGTGAAAGCTCTCTTCCTTGCACACCCGCACCATGGCGCGGGCATAAGGGCCATAGCTGCAACGGCACAGCGGAATCTGGTTCATGATGGCAGCGCCATCAACAAGCCAGCCGATCACGCCCACATCGGCCCAGGTCAGCGTGGGGTAGTTGAAGATCGAGCTGTATTTGGCCTTGCCCTCGTGCAAGGCCTGCACCATCTGGTCGCGGCTGGTGCCCAGGGTTTCGGCGGCGCTGTAGAGGTAAAGGCCGTGCCCACCCTCGTCTTGCACCTTGGCAATGAGGATGGCCTTGCGCTTGAGGCTGGGCGCGCGGCCGATCCAGTTGCCCTCGGGCAGCATGCCCACGATCTCGCTGTGCGCGTGCTGGCTGATCTGGCGCACCAGGGTTTTGCGGTAGGCCTCGGGCATCCAGTCTTGCGGCTCGATGCGGCCGTCGGCGTCGATGCAGGCATCAAAACGGGCCATGCGCTCGGCCGGCTCGGCGCTGACCAGGGGCTGCACGCTGCGGCTGGCGCTGTCATCGGGAACGCTCATCGATTGGGTGTACATGGTGGCTGGCTCCTGTTTGGGCAAACGCCGTTGAAATCAAACCTGCCTGGGCCGCTCGTCCCAGACCCGGCGTGCCTTGCCGGTCTGGGTGCGCGGTAGGGCACCAAAATCCATCACCTGCACCTCGGTGGAAATGCCCACCAGGGTCTTGATGCGATGCTCGACCGAGGCGGCAATCGCACGGCGCTGCGCCGCATCGAGTGCGCCAAGGGCCGGCTGCAGCTCGCAGCGCACCTGCACATCGTCGAGATGGCCCTGGCGGGTCAGCACGATCTGGTAGTTGCCCGACAGCTGAGGCTCGCGCATCACCTGCTCCTCAATTTGCGTCGGAAACACATTGACGCCGCGCACGATGAGCATGTCATCGGAGCGCCCGACGATGCGTGCCATGCGCCGGAAAGCACGGCTGGTGGGCGCCAGCAGACGCGTGAGGTCGCGCGTGCGGTAGCGGATGATGGGCAGGGCCTGCTTGGTCAGCGAGGTAAAGACCAGTTCGCCCTCTTGCCCGTCGGCCACCGGCTCGCCGCTGACGGGATCGATGATCTCAGGATAAAAATGGTCCTCCCAGATCACCGGGCCGTCCTTGCTCTCGATGCACTCGCAGGCCACGCCCGGGCCCATGACCTCCGACAGGCCATAGATGTCGACCGCATCGAGGCCGAGCCTGCGCTCGATCTCGCCGCGCATGCCCTCGCCCCAGGGCTCGGCGCCAAAGATGCCCACCTTGACCGAGATGTCTTCGGGCGCGATACCCAGCCGGTCAAACTCCTCGGCAATGACGAGGGAGTACGACGGCGTGACCATGAGGATGTCGGGTTTGAAATCGACGATGAGCTGCACCTGCTTTTCGGTCTGCCCGCCCGACATCGGCACCACGGTGCAACCCAGGCGCTCGGCGCCGTAATGCGCGCCCAGCCCGCCGGTGAACAGGCCATAGCCGTAGGCCACATGCACCATGTCGCCGCGGCGCCCGCCAGCGGCCCGGATCGAACGGGCCACCAAATGGGCCCAGTGGTCGATGTCTGTCTGCGTGTAGCCCACCACGGTGGGTTTGCCGGTGGTGCCAGACGAGGCGTGCACACGCACCACCTGATCGCGCGGCACCGCAAACAGGCCAAAGGGGTAGTTGTCGCGCAGGTCGGCTTTGGTGCTCAGCGGGAAGCGGGCCAGATCGGACAGGCTGCGCAAGTCGTCCGGGTGCACGCCGTGGGCGTCGAACTTGCGCCGGTAATGCGGCACGTTGTCATAGGCGTGCCTGAGCGACCAGCGCAGCCGCTCGAGTTGCAAGGCGCTGATTTCATCGCGGCTGGCCGTCTCGATCGGTTCAAGGTCGCCGGGGCGGGGAATGCGGACAGGCATGGTCTCTCCTGTGGATGCTAGGTAGAGTGGGTTCATCCCTTGGCTTGTAAGCCAGCGATGACCTCGCCCTCGATGCGGTAACTCTTGCCGCGAAACAGCGCCACGGTCTTGCCGCCGCGCACGCGCACGGTGATGTCGTAGACGCCGGTGCGGCCGGCGCGCGACCGCTCGATGGCCTCGGCCTCCAGCACATCGCCCAAGCGCGCGGGCGCCAGAAAGTCGATGTGACAGGCCGCCGCTACCGTGTTGCGGTTGTAGCTGTTGCAGGCAAAGGCAAACGCGCTGTCAGCCAGCAGGAACATGAAGCCGCCGTGGCAGGTGTCGTGCCCATTGAGCATGTCGATGCGCACCGGCATGCTCATCACGGCGTGGCCCGGTCCGATCTGCTCGATCGCCATGCCCAGGCTTTGCGTGGCGCGGTCGCGCGACCACAGGGCGCTGGCACTGGCCTCGGCCAGAGCCTGTGGGTCGGAGGGCACAGAAGAATCGTCGGTCATGGGCGGGGCCTGATTGCAGGGGTTTTGGAGGGTACGGCTCACCGCCTCAAGCGCCGCCAAAGCGTGCAGGACGCTTTTGCAGGAAGGCGCTCACGCCTTCGACGTAATCGGCGCTCGAGCCGAGCTCGTGCATCAGCAAGGACTCATAAGCCAGGTGCTCGCCCAGGCTGTTGCCGTGCGCGGCCAGCATGGCCTGGCGCGTGCGCACCAGGGCGTGGGTGGGCAGCTGGGCCAACTGCGCGCACAGGGTATCGACCGCTGCGGCCAGCTGCTCATCGGGATGGCATTCCCAAATCAGACCCCACTGCGCCGCCTTGGCCGCCGGCAGCTTGTGACCGGTCAGGGCCAGGCCCATGGCGCGCGCCAGGCCCAGGCGCTGCGGCACGGCCCAGGAGGCGCCGGTATCGGGGATGAGCCCGATCTTGGCAAAAGGCAGCATGAAGGCGGCCGACTCGCCAGCCAGCACCATGTCGCAGGCCAGCGCCAGGCTGGCACCGGCGCCAGCGGCGATGCCGTGCACCATGGCCACCGTGGGCATGCGCAGCTGCATCAAGCGCAGCACCAGCGGGCCGTAGTCGCGCTCGACCACCGCGCCCAGCGAGGGCGGCGGCTCGCCGGGCTTGAAGGCCACGGCCGGATCGGCCAGGTCCTGACCGGCGCAAAAGCCCTTGCCCTGCGCGCCGAGCACCAGCACGCGCGCGGCGGCCAGTTCGCCCTGCCCTTGCTGCAAGGCATCGAGCACCTCGCGCAGTTCGGCATGCATCTGGCCGGTGAAGGCGTTGAGCTTGTCGGGCCGGCACAGGGTCAAGCGGGCGGTCGCGCCCTCGAGCGTGAAACGCAGCGTCTGAAGATGGTCGAAGGCCATGGGCTGATCCTTGTTCAAGCGGCGATGTGCTGGCGCCGCTGCACCACGCGAAAGCGGTTGGCCACGAAGGCCGAATCGGCGTAGCTGGCGTTGGCCGCCGGATTGCCGCCGGTGGCGTGGTAGTCAGAAAACGCTGCAGACTGGTTGACGAACACCGGCCCGGTCAGGTTGATCGACAAAGCCACGCGGCTGCGCCAGGTGGCCTCGGTGATGGCCTGCAGCACCTCCTGGCGCGTCGAGTAAACGCCCACGGTCAGCGCGCCGTGCTGCTTGACCATGCGCTCGGACAGGGCGATGGCGGCGTCCGTATCGGCCACCGTCACCACAAAGGCGATCGGGCCAAAGCGCTCGATCTGGTAGGCCTGCTCATCGGCTGCGCCGCAGGCCAGCAGCACAGGGCTGCGCACGCGCGCCTGCGGGAAGTCGGGGTGGGCGATGGCCTGCGAGGCGCGGATCACGCGGCCCCATTGGCCGGCATTGGCCTGCTCGATGCGCGCCAAGGTGGCATCGGACTGGATGGCGCCGAGCACCGCGCACGCCACCTCGGGCTTGGCCAGCAGGCGGTCGATGGCCGCGGCCAGGTCGGCACCCACGGCCTCGGCGCTCTTGTGACCCTCGTCGGTCTCGATGCCCGCTTGCGGCACCAAGATCGCCTGGGTGGTGGTGCACATCTGGCCCGAATACAGGCACAAGGTAAAGGCCAGGTTGTCGAGCATGGCCTTGTAGGCCGAGGTTGAATCGATCAGCACATGGTTGAGCCCGGCCAGCTCGGCGTAGACCTGGGCTTGCTGGCAATGCTCCAGCAGCCACTGGCCAAAGGCGTTGCTGCCGGTGAAATCGACCGAGGCCACAGCCGGGTGCGTGGCCAATGCCTGCGTGACCTCGGGCTGATCGGTCACGCACAGGCTGACCAAATTGGCATCGAGCCCCTGCTCGGCCAGCAGCTGACGGATCACGCGCACCGTGATCGCCGCCGGCAGCACCGCATGCGGGTGCGGCTTGACGATCACCGCATTGCCCGTGGCCAAGGCCGCAAACAAGCCCGGGTAGGTGTTCCAGGTGGGGAAGGTGCCACAACCGATGACCAGGGCCACACCGCGGCCGACGATCTCAAAATCCTTGCGCATGCGAATGGGCGGGTTCTTGCCCTGGGGCTTTTCCCAGACGGCCTGGGCCGGGATGCGGCTTTGCTCAGCCCAGGCGTAGGCCAGGGCTTCCAAGGCGCGGTCTTGCGCGTGGGGGCCGCCGGCCTGGAAGGCCATCATCCAGCCCTGGCCGGTGGTGGCCATCACGGCATGCGCAATCTCGAAACTGCGCGCATTGAGCCGCACCACGGCCTCGGCGCACAGGCCGACGCGCTCGCGCGCGCCCAGGCGCTGCCAGGCGGCCATGGCCTTTTGCGCGGCATCGACCAGGGTCTGGGCATCGCAGACCGGATAGGACACGCCGAGGGCCACGCCGTAGGGGGAGACCTCGGGCGCGATCGCAGCGCCCTGCCCGGCTTGGCCCAGCTCGAAGCGCTGGCCCAAATGGGCCTCGAAAGCGGCCTTGCCATCAGCCGGCGCCGACTCGCCATAGACCTTGGGCGAGGGCATTTCGGAAAAAGCCGACCAGTAGCCGCGCTCGGCACTGGCCTGCACGGCGCGCTCAATCAGCCCCTGGTGACGTTCAAACAAGCCCATGGCCGGATCCCTTTATGTCACAAAAAATCTTCTATTTGAAGATATTTTGTATCGCTTTAAACGGAATGCACAGACCCCGAGATCGGTATTTTCCTAGGGTTTACCCTCGACTCCAAAAACTTGCCGCCAGCGGCGCGGGCCCGGTTGGGCCCCTGCCCTAGACTGCACGCCAAATCAGACCGCCCCAGCCATGCAACCCCCATCACCCGTCCTGCTCGCCCTGGTCTTGTCGCTGGCGGCGGCGATTTCGCTGGGCATCACGCGCTTTGCGTATGGTCTGCTGCTGCCCATCATGCGCGAGGACCTGGGCTGGTCCTACCTGCTGGCGGGCGCCATGAACACGGCCAATGCGCTGGGCTATCTGGCCGGCGCCTTGAGCGCGCCGCTGCTGCTGCGCCGGCTCGGCGCCGGCCGCACCTTGCTGATCGGCGCCATCGGCAGCACGGTCTTCATGGCGCTCAGCGGATTTTTCCGCACGGCCGAATGGCTGCTGCTGCAGCGTCTGCTGGCCGGAGTGACCAGCGCCTGGCTGTTCGTCGTCGGTGGCTGGCTGACCGCTCAATGGCTGGCCCGAGACGGCCAGCGCGGCGGCTGGCTATTGGGCCTGTACTACGGTGGCACCGGCTGGGGCATTGCGGTGTCGGCGCTGACCGTGCCGGCGGTGCTGGCCACAGGCGGCTCGTGGCCACATGCCTGGTGGGCACTGGCCGGGGTGTGCGCGCTGGCCAGCGCCGCCCTGTGGCCGCTGGCGCGCAAGCACCCCGAGCCGGGCGAGCCGGCCCAGGCCCCCCCGCAGGGATCGACGCCCACATCGACGCCCCCATCAACGCAAGGGATCGGGTGGCGCACCTGGCGCCACGGCCTGCCGATGCTGGCCGCCTACAGCTGCTTTGGCATCGGCTACATCGGCTACATGACCTTCGTGATTGCCCTGATGCGCGAGCAAGGGGTCAGCGCCGACAGCCGCACGCTGTTCTACACCGCCCTGGGTCTGGCCGTCGTCGCCTCAGCACGCATCTGGGCCGGCCTGCTCGACCGCTTTCGCGAGGGCCAGGCCATGGCCCTGCTCAATGGCCTGCTGGGCCTGGCCACGATCTTGCCAGCGCTGACCGCGCAAACGCCCGTGCTGCTGGCCTCGGGCGTGCTCTTCGGCGCGGTCTTCCTGTCGGTGGTGGCATCGACCACGGCCTGGGTGCGGCACAACCTGCCGCCCCACCTGTGGGCCCAGGGCATCACCGGCTTTACCGTCGTTTTTGCGGTCGGCCAGGTGGTGGGCCCTAGCGCGGTCGGCCTGATCGCCGACGAAGCCGCGGGCCTGGCCGGCGGCCTGCTGGCCTCAAGCTGCGTGCTGTGGCTCGGCAGCGCCCTGGCGCTGCTGCAGACCCGAACGCGGCCCTGATTCCGGCGTCAGGGACCGAAGCGCTGCGCCGCGTAAGGCGCGGGATCAAGAAAGGGCGGCTCGCCGCTGATCAGCTCGGCCAGCAGGCGCCCGGCCACCGGCCCGAGCGTAAAGCCCTGGTGGCCGTGTCCAAAGTTGAACCACAGGCCGCGATGGCGAGGCGCCGGCCCCATCACCGGCAGCATGTCGACCATGCACGGCCGGCTGCCCATCCAGGGCGGCTGCGCAAGCGGCGCACCGAGCTCGAGCAGCGCGCGCGCGCAGCGCTCGGCCCCGGGCAGTTGGCTCGCTTGCGGCGGATCGTCGCGCAGCGCCAGCTCGGCGCCGGTGGTCAGGCGCAGCCCTGCCCGCATCGGCACCAGCAAATAGCCTTTTTCGGCATCGAAAATCGGCAGGCGCAAGCCGTGTGGGCCGTCGTAATGCTGGTGGTAACCGCGCTTGACAAACAGCGGCGGGCGGTAGGCCAGCGGCTCAATCAGATCGGTCGACCACGGCCCGAGCGCCACCACCACCTGCGCCGCCTGAACCGGGCCCTGCGAGGTCTGGACCTGCCAATGCCCACCCTGGGGCTGCAGCGCGGTGGCGCGCGCTTGCAAAAAGGTGCCGCCCAGCCGCTCAAAGTCGCGCGCATAGGACTGCACCAGCGCGCCCGGGTCGCGCACCGACCAGGTGCTGGCATGCCAGATGGCCCCCGCCAGGCGCTGACGCAAAGCCGGCTCGGCCCGCGCCAGAGCGTCGGCATCCTCGATGCGGTTGTCCACGCCCCAGCGCTCGGCGATGCGCAGCGCATCGGCGCCGGCGCGATCCAAAGCCGCCTGCGTGCGATAGATCTTGCGGTAGCCGTCCCGGCCGACCAGATCGTGCGCCTGGCTCGACTCGATCAAGGCCTCGTGCTCGAAGATGCACGCCTGGATAAGACGGCCGTAATGCGGGGCCAGACGTGCATGGCGCCCGGGCGCCGAATGCCAGGCGTAGCTCAGCAGACGCGGTGCGATGCGCAGCAGCGCCCGGGCACGCCAGGCGATATCAAACCCCTGCCCAGTGGCCACCGACCAGAGCTTGGCCGCTTCGAGCGGAAAGGGATAGGGCTCGGCCGCTTCGCGCTGAATCAGGCCGGCGTTGCCAAACGAGGTTTCCTGTCCGGGCGGCTTGGCATCGATCAGCACCACCTCGTGCCCGCGCTGGCGCAAATGCCAGGCGGTGCAAGTGCCCACCATGCCTGCGCCGAGCACGATCACGGTTTGCGTCATGGCCGACTCAGTCGCCCAGCACCAGGCCTTCACGGCGCGGATCGGCGCCGCCGACCAGGCCCGCTGGCGTGCGCACGATGCCTTGCAAGCCGCTGGTCATCTCGATGGCCTGCACCTCATGGCCCATGGCCCGCAGCGGCCCGGCGAGCGCTTCGAGCGCGCTGCCTTTTTCGATCTCGGTGGCGCGATTGCGGCTGCCGCGATTGGGCAGCGCGATGGCCTGCTGAATATCGAGCTTGCCGTCGATCACCCCAATGAGCGTCTTGGCCACGTAGTTGATGATCAGGCTGCCGCCGGGCGAGCCGGTGACCATGAACAGCTGCCCCTGCGGATCAAACACCAGCGTGGGCGCCATGCTGCTGCGCGGGCGCTTGCCCGGCTCGACCCGGTTGGCCACCGGCCGCCCGCCTTCTTGCGGCGCGAGAGAAAAGTCGGTCAGCTGGTTGTTGAGCAAGAAGCCACGCACCATGATGCGGCTGCCAAACTGCGCCTCGATGGTGCTGGTCATCGAGACCGCCCGGCCACGGCTGTCCACCACCGACAAATGCGTGGTGGCCGGCACCTCGGCGCTGACATCGCGGCCGGCACTGACCGACCAGCCCGGCGGCACGCCATGGCTGGCGCGGCCCATGCTGCGCTGGGCGTCGATCAGAGCGCTGCGCGCGCGCAGGTAGGCCGGATCGACCAGGGCCTGCGTGGGCACGGTGACGAAGTCGGGGTCGGCCACATAGACATCGCGGTCGGCGTAGGCCAAGCGGCCGGCCTCGGCCAGCAAATGCACCGCCTGCGCCGAATCGGGCGCCAGCGCGGCCAGATCGAAACGCTCGAGCAGGCCCAAAATAGCCAACACCGCAATGCCGCCTGAAGACGGCGGCGGCATGCCGCAGACCTGGTAGGCGCGATAGGGTCCGCACAGCACCGGCCGCTGGCGCGCACTGTAGGCCTGCAGATCGGCCTGGCTCAAGTCGCCCGCTCGCCGGTGGCCGGCAACCGCGGCCACCATGTCGCGCGCAATCTCACCGCGGTAAAACGCATCGGCGCCCTCCCGGGCCACCCGACGCAGCACCTGGGCCAGCTCGGGGTTGCGCAACGGCGCGCCGACGGCCAGCGGCTGGCCGGCCGCATCGAAAAAATAGGCGCGTGCAGCCGCATCGTTTTTAAGAAAGGGGTCAGAGGCGATCAGCTTGTGCAGGCGCTCAGAGACCGCAAAACCCGCTTCGGCCAACGTGATGGCCGGCTCGAACAGGCGGGCCCAGGGCAGCACACCGTGCTGCCGATGGGCCAGCTCGAGCATGCGCAGCAGCCCCGGCACGCCCACCGACAGACCCGAATGGACCGCCTCGGCAAAGGCCATCGGCCGTCCATCGGCACCGACAAAACGCTCGGGCCGAGCTGCCGCCGGCGTGGTCTCACGGCCATCGAATGCCTGGAGCTGGCGCTGCTGGGGATCCCAGGTCAGCATGAAGGCGCCGCCACCGATGCCCGAAGACTGCGGCTCGGTCAGATTGAGCACCATCGAGGCCGCAATCGCCGCATCGACCGCGCTGCCGCCCGCGCGCAAGATCTGCTGGGCGGCCGTCGACGCATGCCCATTGGCCGTGGCCACCATCTGCTGGCTTGCATGCACCGCCTGCCGGGCGGTCGAACCGGTGGCCGCCTCGGGCGCCGGGCCCAGCGCCCCTTGCCCCCAGGCCAGGCCAACGGCACCGGACAGCAGCAGCAGGCTGGCGGCGCGGGCCCTCAGGGATCGATGGATCATGGCAGGGCTCCTTTCAGGTCAGGCGAGCCGCTGGCGCAGTCTTGCGTCATCTCTTCAAGGCTTCTTGTCCGGGATCACCGCATCGACCACGGCGCCCACCGTCTTGACGCCCACTTTGGCCGCCGTGGCCACACCGGTGACCGCCAGGTCGGCCACGGCCAGCACGGCACAACCAGACAGGGACAAACAAAGCAGGGCAAGGAAAATCTGGCGCATGGCAGTGAGCAATCGGTGTGTTGAAAACAAGGTTTGCTACATTTTGGCCTATGACCCACTATTTAAAAAGTTTTTCAATCTGTTTTCTCCTGGGCCTGCTGCCTTGGTGGAGCCAGGCCGCAGAAGGCCGGTACGCCCTGATCATTGGCATCGGCCAATACTCGCCAGACTCCGGCGCCTCTGTCCTGCCGGGAATCCCCAAAGACATGGAAAACGTGCGCAAAATCGCGCGGGCCATGCAGATCGAGGAGCGCAACATCGTTGAATTGCGCGATGCCCAAGCGACCCGCAAGAACATCGTGCAGGCGCTGGAAAAGCTGCGTCAGCAGGTCCAAAACGGCGACCAGGTGCTGATTTATTTTTCTGGGCATGGCACGCGTCTGAGCGCTGCAGGCCGGTGCAGCGAAGGCCTGATCACCTACACGCCCGGCGCCTACACCGTGGCCGATCTGCTGAGCGAAGAAGACCTGGCCCGCTACACCCAGCCGATCAGCCAAAAGGCCGACAAACTGATCACCCTGTTTGACTCCTGCTTCTCCGGAGGGGTGCTCGCGGCCAGGACCCGCTCGCTGGCGCAGGACCTGGGCATACGGCCCCGGTTCAGCCCCGCACCCGGCGAATGCTCGGTGCCGGTCAATGACCGTAACACACGCAGCTTCGCACCCGTCATGACCCGGCTCGGCGCTGCGCAAGAGAACTTTGTGCAGATCGCCGCGGCCAATTACAACGAGGTCTCCTGGGACTTCCCCACCATCGGCGGCCTGGCCACGCACAGCCTGACCCAGTGCCTGCTCGGTGACGCCACCGACCTCAACCGCAGCGGCGCGGTCTCGCTCGACGAGGTGCGACAGTGCGCACAAACGAAGGTCGACGAGGCGATGAAACCTTTCGCCAGCACCGGGCGGGCCCCTTCGACCATCCAGGTGCGCGGGGCCCGCAACCTGATCGTGGTGCCCACCCAGCCGCAAGTGGCCCTGGCCCCGCCACCCCCACTGACCCCGCCACCCCCACCGGCCCCGCCGCGGCCCGCCGCCGCAACGGGGAGTCCAACCACTGCCACCAAACCGACACCGATGCCCGCAGTGGCACAGGCCACTGCGCCCGCGGCGCAGGCTCCAGCACCGGTGCAGATGGCGCAAGCTCCTATGCCCGCGCCGGCGATACCGACACCCGCACCCGCGCCGCTTGCACAGATCCCCGCGCCCATGGTGCCGCCCTCTGCACCACCCTCCGCACAACCCTCCGCACCACCCACGGCACAGCCCCCTGCAGCCGTGCAGGTGGCGCAGGCCACCGCGGTGGTGGCACCGCCTGCCGCGGTGGTGGTACCGCCTGCCGTGGTGGTGGCACCGCCGGTTACACCCGACCCGGCCGTCGCCACGGTCATACGCCCGGCCCCTGCTCAAGCTCCTGCACCCGTGGCCGCCCCCGCGCCCAGCATCGTCGCAGCCGGCGAATACCGCGCCGAGTCAACGACGCAGCCGATCACATCGCCCACCCCGCCACCGACGCTGCCCGCTGTCGTCGCTGCAGCCGCTCCTGCGGCGGCCACTGGGGGCGCAACGGCCGCAGCCGATGCCCCTTCGGCGGCAACACCCCCGCCGCTGATCGCCCAAGCGATCGTGCGACCCGTGCCCAGCGCTTTGCCAGAGCCAGAAAAACCAGCCGAACAGCTGCTGGCCTCGGCCGCAACGCTGCAAGATATTTATGCCATGCGCAACGGACGTCTGAAGCTTGAAGTCAGCGCGCCCGAGCAGCTCACCATCGACAAAGATCCCCTGCAATTTAGCGTGCGCTCGAATACCGCAGGCTATCTGTACGCGGTCATGCTCGGCTCTGACGGCCGCAGTTTCTATCTGCTGTTTCCCAACAAGCTCGACGGCGACAACCGAATCAAAGCCAACACGACCTATCGCTTTCCGCGCCCGGGCTGGGCCGTCAAAGCCGGCGGGCCCGAAGGCGTGAACCACCTGCTGTTTGTCGTCAGCCAGTCACCGCGAGACCCCCGGGTGTTCGTGCCGACGGACTCGGGCGATGGCGGCGGCCCCTTCACCTTTGCCGTGACCGACCTCATCGCGCGCCAACGCTTGGTCGACTTCTTCATTGGGCGTGGCGTGCAAGGCCGCAACCGTCTCATGGCCGCTCAACTGCTGACCATCAAGGAGGTGCCATGAAAGCGCTGACTCTGCTTCTTTCGGCGGTGCTCGCCGCTTCGTTGAGCGCTCCCGCGCTGGCGCAGCCGCCGCGAGCCGAGGCGTCGGTCGATGACATCGTCAATGCGCTCTCGCCTGCGCCGCGCACACGCAGCCTGAGCCGCAACCTCAAGGTCGAGCCGGCCAAGATCGACTTGACCATCCAGTTTGACTTTGACTCGGCGCGCGTGAAGGACGACAGCCGGCCCCAGCTCGAGCGCCTGGCACAAGCGCTGCAGCACGAGCGGCTGTCGGCGGTGCGCTTTCAGATCGAAGGCCACACCGATGCCAAAGGCAGTGCCGCCTACAACCTGGCGCTGTCTGGCCGGCGCGCCGATGCCGTGGCCGCCTTCTTGCAGCAGTCGGGCGTGGCCAAGGACAGGCTGCAGGCCGTGGGCAAGGGCTATTCAGAACTGCTCGAGCCGGCCGATCCGCGGGCCGCAAGCAACCGGCGTGTGCGCATTCTGACCCTGGAGTGAACCCATGAAAAATGCCCTGACCCTGGCCTTTTTGCTTGGCGCTGCCGCCGCCATGGCGCAAACGGGGATGCTCATCACCCCAGAGGAATTCAAGGCGTCGGCCGAAGCGCCCGAGTTGCCTGTGCCACGCAGCACGCAGCTGCCGGGCGCGCCCAGAATCGAACTGCTGTCGCCAGACCTGAACAAACCGGTCGCCGCGCCCACCAACATCGAATTGCGCTTTACCGGCAGCGCCCCCGCCGAGCCCCGGCCTGAGTCTTTCAAGGCCATGTACGGCGCCTTTCGCATCGACATCACGCAGCGCCTGCTCAAGGTGGCCAAAGTCACCAAGGACGGCATCAGCGTCAGCGGCGCCGATCTGCCCGCGGGCAAGCACCAACTGACCCTGACGCTGACCGACACGCTGGGCCGCCAAACCCAGCAGGTGCTGTCTTTCGTGGTGCAGTGATCAGCGGATAAAGAAAAAATCGCCCAGGGTCTGGTCGTACAAGGCCGGCACCTGCTCGTGGCCCACCGTCTTGGCCAGCTGCACCACCGCATTGCGCACGGTGCGCACCACCCGGTCCAGCGGAACGCCCGGCTTGCTCATCTCCTTGACAAACACGCGGGTGAACAGCCCATTGGGGTCCTTGTCCTTGTCCCCCAGACGATCGAGCGCCTGCTGACCGGCCCCGGCTGAAAAAATCACCATCTGCCCCGAGGCCGCTGCAGCTGGCGCCAGGCCACGGCCACCGATGGCGCGGCCGCTGGACTTGAAGGGGTTGTCGCGGCAGGCATCGACGATGGCCAGACTGAAGCGAGCCTTGCGATCGCTCAGATCGTCGAGGATGCGCTGCAGCGGGATGGCCTCGTCGCGCACCTGCTCCTCGGAGTCGCCGCGAATGTCGACCGGCAGCAGAAAGTTGGCCGGGCCCAGCTGCACGCCATGGCCTGCGAAAAACACCACCACCTCGTCGCCGCCTTGAATCTCCATGCGGAAACTGCGCAAGGCCTCCTTCATGCCGCGCTCGGTCAGGTCCAGCCGCAGCGAGACTTTGAAGCCCGCAGCCTCCAGGCTCTTGGCCATCACGCGGGCATCAGAGCGCGCGTTGAGTAAGGCGGGCACGGCTTGGTAGCTGTCGTTGCCGATGACCAGGGCCAGACGCCGGCCCGAAATCGGCATGGCCGGTAAGGGCGACGCAGGTGCGCTGGCAACCGGTGCGGCCGGCGCAGCAGCAGGGGCAGCGGCAGGTGCAGCAGCCACCGCCGTTTGCAGGCGCTGCAGCTGCTCGCGCATCTCGCGCATCTCACGCATTTGCGCGGCCAGTTGCTCCTCACGCTGCCGCGCTTGCTGGGCCGCGCGCTCTTGTTCGGCCTGACGCTTTTCATCGGCCTGACGCTTTTCCGCCGCCTGCTTGCGTGCCTGCTCCAGGGCCTGCACGCGCTGCAGCTCGGCCAGTCGCTGCGCCTCCTGCGCCAGCCTTTCCTCAGCGATCTTGCGCTCTTGCTCACGCTTTTGTTCGGCTTCTCGCCTGTCCTGGGCCAGCCTGGCTTCAAGCTCCTGACGCCTTTTGCGCTCGGTCTCGACCTCCTGGGCCAGGCGCTCGCGCTCGGCCTTCAAGGCCCCCAGATCGGGCGCGGTCACAGGCGGCGGCTCTTGAATGATCGCCGGCTGCGCCCCAGCGACGGCCACTGGCGCCTCGGGCGCAGACAGGGCCCGATTCTTCAGGGCCACCGGCGAGGCCGCCAGAGCGGCGCTATCGACGGCCAGCGCACTGCCCGTGACCGCATTGACGATGCTGCTGCCGTACGCCCTGTACCAGTCGGTCAAGGCGCTCTCCCGCGCAGACAGGGCTTGCTGGCCGCGCACCTTCTGAAAATAACTGCGCATCGGATTGCCCTGCGCGGGCATGCGATGAGAAAAATAAACCACTGCCCCGCCGTAGGAATCGGCCATGCCCTGCAAGGTCACGGTATTGCCCGGGGCTTTAAGCCCTTCCTGAAACCACGCGGCCCGAACCTTGTCGAAGCGCGAGCCCTCGGCGCCCACCGCAAACTGGGTCCCCACCAGGGCGAAACAACCGCCGGACAGCGACGAGCCCCGCGGGCTGCTGAGCAAGCCCACCTTGCAAAGCGACGCATCACCCCAGCTCAGGTTGCGGCTCTCGTGGATGGTCAGAGTCATCAGCTGCTGGACCTGACCCGCATCAGACTGCTCGAGCCACAGCAGCACTCCATCTTGCGGCGCTTGCTGCCCCGACTGAATCGGCTCTTTCACACGCACCACCCAGCGCCCCACAGGCAAGGGGACGCTGCTGGTTTTGCCCAGCCTGAAGCCGTGCTGGATGGTGACCGAGCCACTGACGAACTCGCCCTCCTGATGAGGCAGCTGAAGCTGCGCCCAAGCGCCCTGGAGGACGGTTGCACACGCCAGCACCACCGCAAAGACCAGCTTGAGCATGTTAAGCGACCGGCTCATGCCCGTCTCTATGGCGACTGACGCTGCGGCGTGCGCTCGAGCGCCGACAAATCAAACCCGCTGGCCTTGAGCCGCTCGAGCAAGGCCTGGTAGCGCTGCGGATCGGGCTGCGGCGTGCGCGACAAGATCCACAGGTAGGCGCGCCGCGGCTCGCTGACGGCCGCGAGCTGATAGGCATCGTCCAGATCGATCACCCAGTAATCGCCCCAGACCACGGGCAAAAAAGACAGCCAGGCTGGCGCAAAGCGCACTTGCAAACGCGGCGAGTCGGCCGCACCGATCTGGCGGGCCAATCCCTGGGCCTGGATCACCGTACCGTCGGCCCGCCGGCAGCTGTTGAGCACCTCGATCTGACCGGCGCCCTGCAAGCGGTATTGGGCCTGGGTCTGTTCTGCGCACTTGCGCTGAAACCAGTTGGGGAGCTTGGCCACTTCATACCAGGTGCCCAAGTAACGCGGCACGTCCAGACGCGCGATCGGCTGCAGCGCTGCAGGCTCGGCCCGAGCACTGCCCGGGGCCAAAAAGGCGAGGCAGGCCACGCCGAGCAGCAACGCGGCGCGGCACAGCCACGCCCGGATGCGGCTTGAGTCGTTCATGTGCGGCTCACTTCTTCTTGCCCGAACGCTTGCCGCTGACATCGCGCGACCACTGCGAACGCGCACCCGCGGCCGGCGGCTTCATGAAGGCATCGCCCAGATTGCCGGGGCCGGGCTCGGGCAGGGGCCGGCCGCTGTCACGCCACTCCACCGCCGCATCAAAGCCATAAGTTTGGGCATAGCGCTTGAACCACAGGCCCTCGGGCGAGTGCCGCGTCATGCCATCGAACAAGGTGGCAAACATCTGCGAATGCTCCAGCCCCATGCTGTCGATGGCCTGGTTGATCACGAGCTTGTGCATCATCAGCTGGTTCTTGGGCACGCCGGCCATGCGATCGGCCAGGCGCTGCACCGCGGCGTCGAGCCGCCCGATCGGCGCCACCTCGGTGGCCAGACCCCAGGCGTGGGCCGTCTTGCCGTCGATCAGGTCGCCCGTGAGCATGAGCTGCTTGGCGCGCATCGCACCGAGCCGGTAAACCCACATGGCTGGGCTCGGACAGCCCCAGATGCGCACGGGCATGTAGCCGATACGCGCCTTGTCTTCCATCACGATGAAGTCGCAGCAGGTGGCGATGTCGCTGCCACCGGCGGCCGCATACCCATGCACCCGCGCGATGGTGGGCTTGTAAGAGCGCCACAAGCTCATGAAATCTTCGGTGTTCTTCTTCATGAACTTGTAGTCGATCATGGGATCCCAGGGCATGGGCTGGGTGATCTGGTTGGTCGAATCGCCCTCGGCATACTCCTTGAGGTCGTAGCCGGCACAAAACGCACTGCCCGCTCCGCGCACCACGATCACATGCACCCGATCATCGGCATTGGCCGCCTCCACCGCCTGACGAATCTCGCCGGGCATGTCGTCATTGATCGCGTTGAGCCGCTCAGGACGGTTGAGCGTAAGAGTAGCAATGCGGCCCTGCACATCGAGCCTCAAGGTCGAATACACCGCATCGGCCGGCCGACTGCGCAGGCGCGGGGCGGGCTCGGGCGCGGCGGGCGCAGTCTTGACGCTGCGCTTGGGGGCTTTAGCGGCGGGGCGGGAGGGTTGGGGGGCGGCAGGTTTGGGCATGGCGGGCTTTGTGGGGCAAGCAAAATGGGGTTTGGACATTTTGCCTCTGTTCAAGCCGCGCGCGAAAACATGGATTGCTTCGTGCCTCGCAATGACACGGCAGGGGGCGACAACGCTCACCCCGTCATTGCGAGGAGCGGCCTTTAGCCGCGAGGAGCCGCCTTTAGCCGCGAGGAGCGAAGCGACGTGGCGGGATGTGGCGGCACGTGGCGGCACGTGGCAATCCATGCCGTCGTGCTACGGCCGATGGATTGCTTCGTGCCTCGCAATGACAGGGCGGGGGGCAATGACAGGGCGGGGGGCTATGGCAGGGCGGGGGCAATCCAGGGTCAACCTTCGAGCGCCAGCCACATCTGCCGATCGCGTTCGGCGGTCCAGATTCGGGGGTCGGGGTGCTCGGTGGCCTCGTCGTAGGCGCGGGTCACGTCGAAGGGCATGCAGTGGTTGAAGATCACCCAATGCCCATACTTGGGCTGCAGCTTGGCAAAGGCAGCCTCATAGACTTGGCGCAGCGGCTCTCCGGCGGCTGCGCCCGCGCTGACGGCGGCATACAGGTCGCTGACGAAATCGCGCGTGCCCTTCAAACCGGCCTGCACCTGCTCGGGCGTCTGCAGCGCGCTGCCGCGTCCGGGAACCAGTTTCTCGGGACGCAGGGCGGCAATGCGCTCGAGCGTCTGGGGCCAGTCCTTGAAGTAAGCATCACCGGCGTAGGGGGTGGCGTCAAACTCGACCAAGTCGCCGCTGAACAGCACTTTTTCCTGAGGCAGCCAGGCCACGGTGTCGCCCTTGGTGTGGCCGCGGCCCAGTTGCAGCAGTTGCACCTCGAGCTTGCCCAGCCAGACGGTCATCTTGCCAGTGAAGGTCAAGGTGGGCCAGGTCAGGCCCTCGGGCACGCTTTCGACATTGCGAAACAGTCGGGGAAAGCGACCGATCTCGCTGTCCTTGTCGAACTGGCCGCGCTCGACGATGAGGTCGTAGGTGTCCTGGCTGGCGATGATTTGCTCGCCGCCCTCGGCCATGTAGGCCGACGCACCGAGCACGCGCACCGCATGGTAGTGGCTGAGCACCACGTACTTGATGGGCTTGTCGGTGACCTGCCGGATACGCCGGATCACATCTTGGGCCATCACCGGTGTGGCCTGGGTGTCGAGCACCATGACCGCATCGTCGCCGATGATGATGCCGGTATTGGGGTCGCCCTCGGCGGTGTAGGCATAGGCGTGTTCGGACAGCCGATCGAAGCTGACGCTCTTTTCTTCCAGATCGGCGGCCGAGGCAAAGGTTTTGGTGCTGCTCATGGGATGCTCCATCAAGGCAAGAAAAAGGGGCTGTGCAAAATCAGGTGGGCACCGACTGGCTGCCGTCGTGCATCCAGGCGGCGTGCTGGGGCGCGCGCCGGGTCTGGCTCCACTCCTCGAGCATGTCCCACTTGACCTCGTCCAGGCGCGCGTGCATCTCGGGCGTGCCGCAATCGAAGGCCAGCTCGAGCCGGTGACCGTTGGGGTCGAAAAAATAAATGCTCTTGAACAAGGTGTGGTCGGTCGGGCCGATGACCTCGATGCCGGCGGCCTGCAAGCGCTCGCGCGCTTCCAGCAGGGCCTCGAAGGAGCCCACCTTGAAGGCCAGGTGCTGCACCCAAGTGGGCGTGTTGCGGTCGCGGTCCATTTCGGGTTGGCTCGGCAGCTCGAAAAACGCCAGTATGTTGCCGTTGCCCGCATCCAAAAAGACGTGCATGTACGGATCGGGCGCCTTGGTCGAGGGCACCTCGTTTTCGGATATGGCCAGCACGAAACGCATGCCCAGGTGCTTTTCGTACCACTGCACCGTCTGTTTGGCGTCCTTGCAGCGGTAGGCCACGTGGTGAATCTTCTGGATGGGTGACATCTTGCGCGCTCCTGGGGTCACTTCGAGGACGGGGCTGGCGCTTGCAGGGCCAGGCCTTCGACACCGGCACGGGCCGCTGCGAAGGCGGCATGCAGCACCTGGGCATCGCCAATCTGGTTGGCCAGCAGCAGCACCAGCCGGGCATTGAGCAGATGGCTCTGCTCGGCGCTCAAGCCTTCGTGGCTGGCAATGAGCGCCTCGTAAAGCTCGTCATAGGGCAGATCGCGGGGGTCGGTGTGGAGCATGGGCGTCTTTCTCAGGCCGGCTGCACGTGGCCCTGCGCCCGCGCCATGGCCGCCTCGAGCTGCTCGGGCGTGGGCGCACGCCAGCGGGCGCAGACATGCTGATCGGGGCGCACCAGGTAGACGGTGCCGCCTCTGGCGTCAAGCCGCTGGGCCAGCAGGCCAGCCCCATCGATCAGCGCCTGCCCAATCACCAGCGTCTTGAGCCCATCGATTTGCGCCAACCAAGCCGGCGCCGGCGCAAACGCCAGCGCGGTGAAGTCGGGCCCAAGCTCGCGCAGCAACCAGCGGGCCCGGCCGTCGGCGGCCGTCAGGGGCGCATCGGTGAGCACCGCACCGATGCGCTGGCTGGCCTCAAACCGGTCGACATCGGGGGTGTTCAAGGGCGATTGACTGAGCACCGCCGGCACCGACAAGCGGCCGCTGTTGACGATGCGCCGGGCAAAGGCGTGATCGCGTGCCAGCCCCAGCACCGCATCGCGAAACAAGCGGCTGGCCGCGCTCTTGGGTGTGATGAAGTCGGTCGAGCGAGTCGAGTTGAGGATGTTTTCATCGGCCGCAAACTCGCGCTCATCGCCATAGCTGGCCAGCAGCGCCGCACCGGCCTGCCCGCCAAGGACCGCGTGCAGCTTCCAAGCCAGGTTTTCCGCGTCCTGCACGCCGCTGTTGGCGCCGCGCGCGCCAAAGGGCGACACGCCGTGGGCGGCATCGCCGGCAAAGACCACCCGCCCCTGCACAAAGCGCTCCATGCGTCGACACGCGAAGGTGTAGACGCTGGCCCACTCCAAACTGAAGTCAGCGTCCTGCCCGAGCAGCGCCCGCACCCGCGGCAAGATCCTCTCGGGCTGCTTTTCCTGCTCCGGATCGGCATCCCAGCCGAGCTGGAAATCGATGCGCCAGACATCGTCGCTCTGGCGGTGCAGCAACACGCTTTGGCCGGGGTGAAAAGGCGGGTCGAACCAGAACCAGCGCTCGGCCGGAAACTGCGCCTTCATCTTCACGTCGGCAATCAAAAATCGGTCTTGGAACACCCGGCCCTGGGTCTCCAGGCCCATCAGGCGGCGCAGACTCGAGCGCGAGCCATCGCAGGCCAGCACCCAGTCGGCCTCGATGCGGTAGTCGCCCTCGGCGGTCTGCACGGTCAGCGTGGCGCCCTCAAGGCACGGGTCGATGGCCACCACCGGGTGGCCCCAGCGCACTTGGGCCGACTCGAACTGCAGCAAGCGCTCGAGCAGGTAAGCCTCGCAGTAGTACTGTTGCAAATTGATGAAGGCCGGTCGCTCATGGCCGGCCTCGGGTAACAGGTTGAACTCGTAGACCTGCTCGGCCTGCAAAAACACCCGCCCCACATTCCAGGAGACGCCCTTGTCAACCATGCGCTGGCCGACCCCCAGCCGGTCCCAGATCTCCAGCGTGCGCTTGGCAAAGCACAGCGCGCGCGAGCCGGTCGACAGGCTCGATCCGGCCTCGAGCACCAGCACCGGGCGGCCGCGCTGCGCCAGATCAATGGCCAGCGACAAACCCACCGGCCCGGCCCCCACCACCACCACGGGATGGCGCTCAGGGCTTTCGCAGGCGGGGCGGGGCGCCACGGGCAGCGCCATGGCCTGCAGCTCGGCGGCCGAGGCGCTGCGCAAAGCCGATCGGATCGGGTCTCGGTTCATACTTAATGCGGTCTTGGGGCGGCAATTGGGATTGAGGCCAGGGCGCTGGCCGCGCGGCACTGGGCATCGCCGCTACAGGCGCGCCGTCCAATGCAGCCCAGGCCGGGCACAGGTGCGACTATACCGGCCGGCGCCGACACGCCTGCCTTTTATCGCGAGGCCACCTGCGCCTGCTTGAGTTGGCCCAGTTGGCTCAAGAACGCGACGAGCTGCGAGCTTTTGTCGAACACTGCATCGGCCCCCTGCGCCAGACAGTACTGCCGCATCGCATCGGTGGCGTGGTGGGTCAAGACCAGCAGGCTCTGGCCGGGCGCGCGGTCGCGGCACAGTTCCAGCAGGGCCAGGCCATTGCCCGGCCGCAGCTCAGGCTCGACCACCAGCACATCCCAGCCCTGGGCATTGGCCTGCAACCAGTCTTGCGCCTGCGCCTGCGTGCTGGCGCTGCCCACGCAGCGGGCCAATTGCAGATCGTCCAGGCTCTGGCGCAGCGCATCCTGCAACTCAACGCTGCTGTCAACGATGAACACGCGAAGACTCAAGATTTCCTGCCCTTGGTTAAATTAATTTAAACGAGTCTGTTGAGTGTGCCATAGCCTCGGCAGGCACAGCGGTTTGGACTCTGCAATTTCTGCTGATGGATCCGCCAAGTCCCCAAGTCGGCCCGGATGTAACAAAATGCAGGACTCTAGGCCTTCGCAAAGCTCATCGCATGGACCCCAAAACCCGCAACGTCATCGCCCGCCTGCAACGCGTGGTGGACGCCGAACGGCCGAGCGATGAAGCGCGCGAGCAGGTGGCCGATCGGCTGATCACCCAAGACCAGTTGCGCCGCATCGATCCGCGTCTGGACAAGCCCGCAGAGCAGCCGCCGCGGCGTGCACGCAGGCGCCCGCCAACGGCCAGCCAGGCGCGCCAACTTGCCAAACCCATGGCCCGCGACTGAAGGCGGGCCCGGCGCCGTTACGCGATCGCCTCCAGACCGACCAGGGCCAGCCAGGCCTGCAAGGCGTCGACCTCCAGGGGCTTGACAAAGTAGCGCTCGAACCCCGCCCGTGCGGCGGCTTGGCGGTCGCGGCTGTGGTTGTAGGCGGTGACCGCTGCCAGGCGCAGTGGGCCGGCGCCCGGCATTTGCCGCAGGGCCCGCGCCAGGTCATAGCCGTCCATGCCGGGCAGACCGATGTCGAGCAAGGCCAGTTGGGGCGCAAAGCTGCGGGCCCTCTCGAGAGCCTCCAGCGGATCGGTCACCACCTGGACCTCGTGGCCCAGGCTCTGCACGAACAGGCCGAGCAGGCGGCCGGCATCGCTGTTGTCATCGACCACCAAGATGCGCAAGCTCGCCGCGGCTGCCGTCGGCCCGGGCCCCACAGGGGTCTGCCCGTCTTCGAGCGCAAGGCTGAGCTGGCGCTCGCCGAGCGTCGGCACGGCGTCGTCTTCAAGGGCAAGGCCCAGCGGCCAGGGCAGGGTCGCGTCGTTGCTGGCGCGCACCAGCTCGTCAATGCGCGCACGCAGCCGCGCGGCATTGCGCTCGATCACCAGGGCCAGCTGGCGCACCTGCTCGGCCGGGGGCTGGCGGCCCAGCAAGTCGGCAGCAGCGGCAATGGGCGCCAGCGGGTTGCGCAGCTCATGCGCCAGCCAGGTGGCCAGCTCACCGGCGCAGGGCGACGGTGGTGCAGAAGGTGAGAGCAATGTCATGTCGAAGTCTCCTGCTCGCAGCATAAAGAAGAGCGTGCGG
>JAIXWZ010000093.1 GCA_027491035.1 Comamonadaceae bacterium | reverse complement strand
GTCAGGGCATCGCCCTGCGCATCGTCACCGAGAACACCAAGATGGCCATGCCCGAAACCAAGATCGGGCTGTTTCCCGACGTGGGCGGCGGCCACTTCCTCAGTCGCTGCCCTGGGGTGCTGGGTGAATACCTTGCGCTAACCGGCCAGGTGATCGGTGCCAGGCAGGCCATGGCCTGCGCTTTGGCCGATGTGCAAATCAGTGCGGGGGCACAGCCCGGCCTGTGGCATGCCTTGAGCAGCACCGGTTTTACAGATTCGGCGCAGGCGCTGGCTTGGCTCACTGCCCAGGTGCAGGCACATGTCCAGGCTCAGCAGGCCGAGCCCTGGCCGGCTGGCCTGGCCGCTTTTGGGCAGCCCGATGTGCAGCAGATTTTGCAGGCCCTTGAGGCCGCGGGCGATTCCTGGTCCACGCAAACTGCTCAGAGCTTGAGAGAGCGTTCGCCCTTGATGTTGCAGGTCAGCCTGGAGCAGATTCGGCGGGCGCGCCAGATGCTGCTGGCCGACGAGCTGCGCATGGAGCGTGACATGGTGTGGCACTGCTTTCACCAGCGTGCGCTGCAAGACAACGAAACCGTTGAGGGGATTCGGGCCCTGGCCATCGACAAGGACCATCGCCCACGCTGGAAGCCCGCTCGCATCGAAGAGGTGGACCGCCAGGAGGTGCTGGAGTTTTTCCGCAGCCCCTGGTTGCCTCAGGATCACCCCTTGCGCGGGCTTTAGGCGCTGCGCCAAGCCTTCCCGGCTCGTTTTAGCGCTGGCGTGACTTCATCGCCCGCTCGACTTCGCGTTTGCCTTCGCGCTCCTTGATCGTGTCGCGCTTGTCGTGTTCGGCCTTGCCCTTGGCCAGCGCCACCTCGCATTTGACGCGGCCCGCCTTCCAGTGCAGGTTCAGTGGCACCAGGGTGTAGCCTTTTTGCTCGGTCTTGCCGATGAGCCGGCGGATCTCGTCCTTGTGCATCAAAAGCTTTTTGGTGCGCACCGAATCGGGCCTGACGTGGGTCGATGCGGTGCCCAGCGGATTGATCTGGCAGCCGATGATGAACAGCTCGCCGTTTTTGATCACCACATAGCCATCGGTCAGCTGCACCTTGCCGGCGCGTACCGACTTGACCTCCCAGCCTTCGAGCACCATGCCGGCTTCAAAGCGCTCGTCGATGTGGTAGTTGAACAAGGCGCGCTTGTTCTCGGCGATCCGGCTGTTTTGGGCGGAACCGTCTTTGCGGGAGGTGGAGGGTTTGGTGGACATGCGCCAAGGCAGATGGGGCCGCCTGCGGCCCATACAATGGGCGCGGCCTTGCATTGTATGAAAACCGTCCACAAGTCCGTCCTGATCTGGTTCAGTGCGCAAGAGATGTTCTCTCTGGTCACGGATATCGAGCGCTACCCGCAGTTTCTGCCCTGGTGCGACCAGGCCAGCGTCCTCGATCAGCAAGAGCACGGCATGACGGCGCGGGTGGGTATCTCGATCGGTGGCATCCGGCAAGCCTTTACCACCCGCAACCTGCACGCGCCGGGGCGGCAGGTTCAGATGCAGCTCGTCGAGGGCCCGTTTTCCCGGCTCGACGGACAGTGGACCTTCAGCCCGCTGGGCAATGACGAGCGGGCCTGCAAGGTCGAATTCACCCTGCGCTACGACTTTGACAGCACAACCTTGGCGGCATTGGTAGGCCCGGTGTTTGACAAGATTGCAGGCAGTCTGGTCGATGCCTTCGTCAAACGCGCCAATCAAGTCTATGGCCAAGCTTGAGGTCTGCCCGCCTCGCGTGTCCGCCGACAAGGCCGTCGTTGGTGTTGCGGACGGGGTGGGCGCGATGGTGATGCAACCATGGTGATGCAGATCAGCGTCGTCGCCTGCCTGGGACCGCGCCAGGTGCAAGAGTGGGAGCTGCAGCTGCCTGAGGGCGCCACAGCCGCGCAGGCGCTGCATGCCTGCGGCTTGGCCCTGCCGGCGGCGCGCGGCGCAAACGCCCTGGGCGTCTGGGGGCGGCGCTGTGAGGCGAGCCAGGCGCTCAAGCCGGGCGATCGGCTTGAGATTTACCGTCCGCTCAGGGTCGACCCCAAGGTGGCTCGCCGCGAGCGCTTCAAGGGGCAGGGCGCCCGCACCGCGGGCCTGTTTGCCCGGCGGCGACCCGGTGCCAAGCCCGGTTACTGACGAGCGTCCTGGGCCGGACCCAGACCGGGTGTGCGGGTCCGCGCAGTGCGCGCCTGGCAGCAGCGGCCCGCGCGCAGCCTGATGGGGTGCTGGGTAGAATCGTGTTTTTGGAGCCCTCCCATGCGCCTACTCGGCAAAGCGTTGACCTTTGACGACGTCCTTTTGGTCCCCGCCTACTCTCAGGTCCTGCCCAAGGACACCTCGCTGGCCACCCAGTTTTCCCGCAACATCCGCCTGAACCTGCCACTGGTGTCGGCCGCCATGGACACCGTCACCGAAGCGCGGCTGGCCATTGCGATCGCGCAAGAAGGCGGCATCGGCATCGTGCACAAAAACCTCACGCCGCAGGAGCAGGCCGCTCAAGTGGCCAAGGTCAAGCGCTATGAATCGGGCGTGCTGCGCGACCCGGTGGTCATCACGCCGAGCACCACGGTGCGCCAGGTCATGGCGCTGAGCGACGAGCTGGGTATTTCGGGCTTCCCGGTGGTCGACGCCGGCAAGGTGGTGGGCATCGTGACCGGCCGCGACCTGCGCTTTGAAACCCGCTACGACCAACAGGTCAGCGAGATCATGACGCCGCGTGAGCGCCTGATCACCGTACCCGAAGGCACCACCCCCGAGCAGGCCAAGCACCTGCTCAACAAGCACAAGCTCGAGCGGCTGCTGGTGGTCAGCGAGGCCTTTGAACTCAAGGGCCTGATCACCGTCAAAGACATCACCAAGCAACTCAACTTTCCCAATGCCGCGCGCGACGCCTCGGGCCGTCTGCGCGTGGGCGCGGCCGTGGGCGTGGGCGAGGGCACCGAAGAGCGGGTGCAAGCCCTGGTCAGGGCCGGCGTGGACGCGATCGTGGTTGACACCGCCCACGGTCACAGCAAGGGCGTGATCGACCGGGTGCGCTGGGTCAAACAATACTACCCGCAGGTTGACGTGATCGGCGGCAACATCGCTACCGGTGACGCCGCCTTGGCCCTCGTTGACGCCGGTGCCGATGCGGTCAAGGTGGGCATCGGCCCGGGCTCGATTTGCACCACCCGCATCGTTGCGGGCGTGGGCGTACCGCAGATCATGGCCGTCGACAGCGTGGCCACCGCGCTCAAGGGCAGCGGCGTGCCCCTGATCGCCGATGGCGGCATCCGTTACAGCGGCGACATCGCCAAGGCCATTGCCGCAGGCGCGGGCACCGTGATGATGGGCGGCATGTTCGCCGGCACCGAAGAGGCACCCGGTGAGGTCATCTTGTACCAAGGCCGCAGCTACAAGAGCTACCGCGGCATGGGCTCGATCGGCGCCATGCAGCAGGGCAGCGCCGACCGCTACTTTCAGGAGGCCAGCACCGGCAACCCCAACGCCGACAAGCTGGTGCCCGAAGGCATTGAAGGCCGCGTGCCCTACAAGGGCTCGGTGGTCGCCATCATTTTTCAGATGGCCGGCGGTCTGCGCGCCAGCATGGGGTACTGCGGTTGCGGCACCATTGATGAGATGCATGACAAGGCCGAGTTTGTCGAGATCACCTCGGCCGGCATCCGCGAGAGCCATGTGCATGATGTACAGATCACCAAGGAAGCGCCGAATTACCGGGCCGATTGAAGGCGCTGTTGGTCGGGCTTCTTCAGGGCTGTTCCCAGCGTTTTGGGCGGCGGTCTATGGTGATAACATTGTGCTAACCGAGGGCTGAGAAATGCAAGTCGCGATCCGCAAGATGGGCAATTCCCATGGGGTGCTGATTCCCAAACCTTTGCTGCTTGAAGCCGGCCTGAGCGAGACCGCCGAGCTGACGCTGAACAAGGGCGTGATTGAAATCCGCCCCAGCAAGCCACGTCCGCGTTCCGGCTGGGCCGAGGACGCGCAGCGCTTGGCAGCCGAGCCAGACGAAGCGCTGATCTGGCCCGAGTTTGCCAACGAGGCGGATGCGGAGCTGCGCTGGTGAACCCCGTGGTGGAGACCGGAGACATCTGGCTGGTCTCGCTCGATCCGACAGTGGGCAGTGAGATCCAGAAGACCCGCCCGTGCGTGGTCATCTCGCCGCCCGAACTCAATCAGCATCTCAAGACTGTGATCGTGGCGCCCATGACCACAGGTGCGCGCGCTGCGGGCTTTCGCATTGCAATGACTTTCCAAAACAAGCAGGGCCTGATCCTGCTCGACCAAATCCGAACTCTGGACAAGGTGCGCCTGCGCAAAAAGGTCGGGGCCTTGCACCCCAGCACCCTTGACAAGACCCTGCGCACGCTACAAGCGGTATTTGCACCCCTGGCCTGAATCGAAAGTCCTTTGCATGTCCCACTCCAAGATTCTCATCCTAGACTTTGGCTCCCAGGTCACGCAACTGATCGCCCGCCGCGTGCGCGAAGCCCATGTGTACTGCGAAGTGCACTCTTGCGATGTCAGCAGCGACTGGGTGCGCCAGTACGCCGCCGACGGCCAGCTCAAGGGCATCATCTTGTCGGGCTCTCATGCCAGC
>JAIXWZ010000051.1 GCA_027491035.1 Comamonadaceae bacterium | reverse complement strand
GGGCTCGATTTTGTGGCGCCGCCGGGCACGCCGGTGCTGGCCACAGCGCCCGGCGTGGTCAGCCGCTCCGAGTCCAGCGGCGACTATGGGCAGTGGGTCGAGATCAGTCACGGCGAACACTTCAAGACCCGCTACGCCCACCTGCGCCAGCGCTTGGTGATGCCAGGCGAGCAGGTGGCACGCGGACAAGCGATTGGCGAGGTGGGCAGCACCGGCCGATCGACCGGCCCGCACCTGCACTACGAAGTGGAACACCAGGGCCGCATCATCGATCCGGCCAAGACCCTGGCCAAGGTGGCCTTGCGCTGAGGCATTCCATCGACCTGCAGCCTCCCACTGAAAAAGGAAACCCCATGTTTGGAAGCCGAAAAAACAGCCCCTTGTCGATGAACCCTGGCACCGAGCGCTTTGACACGCTGGTGGGCGCCCACACTGAAATCCAGGGCCAGATGCTGCTGCGCGAAAGCGCCCGCATCGACGGCCGGGTGGTGGGCAATATCGACACACCGCCCGATGTGCAGGCCACGGTGGTGGTCAGCAGCAACGGCGAGGTGCGCGGCGACATCACCGCCTACCGCGTGCTGGTGGCCGGCAAGGTGGCCGGTCAGATCCATGCACGCGAGCGCGTCGAGTTGCAGGCACAATGCGTGGTCCAAGGCGATATCAAATACGGCTCCATTGCCACCGAGCATGGCGCGCGCATCATGGGTCTGCTGCTGCAGCTCGACGAGTCCTCGGGCTCAGCCCCCGGCGAGCACGACGCGCAACAAGCGCTGCGCAAGGCGCAGGCCTCCTGAGTCGCGCGCCTGTCACTTCGGTGGCGGCCCGTAGACTCCCACATGCCCCTACCACCTGATCCCGACGAGCCGGGCACCCCGCTCGAGGCGGCGCTGCACCGCCTGTGCCACTGGGCCAGCACCCTGTCGCTGGCCGACGTGCCCGAGCCGGTGCTGCTCAAGGCCGCGCTGGTGCTGGGCGACAACATCGCCGCCATGGCCTCAGCCGCCGACGAGCCGCAGGTGCAGGCCTACCACGACACGCTGCTGAACAACCCAGGCCCTTGCACCCTGCTGCGCCGGGGCGGCCCGCGTCTGTCCATGCTGCATGCCGCGCTCGGCAACGGTCTGGCCGCCACCTGGAATGAGCTTGACGACGGTTACACCCAAACCGCGGTGCATCCCGGCGCGCTCAGTCAACCGCTGATCCTGGCAGCGGGGCAGGCGCACGGCCATCGCTTTGCCGATGCCATGCGGGCCATCGTGGTGGCCTACGAGGTGGGCGCCCGGTTTGCCAACACCTGGCCTGGGACCTTGCCGCGCATCCATCCGCACGGCGCCTTCAACGCGGTGTGCGCCGCCGCTGGCCTGGCAAGTCTGCGCCGCTACGACGCAGCCACGTTCGAGGCGGCCCTCAGCGGCGCGGCCACGCTGGTCTCGCCCGGCCCCTACAGCCACGCCCTGCAAGGCGCGCTGATCCGCAACGCCTGGCCGGCGGCTGGAGTATGGCTGGGCCACTTTGCCTGCGAGATGGCGCAATTGGGGATTGGGGGCACCGCCACCGCAGCGGGCGAGGTCTACGAGCAGATCATGGGCGCGCCGGTCGCGCGGGCCGGGCAGCTGACCCAAGGCCTGGGCCAGCAATGGGCTGTGGCCGAGGGCTACCACAAGCTCTACGGCTCCTGTCACCATGCCCATGCTGCGATGGAGGCGCTCGAATCGATCCTGCAAGATCGCCCCGATCTGCGCGGCGGCCACTCGGTGCGCCGCCTGACGGTGCACGTCAGCCCAACCGCGATGAAGTTCGACAACCGCCAGCCCTTGACCGCGCTGGCGGCCAAGTTTTCCATCGTGCATGCGGTGGCCGCCACACTGGCCCATGGCGCCGATGAGCCCAGCAATTTCTTCGAGGCCAGCCTGTCCGATCCGCTGATTGCCCAGCTGCGCGAGCGCGTCACACTGGCCCAGCTGCCCGCCGTCAGACCCTGGCCCTACGACCGCCCAGCCCGCGTCAGCCTCGAACTGCAGGACGGCAGCCAGGTGCAGGCGTTTTGCGAAGCGGCCTTGGGCAGCCCGGCCCGACCGCTGGACCATGAAGCGGTGATGGACAAGATCACGCGACTGTCTGGCAAGCACACGCCGGGCCTGCCCCATGCCGTGCAGCAACTGCGCGAGCGTGTACAGCAGGGCCGGCTGGACGCCCTGGACCTGGGGGCGTGGATGGACAGCATCACCGCAGCGACCTGACCTGACCGCGCCCCACAGCCCAGGCCGCATCGCCGCGAGGGCGCGGCTCCTACAAGAAACCTCATGGCCTAGCGCTTGGCAATGCGGGAGCGCCGCCCTCGGCGCGATGGGGCCTTCAAACAATCAGTGCGCTTCGTCCGAGGCCGCATCGCCGCGAGGGCGCGGCTCCCACAGACGCCACAGACACCACAGACACCCGAGCCAGGCCCGTCTGAGAGCTCCCACCATCGCCTTTGCTCGGCAATGGCATGATAGGCGCCATGACCAAGCCGCTCTGGACCCCGACTGCGCAGCGCATCGACAACAGCCGTATGCGCCACTACATGAACTGGCTGCAAGCCGACAAGGGCTTGGGCTTGAACAGCTACGACGCGCTGTGGCGCTGGTCGATCGACGACCTGGAGGGCTTCTGGGACTCGATCTGGCGCTACTTCGATGTGCGCGGGCATCGGTCCGAGCAGCCTGTGCTGGCGCATCGGCAGATGCCGGGGGCGCGCTGGTTCGAGGGCGCGACGCTCAATTACGCCGAACAGGCGCTGCGCTGGCACCTTGAAGACGGTCGACGGCCGGCCATCATTGCGCGCTCGCAGACCCGCGCCGAGCAGGTGCTCAGCTGGGACGAGCTGCGCGCGCAGGTTGGCGCCGTGGCCGCCGCCATGCGGCGCATGGGCGTGGGACCCGGCGACTGCGTGGCCGCGTATCTGCCCAATGTGCCCGAGGCGGCCGTGGCGCTGCTGGCCTGCGCCAGCATTGGCGCGGTTTGGTCGAGCTGCTCGCCCGACATGGGCACGCCCAGTGTGGTCGACCGCTTCAGCCAAATCGCGCCCAAGCTGCTGCTGGCCGTCGACGGCTACCGCTATGGCGACAAGGCGGTCGATCGCGCCGATGCCGTTGAGCAGCTGCGCCGCGCGCTGCCGAGCGTGCAGCAGGTGGTCAGCCTGCCCTATCTGCATCCGAGCCAGGTGCTGCCCGGCACCGTGGCCTGGCCGCAATGGGTGGCCGACCCCGCTGAACTGGCGATCGAGCCGGTCGAGTTCAGCCATCCCTTTTGGGTGGTGTACTCCTCCGGCACCACCGGCATGCCCAAGCCGCTGGTGCATGGGCAAGGCGGCGTGGTGCTCGAGCACCTCAAGGCTTTGGGTCTGCAGCTGGGGCTCGGCCCTGACGACCGCTACTGCTGGTTCTCCAGCACGGGTTGGGTGATGTGGAACATCGGCGTCGGGGGGCTGCTGGTGGGCTCGACCGTGGTCGTCTATGACGGCAACCCCGGCCATCCCGATCTGGGCGAGCTCTGGCGCATGGCCGCTCAGCTGCAGCTGAGCGCGCTCGGCGCGGGCGCCGCCTTTTTTGGCAACTGCATGAAGGCCGGCGTGCAGCCGAGCCAGATCGAGCCACCCCACCGGCTGCGCTGGATCGGCTCGACCGGCTCGCCCCTGTCGCCCGAGGCGCACGACTGGCTGGCCGAGCAGCTCGGGCCCGAGACCATGATCGCCTCGATCAGCGGCGGCACAGACGTGGCCACCTTCTTCCTCGGACCCACCGAGCTGCTGCCGGTGCATTCGGGCCGCATCCCCTGCCCCGCGCTGGGGGTGGCCGCGCGCGCCTTCGACGACCACGGCCGCCCGGTGGTCGCTCAAGTGGGCGAGTTGGTCATTACCGAGCCCATGCCCTCGATGCCGCTGTATTTTTGGGGCGAACCCGACGGCCGGCGCTACCACGAGAGCTATTTCGATGTTTATCCCGGCATCTGGCGCCACGGCGACTGGATCGAGTTCAACGCGGCCGGCGAATCGGTGATCTTCGGCCGCTCCGACACCACCATCAACCGCCACGGCGTGCGCATGGGCACGGCCGAGATCTACCGAGCCGTCGAGGTGCTGCCCGAGGTGATCGACAGCCTGGTGGTCGACCTCGAATACCTGGGGCGCGAGTCCTTCATGCCGCTGTTTGTGGTGCTGGCCGAGGGCGCGCGTCTGGATGCCGGCCTGATCGAGCGCATCAACGCCAGCGTGCGCCAGACCTGCTCGCCGCGGCACGTGCCCAGCGCCATCATCGAAGCGCCGCAGATTCCGCGCACGCTCACCGGCAAGAAGATGGAACTGCCGGTGCGCAAGCTGCTGCTGGGCGCGCCGCCCGAAAAAGTGGCCAACCCGGACGCCATGGCCAATCCGCAAAGCCTGCAGTTCTACGTCGACTACGCCCGCAGCCGTCAAGGCTGAGCGCCTGGGCCGGGCCGGTGCGAAGTTGAGGCGGCTGCCCCCAGCAGCTGCCGCGCGCCGCGCCACAGCCCAAAGACCAGCAGCCCAGGCAGGCCGCAGGCCAGCGCCACGGCCAGCGGCAGGCCTGCAAGCGGCGCCAGTTGCAAGGCCGCAGCCAGCCAGGGCAGATAGATCGCCAGCAGCACCACCGCCAAGGCGGCTGCGATCACCGCCACCGCACTCCAATTGATGGCCTGCACGGGCCCCAACCGACCGCGCGCCTTGCTCACGACGATCAGGCCGGCATTGGCCACCACAAAGCTCAGCAGCACCATGGCCCGGTTGCGCTCGGCCGACTCGGGCAGACCCAGGCCGCTGCTCGAAGCCCAGTAGGCCAGCGCTGCACCGCCGAGCATGATCAGACCGTGGCCGGCTGCCTGCAGCATTTGCGCGGCACCGAGCAAGGGCGCGTCGGTGTTGCGCGGCGGCTGCTCCATCACATCGGCGTCTTCGGCCTCGCTCTCAAACGCCAGCGAACAGGCCGGATCGACGATGAGCTCGATCAGTGCGATATGCAGGGGCAGCACCAGAGGCGGCAGGCCCAGCACGATGGGCAGCATGGCCATGCCGGCAATCGGGATGTGGATCGCGAAAATGTAGACCATGGCCTTGCGCAGGTTGGTAAAGATGCGCCGGCCCGAGCGGATGGCACGCACGATGGAGGCAAAGTCGTCATCGACCAGCACCATGCTGGCCGCCTCCCGCGCCACGTCGGTGCCCCGCTGGCCCATGGCCACGCCCACATGCGCCGCGCGCAGGGCCGGTGCGTCGTTGACGCCATCGCCGGTCATGGTGACGATCTGCCCGTCACGCGCCAGCGCCTGCACGATGCGCAGCTTTTGCTGGGGCAAGATGCGCGCGCACACGGCGCTTTGGCGCAGCCGCACTGTCAGCGCCTCGTCGCTCAGGCCCTCGATCTCGTCGGCGGTGAGCAACTGCGCAGCGTCCAGCCCGGCCTGACGCGCGATCGCCTGGGCTGTGACCGGGTGGTCGCCGGTGATCATCATCACCCGGATGGCGGCCCGGCGGCACTGCGCCATGGCCTCGGGCACCTGCGGCCGCAGCGGATCGGCCAGCCCGATCAGGCCGATCCACTCGAAGTCGAAGTCATGCGCGCAAGCCGGCCACTGGCCGTCTTGGTGGCGGCCCACTGCGCCCTGGGCCACGGCCAGCACACGCAAGCCATCGGCCGCCAGCGTCTGCACCGCCTGCTGCCACTGCGCCCGCATGGGCTCGGGCAGATGGCACAGCTCCATCACGGCCTCGGGCGCACCCTTGGCCGAAATCACATGGCCGGCGTCGCCAGCGCGCCAGACATGCGACATGGCCCGCAGCTGCGTGCTCAGCGGATAGGTGTGCACCAGATCCCAGTCGTGCAGGCGATCGGTGCCGGCGAGCAGTTCGCGGCCCAGGCGATGAAAGGCCTGCTCCATCGGATCGAAGGGCTGTTGGGCGCTGGCCAAAATGGCGTGCTCGGCGATGCGCGCAAACTCGCTGGCGCTTTGCGGCTGCAGCGCATCGGGGCTCCACAGCCCATCGGTGGGCACGCGCAGGATCAGCGGCTGGCCATCGTCCACCACTGCCAGCGCGTGCACCGCCATGCGGTTTTGCGTCAAGGTGCCAGTCTTGTCGACGCACAGCACCGTGGTCGCACCCAGGGTCTCGATGCAGTTGATGCGGCGCGTCAGCACCCCCTGCTGAGCCAGGCGGCGCGCACCGAGCGCCGGAAAGATCGCCAGCACCACCGGGTACTCTTCCGGCAGCATGGCCATGGCCACCGCAATGCCGCCCAGCAGAGCCGGCAGCCAAAGACCGGTGCGCCAGCCCTCAATGGCCACCATCATGGCGCACAGCAGCATCGCGATGATGGCCAGCGTGCGCACCAGGCGCGCGGTCTGGCGCTGCAGGGCGGTCGGTGCGGGCACCAGGCTGTGCAGCGCCTTTCCGATCTGGCCGATCTCGGTGCGTGGGCCGGTGGCACTGACCTGCATCAAGCCCTGCCCAGCCACCACAAAGGTGCCGGCAAACACACGCGCGCCCGCATCGGCTTGCACAGCGGCACTGGCGTGCTTGGCCACCGGCAGCGACTCGCCGGTCAGCAGCGACTCGTCCACCTGCAGATGCTGCGCTTGCAACAGCACGCCATCAGCAGCGATCCGGTTGCCTTCGGCCAAGCACAGCAGGTCGGCGCACACCACCTCGTGGGCGGGTATCTCGCGCCGGATGCCCCCGCGCAGCACCTGCACCCGCTGCGCGCTAAGCTGGCGCAGCGCCTCGATCGCCCGGTCGGCCCGGCCCTCCTGAAACAGCGTCATGCCCAGCACCGCCAGCACGAAAACGGCCAGCGTCAGACCTTCCAGACGATCGCCCAAAACCAGATAGATCAGCACCGCCGCCAGCAGCAGGGCGAACATGGGCTCAGCCAGCAAGGCCAGCACCCGCCGCCCCACGCTGCGGCGCTGAGCCGCCTGCAGCTCGTTGGGGCCGTCTTGCGCCAAGCGGCTGCGCGCCTGCTGCTCGCTCAAGCCCGATAAAGCCGGGGCGTCCGGGCGCATCTGTTGGGTGGTCATCATCTGCATTTGTAGGGCCGACGCAGCGGCCAGGCCCGATCGGCACGGCGCCAGCGCAGGCAGGACAAACGCGCGAGCGGTGATCGGTGTTGTGCCTGTCCAATCGGGCAAGCTGATCGGCCTATCATTGAGTCCACCGCCCAGCTGTGGCCCCTTGCCCGTCCGTTGACCTCTACGCACCACCATGAGCATTTACGAACAAGACCTGAGCCCGAACCCGGCCAATCACACGGCGCTGTCGCCGGTGAGCTTTGTCGAACGCAGCGCCGAAGTGTTTGGCGATCTGCCGGCGGTGATCCATGGCACGCGCCGCTACAGCTGGGCCCAGACGCGCGAGCGCTCGGCCCGGCTGGCTGGCGCGCTGCGCGCGCTCGGCGTGGGCCGCGGCGACACCGTCAGCGTGATGCTGCCCAACACCCCCGAGATGATCGAGGCGCATTACGCGGTGCCCGCACTGGGCGCGGTGCTCAACCCGCTCAACACCCGGCTCGACGCGGCTTTACTGGCCTGGCAAATGAACCACTGCGAGGCCAAGGTGCTGATCACCGACCGCGAGTTCGCACCGGTGATGGCGCAGGCCCTGAGCCGACTGGCTGGCGATCACGGGCGCCAACCCATCGTGATCGATGTCTGCGACAGCCAATACGACGGCCCGGGTGATCGCCTGGGCGCCCTGGAGTACGAGACCTGGCTGGCCGCCCATGCACCGCTGAGCCGGCTGGAGGGCCCCAAGGACGAATGGGACGCGATTGCGGTGAGCTACACCAGCGGCACCACGGGCGATCCCAAGGGGGTGGTGACGCACCACCGCGGCGCCTACCTCAACGCGGTGTGCAATGCGGCCACCTGGACCATGCCGCACTTTCCCACCTACCTGTGGACACTGCCGCTGTTTCACTGCAACGGCTGGTGCTTCCCCTGGACGCTGGCCATGCTCGGCGGGGTGCAGGTGTGCCTGCGCAAGGTGGATGCCCCATCCATCCTGAACGCCATGCGCGAGCACCGCATCGACCACTACTGCGCCGCCCCCATCGTGCACAGCCTGATCTACAACGCGCCCGAGGCGATGCGCGAGGGCATCACGCAGCAGGTGCGCGGCTTGGTCGCTGGCGCAGCGCCGCCGGCGGCCATGATCGAGGGCATGGCCCGCATCGGCTTTGCCATCACCCATGTCTACGGCCTGACCGAGGTCTATGGACCGGCGGCGGTGGCGGTGCAGCGCCCGGCCTGGGCCGAGCAGAGCCTGGCCGAGCAGACCCGGCTCAACGGCCGGCAGGGCGTGCGCTACGCGCTGCAAGAGGGCATGACGGTGATGGACCCGCAGACGCTTCAAGAGGTGCCCGCCGACGGCCAGACCATGGGCGAGATCATGTTTCGCGGCAACATCGTGATGAAGGGATACCTCAAGAACCCGGCGGCCACCCAAAAAGCTTTTGAAGGCGGCTGGTTTCACACCGGCGATCTGGCGGTGATGGAGCCCGATCGCTATGTGAAGATCCGCGACCGCAGCAAGGACATCATCATCTCGGGCGGCGAAAACATCAGCTCGTTGGAGGTCGAAGATGCGCTGTACCGGCACCCGGCCGTGCTCGCCTGCGCGGTGGTGGCCAAGCCCGATGCCAAATGGGGCGAAACCCCCCTGGCTTACGTGGAGACCAAGCCCGGCGCCCAGGTGAGCGCGCAAGATCTGATCGCGCACTGCAAGGCCTTGCTGGCGGGCTACAAAGTGCCGCGCGACATTCGCTTTGAGGACATCCCCAAGACCTCGACCGGCAAGATCCAGAAGTTCGCGCTGCGCCAGCGCGCCCAATCGAGCACTGCGATCGAATAAGGAGACAGCCATGGCAGACGATGCACTTTTGCGCGAAGACGACGGCCGCGGCGTCACGACCCTCACGCTCAACCGGCCCCAAGCCTTCAATGCGCTCGACGAGGCGCTGCTCGCGGCGCTGCAGCACCAAATCGACGCCCTGGCGGCCAACGAGCAGCTGCGCGCCGTGGTCATCGCCGCCTCGGGCCGCGCCTTTTGCGCGGGCCACGACCTCAAGCAGATGCGGGCCGAGCCCAGCCTGGCCTACTACCAGAGCCTGTTTGCCCGCTGCAGCCAAGTCATGATGAGCTTGCAACGCCTGCCCGTGCCGGTGATCGCCAAGGTGCAGGGCCTGGCCACGGCGGCCGGCTGCCAGCTCGTGGCCCAATGCGACCTGGCGGTGGCCGCCCGCACAGCCCGCTTTGCCGTCAGCGGCGTCAACCTGGGCCTGTTCTGCGCCACGCCCAGCGTGGCGCTGTCGCGCAACCTGCCGCGCAAGGCCGCTTTTGAAATGCTCGCCACGGGCTCCTTCATCACGGCCGAGCAGGCGCTGGACAAAGGCCTGGTCAACCGGGTGGCCGAGCCCGAGGATTTGGACGGCGCGCTTGAAGATTTACTGGCCAGCATCCTGCCCAAACCCCGCCTGGCCCTGGCGCTGGGCAAGCAGCTGTTTTACCGCCAGCTTGAAGCGGGCATGGGCACCGCCTACGAAGACGCTGCCCAAACCATGGCCTGCAACATGATGGACGCCAGCGCCCTCGAAGGCGTGCAAGCCTTCCTCGAAAAACGCCCGCCCGTCTGGCCGGCCTGAGCCCCAAAAGGGCGCCCAATCGCCGCGAGGGCGCGGCTCCCACCAATTCGACACCCACCCCCAACTGTGGGAGCGCCCCCCCCCGGCGCGATAGCCCCGCCTCGTCGTGGCGCCCACCCCGTCATCGCGCCCTCACCCCGTCATCGCGAGGGGCGAAGCGATCCATCTCGTTGAGTTCTCAGGCCTTGCGATGCCACAGCGCGGATAAAAAGACATGGATTGCCACGCTGCGCTCGCAATGACGCAGTGCCGTCGTCGCGCCACCCACCCCCGTCATCGCGAGGAACGAAGCGATCCATCGGCTGCTGCACAATCTGGCCATGAACATGAAAGCAGACAACGATGCGCTGTTTGCGCCGCTCGATTTGGGCAGTGGTCTGGTGCTGCCCAACCGGGTGGTGCTGGCCCCGTGCACGCGCAACCGGGCCACGCCCGAACTGGGGCCGTCAGCGGGGGCGGCGGCCTATTACGCGCAGCGGGCGCAAGCCGGGCTGCTGATCACCGAGGCCATCCTGGTCACGCCCGAGGCCCAGGGTTACCTCGATACACCGGGCCTGTTTGCAAACAGCCACGTCAGCGGCTGGCGGCAGGTTTGCGATGCGGTCCACGCCGAAGGCGGGCGCATCTTTGCGCAGCTTTGGCACACCGGCCGCATCGCGCACAGCCACTGGGCCAAAGTGCAGCCGGTAGCGCCTTCGGCCGTACTCGACCCTGTGCTGCGCCGGCAGGCGGGCGGCGTCGAGCTGTACAACGAGATGCCGCGCGCCCTGGGGGCCCAAGAGATCCCGGGCGTGATCGATCTGTTCAGGCAGGCCGCGCAGCGCGCGCACGCCGCCGGCTTCGATGGCATCGAGATCCACGGCGCAAACGGCTATCTCATCGAGCAGTTTCTGCGCCAGCACACCAACCGACGCGACGATGCCTGGGGTGCCGATCTACCCGGGCGGCTGCGGTTTGCCTTGGCCGTGACCCAGGCCTGCGTCGAGGTCTGGGGGCCGCACCGGGTCGGTCTGCGTCTGTCGGCCTGGCCCGACTTCGGGGAGATGCGCTGGAGCGAGGGCGACAACGAAACCTATATCGCCTTGCTGCAGCAGGTGGCGGGCCTGCAGTTGGCGTATGTGCACACCGGCATCACACAAGACAGCCCGCGCGAGCAGATTGACGGCACGCCCAGCGCTTTTCTGCGCCGCCACTGGCCGGGCGTGCTGATCGGCAATGGCGGCCACACGCCCGAGACGGCACTGCAGCATCTGCAAGCCGGTGATTTTGATTTGGTCTCCTTCGGACGCAGCTTCATCGCCAACCCCGATCTGGTGACGCGCCTGCGCGAAGGCCTTGCGCTGCGCCCCTATCACCACGATGTGTTGAAGGCCCTTGCCTGATGGTGCGCGACACGGCACCAAGGCTGATACCTGGCCTGGAGCCGAGCCTGGGGCCGATGGACCGGCATTTTTGCCGCGTCGGCCAGCAGTGGCTGCACTACCGGCGCATGGGCCAGGGGCCAGCGGTGCTGCTGTTGCACCAGACGCCGCAGTCGTCGCAAACGCTCGAGCCGCTGATGCGACTGCTGGCGGGTCAGCGCACGGCCATCGCGGTCGACACACCGGGCTTCGGTCAGTCCGACCCCTTGCCGCAGGCCGACTGGAGCATGGCGCTGCTGGCCGATCACATGGTCCGCTTCATGGACGCGTTGGGCATTGCGCAGGCGGCCATTTGCGGTCAG
>JAIXWZ010000147.1 GCA_027491035.1 Comamonadaceae bacterium | reverse complement strand
GCGATGGCTGAGGGCATCAGGTCGCGCTGCGGGTTGCGGGTGACATCGATCATGCGGTGGTGATCGCCAAAGGCCAGCGCCTTGTGGATGGTGCGGGCGTCGCCCGAGGCCTGGCAGCTCAAGCTGGGCAGCAGCGAGACGCCCAGGCCGGCTGCCACCATGCCCACCAGGGTCGACTGTTGGTCGACCTCGATGAGCGGCAGGGGCGGATGGATCACGCGCAGCACCGGATCGATCAGCTCCCGGATGGCGCCGCGGCGCATCACGATGAACTGCTCGCCCCGCAGGCTGCGCAGGCCAACCTTGTCGCGCTGGGCCAGCGGGTGCAGGGCGCTGCCCAACCAGCGCAGGGGGTCTTTGAGCAGAGCAAAGCGCTTGAGCTGTTCATGGTCTGGGCCGCGGGCAACCAGCGCGAAGTCGCCCTGACCCGATTCGAGCATGGTCAGCAGTTGCGGCACGGAATGGTCATGCACCTCGATCTGCACGGCCGGGTGGACGGCTGCGAAGGCTTTGACGATGCTCGGCAGCAGCAACTGGGCGATCGACGGAATGCTCAGCACACAGACCGAGCCCCTCTGCGCGCTCGACCACATCTGCAGGTCTTTGAGCAGCCGCGCGTTGGACTCCAGCACCCGCTGCGACCCTTTGTAAAACGCCTCGCCTGCTGGGGTGGGTAGCAGCGAGCGGGTGGTGCGCGAGAGCAGCTTGACCCCCGACAACCGCTCCAAATTGGCGATGGCCTGGCTCAGCGCGGGTTGGCCCATGTGCAGCTTGGCCGCCGCCTTGGCCATCGAGCCGCTATCGACTGCGGTGACGAATGCATCGAGGTGGCGCAGGTTGAAATAATTCATATTTTTCAATGAGTAAATCTAAAAATTCGATTTGATGCATGAATTGAATTTTATTAGCATGCCCAGCCATGACCCGTTCCAGACTCCCCAAAGCACCCGTGGGCCGGGCTGACGCCAGGCGCAAGAATGTCTTGTTCATCTCGGTTGATCAGTGGCCCGCTTCGCTGCTCGGCTGTGCTGGCCACCCGGTGATTCAAACGCCCACGCTGGATCACCTGGCCCGCTTGGGCACCCGCTTCAATCGGGCCTATTCGGAGTCACCCATCTGCATTCCGGCGCGCCGCACCATGATGACTGGCCTGAGCCCGCGCGCCCACGGCGACCGCAGCTTCAAGCCGGCGCTGACCATGCCCAAGGTGCCGCTGCTGGCGCAGGTCTTTCGCGATGCGGGCTACCAGACGCAGGCGGTGGGCAAGCTGCATGTCTACCCGCCGCGCGACCGCATCGGTTTTGACGATGTCCGCCTGGCCGAAGAGGGTCGGCCCAAGCTTGGCGCGATCGATGACTACGAGGTCTACTTGAGTGAGCAGGGGCATGCGGGCGAGCAGTTCATGCATGGCATGAACAACAACGACTACATGAGCCGCGCCTGGCACTTGCCCGAGGCCTTGCACGTGACGAACTGGATCACCCGTGAGACGGCCAAGGTGATCAAGCGCCGCGATCCGACGCGCCCCTCGCTTTGGCATGTCTCCTACACCCACCCGCATCCGCCCCTGGCGCCTCTGCAAGCCTATTTGGACCTGTACCGCGATGTGCCTATCGACATGCCCGTGCGCGCCAGTTGGGACCAGCAGCACAACATCCCGGCGCTGGATGCCGTGCACCGCTATTGGCAGGTGACTGACCAGCCGCATGTGCACCGGCTGCTGCGGCAGGCGTTTTATGCGCTGTGCACCCATGTCGACCATCAGCTGCGCATCATCTGGGGGACGCTGCGAGAAGAAAATCTGCTCGACGACACCGTCATCCTGGTCACTGCCGACCACGGTGACATGTTGGGCGATTTTGGCCTGTGGGCCAAGCGGCTGTTTTACGAGGGATCGAGCGCCATTCCCATGATCTTGGTGGGCGCCGCCGGCGACCCGCGGGTGCGGGCCAACCATGTCGACTCGCGGCTCGTGGGTCTGCAAGACATCATGCCCACCTTGCTCGATTTGGCCCAGATCCCGATTCCCGAAGGCGTGGAGGGGCTGTCCATGGTGGGCCGGCACAAGCGCGAGTTTTTCTACGGCGAGTGCCGCGAGGACGATGGCGCCAGCCGCATGCTGCACGATGGACGCTACAAGCTCATCTGGTACCCGGCCGGCAATCACTTGCAGCTTTTTGACCTTCAAAACGATCCGCTCGAGCAGGTCAATCTGGCCGCGCAGGCCGAGCACCAGGCGCGCGTCTTGCAGCTGTCGAGCGAGCTCATTGGGCACCTTAACGGGGACGACCTGAAGTGGGTGCGCAAAGGCCGCCTGATCGGCTATCCCTTCGAGGCTGCGCCCTATGTGGCCGACCGGGCCATGTCGGGACAGCGCGGCCTGCATTTCCCCCAGCCCCCCATGGACCCTGAGGCCACCATGGTGGGCGCACCCTGAGTTTGCAACGCATCGATCACCAAGGAGCACATGCCATGAATCAAAGAAGGCTGGTTTTACGCGCGGGCGGCGCAATGCTGGCCGCCCCATGGGCGCTTCAAGCGGGGGCGCAGGCCTCATCTGATCGTCCCATTCGCCTGCTGGTGGGCTTTGCGCCGGGCGGCGCGGTTGACAGTGTGGCGCGCTTGCTGGCCGTGCCCATGTCCGAAATCCTGGGTCAAAGCGTCATTGTGGAAAACCGACCGGGGGCTTCGGCGAATATTGCAGCGATGAACCTGGTGCAATCGCCAGCCGATGGGCTGACGGTGCTGATGGGCGCTTTTGCGCACAGCGTCAACCCCGCCTTGATGAAGATCGGCTACGAGCTCTCGGAGTTGCAGCCGCTGCTGCAATTGACACGCGTGCCCACCATCTTGCTGGTGCACAAAGACAGCCCCTACCGCACGGCGGCCGAACTGGTGGCCGGTGGCCGCGCCAAACCGCAGGGCCTGACCTACGGCTCTGGGGGCAGCGGCACGGCCTCGCATCTGGCCCCTGAGCTGTTTGCCCGGCGTGTGGGTCTGAAGGCCCTGCACGTGCCCTACAAAGGGGGACTGCTGGCCATGCAGGGCGTGATTTCTGGTTCGGTCGATTTCATGTGCGAAAACCCGCAGCCGACCTTCATGTCGCCCGGCTCGCCCATCCGCCCACTGGCGGTGTTTCAGCCCACCCGCCTCAACGAGTTGCCCGACGTGCCGTCCATCACCGAGGCCGGTTTCAACCAGGACCTGACCATCCGGTCGTGGCACGGCTTGTTTGTGCGCAGGGGCACGCCCGATGCGGTGTCGGCGCGGCTGCTCAAGGCCGCGCAAGAGGCCTTGAGCAGGCCGCAAACCAAGGCGCGCATCAACGCCATGGCCATTGAAACCGTGGACAGCAATCCGCAGGCGTTTGCCGCCTTTTTTGCCAGCCAGGTCGACACCTGGGGCCGCGTCATCAAAGAGGCCGGGATCCGCGCAGAATAGACGCTCGAATCAACGCACGAATCAACGAACGAATCCAGAGGCACCGTCACTATGAAAATCGGTCTTGTCGGCTTGGGACAAATGGGCTCGGCCATGGCCCGGCGCTTGCTGGCGCAGGGCCATGCGCTGACGGTTTACAACCGCAGCGCCGGCCCAGCGGCTCAATTTGCCGCTATGGGCGCGGCCGTGGCGCCCGACCTCAAAACACTGGCGGCCACGGTCGACATCGTGTTCACGGTGGTCTCTGACAGCGCCGACGTCGAGGCGGTCGTGCTGGGGCAGGGCGGTTTGCTCTCGGGCGCGCATGCCGGCACCCTGATCGTTGAGTGCAGCACCATCGATCCGCAGGTGTCCCTGAAGGTGGGCGATGCGGTGCGACAGGCCGGCTTTGCCATGATGGACGCGCCCATTGGCGGGCGCCCGGCGCAGGCCGAGCAGGGCAAGCTGACGTTTATGGTGGGGGCGCTTGCGCAGGATCTCGAGCGCGTGCGGCCGGTGCTCGAGCAGCTCGGCTCGCGGGTGGTGTGGTGTGGCGCGCCGTCGATGGGCATCACCATGAAGGTGGTCAATAACCTGCTGAGTCAATCGATCCAGCTGATGGACCTTGAAGCCATGGCTTTGGGCATGAAGGCGGGGCTGCAGCCCGAGGTCATGCTCGAGGTGCTGACCTCCACGGCGGCCGACAACGCACCGCTGCGCACTCGGCTGCCCGACAGCGTTTTGACCGGCAAATACGCGCCGGGTTTTTCAGCCCAGCTGGCGCACAAAGATCAAGGGCTGGGCCACAGCCTGGCGGCCCGACTGGGGGTGCCGCTGTTCACCTTGGGGCAAGCGCGCCAGATCTACAGCATCGCCCTGACCCAGGGTCTGGGCCAAGGCCCGAGCGAAATCGTGGCCCAGGTGGTCGAGCAGATGGCCGATGTGAAGCTGCGCTTTGCAAGCCATCGCGACGTCTGAGCCAGCCGGTGGTGAACCCTTAAGCCGGGTTTTAAGGGATCTCCATCCGCATGGGGTGGGCGGCAGCTTGGATAAGGTTAAAAAAAGTTATTGCCCGCCGGTGCGCCGCCCTGCTGCGATCGATCAGGCTTAGACTGGGTCTCGACTCGACCATCAGGCAGGCACATCCCTTTGATCAGATCCCCAGGGTCGGTCATACGGGTCAGCCGGTTCTTGGCTGACCACGGCGGTCTGGCGGCCGTCCCTCGTAGCGCGTACATCGCCTTCACCCGTTTCGCTGCTCAAGTGTGGGTGTCGGCTCATCGGCACCTGGCCAGATGGGTTGACCTTCTGCCCACATCCAAGTGAGGGCGGCACGAACCGCCCGCGGAGTTAAACCAACGATGACTGAGATCCTTCCTTCCGCCCCGCTGCTCCTGGCCTTCTTGGCCGCCGTCGTCGTGTTGGCGGTCATACCCGGCCCGGGCGTGGTCTACATCGTGGCACAGACCCTGTCGAAGGGGCGCGCCTGCGGGCTCGCCTCAGTGGCAGGCGTTGCCCTCGGGAACTTTGGCAACGCAGCGGCTGCGTCTATGGGCCTGGCCGTCTTGCTTGCTACCTCGGCCATGGCGTTTGAGGTGCTCAAGTATGCTGGCGCCGCCTACCTGTGCTTTCTTGCCGTTCAAGCGCTTCGCAGCAAGCCCTCGGGCGCACCCGGCGTTTCGGCGCCAGCGAGCCATTGGCAGGTTCTTGGTCAAGGGTTTTGGGTGGCCCTCTTGAATCCGAAGACCACTTTGTTCTTCGCGGCTTTCTTGCCCCAGTTCATGATGCCTACGGCGGCCCCAATACTGCAGTCGCTTGCACTGAGCGCGATCTTCGTTGGCGTAGCGGCTCTGAGCGACGCGGCCTACGTCTTGGTGGCCTCGGCTTTGGCTCCCGCGCTGCGCGCATCGCAAGGGGTCGTCGGCCTGGGCCGTTACGTCACTGCAATGGTCTACCTTGCGCTGGGCATTTACGCGGCGGTATCGGGCTCCCGACCGGGCAAGGCTTGAGCCACGCCTTTGTCTCCAGCAGCTATGGGTCGCCTGGCATAAGCCTCAAAGACCGTCGAGCGGGCGATCGCCCACTTTTTTTGTGTCGATGGCTACGTCAATGGCCGGCAGCTTGTCGCTGGTTGTCATCGCGATGATTGCCACGGATTGCCACGTCGCCGGCGCTACTGGCAATGACAGAAAGGGACTTGTGCAAACGGTCCCTTGCCTTTCAAATCCCCCGAGACCCAAAGAGGTTCGCGTCAGCCATGGAGCGGGTGCAAAGGCGACTCCTGCGCATGATGTGCGAGGCACTCTTTGAGCGCCCACGTGGCGGCGCCTTTTTGGGTGCTGTGCCCGCTGACGGCAAGGGCTTTGCCCTGCGACGTCTGAGCCGGCGGGTGGCTCAGCGTGGCTTGTAGGCGGTCACGTCGATTTCGACCTTGGCGTCGATCATCAACCTGGCCTCGACCGTCGAGCGCGCCGGTCGGTGCGATCCAAAGCACTCCATGTAGACGCGGTTGAAGCTGCCGAAATCGCGCGCGTCATCGAGCCACACGCTGACCTTGCAGACATCGCTCAAGCGGCAGTCGGCCAGAGCCAGGGCCTGCTCGATCCGTGCGAACACCTGTCGCGTTTGCGCCTCGATGCCGCCACTAACCACTTCGCCTTGGTCGTTGGTCGGCACCTGGCCCGAGACAAACACAAAGTCACCGGCGCGGGTGGCCGGTGAGAGCGGGCGGGCCAGGCGATCAGAGGCCACCGGCGAGGCTCCCAACATTTCAACGGGCATGAAGATCTCCTCAAGTTTGTGGATGGTTGAACAACCATTATTGAACATTTAATTACAGGAAAACCCTGCTTCCCACCCAATCACGCTTCCAATACAGTGGAAAAAGTAAATTACTTACATTTCTCTCGTCCGTTCTGCTCCCGCTCCATCCGTCCTCGCTCGTTCTGACCTTTCACCAGGAGACTTTCATGTTGCACCTGCCCCGTAGGCACCTCGTCACGCTGCTGCTCGCCGCCCTGCCGCTGGCCACCTTTGCCTCGCCGCCCAAGGGCGGAGCGGCCAACCTGGCGATGATTGGCGAGCCGCAAAGCCTGGACCCCATGGCCTCGACGGCCGACCTGGTGGGCACCAT